>JAGLBF010000015.1 GCA_018260375.1 Deinococcus sp.
TCCGACACGGCGGCGACCAGTTCCGGCGTGGTGATCCCGCCCGCCATCGGTGCCAGAACGGTGGGCCTGTTTAGGTTGAGGAGCTGCATCAGCGGATTCATACCGCCATGATACTGCCGTGAACCCTGTGATCGAAGCCTTGACCGGCGCGGTGGCGACGTTGCTGCTTGCGCTGGCAGCGAGCCGCCGCTTTTACGCATTACGCCTGCGGCGCTAAACCTTTCAGACTCTGTATCAACCCTATTTACTCTTTACCTTCTCTACTTTCTGCACCTTTTTGTCACCGATCACCAGGCTGGTGGTGGTCACCACGACCGAGGGGCGGCGGCGGCTAGCGTTCTTGCTCAGCTCTATCACTTGGCGCAGCAGGCTGATGCCTAAGCCTATGCCCATCGCCAAAAAGGCCCGTTGCTCAAAGGTGTGGTTGCCTAGTAAGGTGATGCTGGGGTCTAGGTGCGGGGTGAGTTTGGTGGCCAGAATAATAGGAGCCGCAAACGCCGCCGCCGCAAAGGGGAGCACCAGCAGCCCGCCCGCATGTTTGAGCAGCAGGCTGGCGGTGAGTGCCGACGCTATCAGTGGAAACACCACGTACCACTGCTCGGGCATGGTGGTAAGAAAAAAGGGAATAGCCCCTAGCGGAATAGCCAGGTAACCAAACCAGTTGCCCGCCTCGTCAGCGATATAGGTGAGCACCACCCAGACCATGAGCTTGATGATCCAGGAATACGGCGCGTTCAATACCAAAACCAGCGCCCCCAGGGTGACAAGGCCCAGCACCCACATCGCCAAGACAAAGTTGCGGTGGCGCTTTTGGGGATTAAAGCGCGGCTTGAAAGAAGAGGTGGGAGAAGACAGGGGCGCGGTCATTCTTTTACCTTACGCTGGGTTGGTGCCTTTTTGGAAGTCTTGGCTGTCAACTGGGGGGTAGCTGTAGCGGCCGCCTTAGCTTTGGCAGGGGTTTTCTGTGCTTTGCTGGTGGCAGCAGGCTGAGCAGCCGGCACCAGGCCTTTTACTGTACGCAAAAATTCGCCCGTGTAGCTGCTGGGGTGAGCGGCGATCTGTTCGGGCGTACCCACCGCGACAATCTCCCCGCCGCGCACGCCACCTTCGGGGCCTAAGTCCACTATCCAGTCGGCGCACTTCATCACGTCTAGGTTGTGTTCAATGATAACCAGGCTGTTGCCGCCCTCTACCAGGCGCTCGAGTACCAGCATGAGCTTGCGAACGTCTTCAAAGTGAAGGCCGGTAGTGGGTTCATCTAGAATATAAATGGTGCGGCCTGTGGCGCGTTTTGCCAACTCACTTGCCAGCTTAATGCGCTGCGCCTCGCCGCCCGACAGCGTGGTAGAAGGCTGCCCGATACGCATGTAGCCCAGCCCCACGTCAAGCAGCAACTGCATTTTGCGCTCAATGGGGGGTATCGCCTCAAAAAAGAGGTGTGCTTCTTCTACGGTCATGTTCAGCACGTCGGCAATCGTCTTGCCGTTGTATTTGACTTCCAGGGTTTCTCGGTTGTACCGGGCCCCTTTACACACGTCACAAGGCACATAAATATCGGGCAAAAAGTTCATCTCTATCTTCATCACGCCGTCGCCCTTGCAGTGTTCGCAGCGCCCGCCCTTGACATTAAAACTAAAGCGCCCTGCCAGGTAGCCGCGCTTGCGGGCTTCTGGGGTGTGGGTAAACAGGTCGCGCACTTCGGTAAATACACCCGTGTAGGTAGCGGGGTTGCTGCGAGGTGTGCGGCCTATCGGTGACTGGTCAATTTCTATCACTTTGTCCAGATGCTCAAGGCCCGTGATAGCGCGGGCGTGACCTGGCGAGGTACGCGCGCCGTTCAGGTCGCGGGCCAGGGTAGCGTACAAAATATCGGTGATCAGGGTACTTTTGCCTGAGCCGCTGGGGCCAGTGATGACCGTCATGGTACCCAGCGGTATATCCAGGTCAACATGTTTGAGGTTGTGCTCAGTGGCCCCCAGGACTTGCAGGTGTAGGCCGTTGCCGCGCCGACGCTGGCTGGGTACGGCAATGCCCAGTTCGCCGCGCAGGTACTTACCTGTCAGGCTGTCGGGGTGGTTGCGTACCTCCTCAGGTGTGCCTGCCGCGATAACCTGGCCGCCATGTATGCCCGCACCTGGGCCCATGTCAATTAGGTAGTCGGCGGCGAGCATGGTGTCTTCGTCGTGCTCAACCACCAGCAGGGTATTGCCCAGGTCGCGTAGGCGTTTAAGGGTAGCAATCAGGCGGGCATTGTCTTTAGGGTGCAGGCCGATGCTGGGTTCGTCGAGTACATACATCACTCCAGTGAGGCCGCTACCCACCTGGGTTGCCAGACGGATGCGCTGCGCCTCGCCGCCCGACAGGGTGTTGGCCGTACGGTCAAGGCTGAGGTAATCCAGCCCCACGTCTACCAAAAAGGTGAGACGGGTGTGTATCGCCCTGATAATCGGGGCTGCCACCGCCGCGCCAAAGTTGCTCAGCTGATACTCGTAGTGATGCGGAGGGGCCACTGCGCTACTGCCGCCCTGATGGTGGGGCAAAAAGGGTTGAATCTGTGCGTGGTTGAGTGTTCCCACCTGAAGCGCAGCAAAAAAGTCCTGGGCCTCAAGCACGCTCATGCCGCTGGTTTGGGCGATGTTCAAGCCGCCCACCCGCACCGCCAGGATTTCTGGCTTGTAGCGGGTGCCGCCGCAGGTGGGGCAGGGGCGCAACTCCATCCATTCTTCCAGCTTTTCGCGCATAAAGTCGCTCTCGGTGTCGGCAAAGCGCCGCTCCAAGTTGGCCACTACGCCTTCGTACTCGGTCAAAAAGCGTACTTCTTTGCCCCCGCGTTTGTACGTCACCTCAAAGGGTTCACCAGGGCCATAGAGTAGGGCGTGCTGTTGGTCAGCCGTGAGGCTGTGCCAGGGCGTTTTAAGGTCAATATCAAGGTGCTGGGCCAGGGCCACCAGTTTGTCCCAGTAATAGATACCGCCCGAAGCCCCTTTTTTACTCCAGGGCAAAATGGCCCCGTCAGCGACGCTCAGCGTGTCGTCTATAAAGCGTTCAGGCACAAACTCCTGTTTGCTCCCCAGGCCCGCGCAGTCGGGGCAGGCGCCGTAAGGGTTATTAAAGCTAAAGCTGCGCGGCTCTAGTTCTTCTAGCACACTGCCGTGTTCGGGGCAGGCGAACTTTTCAGAGTACAGCTCCTCATGGCCCGTGTCAGGAAACAGCATCCGCAACAGCCCCTCGCCGCGCCTGAGGGCCAGCTCTACCGACTCCGCGATGCGCTGGCGGTCAGATTCGCGCACGGTGATGCGGTCAATGACAATATCAACGTCGTGCCGTTCAAACTTTTCTAGCTTGAGCTTCTCGGCTTCTTCTAGTTCGTACAGCACGCCGTCTACCCGCACCCGCGAGTAGCCTTCGCGTTTGATGTCGGCAAACAGCTTGCGGTATTCGCCCTTGCGCCCGCGCACCGCTGGGGCCAGCACCACAGCACGCTGGTCAGCAAAGTCAGCAAGCAGCCTGTCAGTGATTTCACTGGGGCTTTGCCGCTCGATTTTGCGCCCACAGATAGGACAGTAGGGCGTACCTGCACGGGCGTACAGCAGCCGCAGATAATCGTGAATCTCAGTGACAGTACCCACCGTGCTGCGCGGATTGTGCGAGGTCGTCTTTTGGTCAATAGAGATGGCAGGTGACAGGCCCTCAATAGAATCAACATCGGGCTTTTCCATCAGGCCCAAAAATTGGCGGGCGTAGGCGCTGAGTGACTCCACATAGCGGCGCTGACCCTCGGCATAGATGGTGTCAAAGGCCAGCGTGCTTTTACCACTCCCCGACACGCCAGTAATCACAATAAACTGGTTGCGGGGCAGCTCTATGGTGATGTCTTTGAGGTTGTGCTCGCGGGCGCCAATGACTTTCAGGTTTTGCAAGGAATGCTCCTTTGGGGTTAGATAAAAGGGTTGCCAAGCCACTGCCACAATTTTGTCGGGGCCGTAATACAGCGGGTCACGCCGGGAAATAGCATAGCATTCTAGCAGCTCAGGAGGTTAGATGTCTGAGTACCTGATACAGACGGCGCTCCATTCCAGCACAGTCTGTATCAAATGTGCGCGGGTGAGGTTCAGCCTTAGAAGAGCAAGCCATAGGCAGCCAAGCCGCAAAGCGGTACTGCTGAGTTTAGGGGCTGCTATTGTCGCCGCTTTGCTCAGGCGAGCTTGCTTGGCCCGGCAATGGCCCAGCGCCTGCTGAGCTTTGTGATAGATACTCAAACCTGGCCCCCAACGCCTCTAGGTGTCTAAAAAACAGCGGGTAACTTTTGCGGACGTGGTGCGCTCCTGTGATGCGTATGGGTTGATCAGCGCGCAGGGCCACAGCAGTCAGCATCATAATCATGCGGTGATCGCCGTGACCGTCTGTGGCGACACCGCCCGCAATGCGCGGCTGACCGGTGATGTTCAGGCTGTCGCTGGTTTCACTAACGACTAGGCCTAGGCGCTGCAACTCGGCGCGGGTGTCACTGATGCGGTCGCATTCTTTGAGGCGCAGGGTGTACACATTGGCCCAGTGGGTTTGGCCCTGGGCGTAGGCGGCGGCGGCGCTCAGGGCCTGCACCGCGTCAGTAAAGATGTCGGCGTCGCGGCTCACCGCCCGCAGGGGTTGGCCGCCGCGCACCTGCAAGGTGTCGCCCTGCCATACGATATTGGCCCCCATCTCCTGCAGCACGCCCACTGCCTCACTTTCGCCCTGAAGGTCGTCTGGGCGCAAATTGCTGATACTCACCTCGCCAGGAAGAAGCGCCGCCGCCACCAAAATCGCCGCTGATCCGGGGTAATCACCAGGGATGATGACCTCGCTCGCCTGGTAGTGTTGTCCGCCTGCGATGTCAATGTGGCGCAGATCGTCGCTGGCGTGGGCCGCAATGCCGTAAGCCCGCAGAGTGTCAAGCGTCTGGCGCAGCGGGGCGTGGCTTTTGATGTCGCCCGTCAGGTGCAGTTGCAAGCCGCGTGGCAGCAGTGGTGCCAGGAACATCAGCGCAGAAGCGTACTGGCTTGACTGTTCGGCGCTGACCTCTAGCGGCCCGCCTGTAATCTGCCCGCCTGAAAGGGTAACGGGCAGCCGTCCGTCTGTACTCTGCACCGAAGTGCCCAAACGCTCCAGGGCCGTGAGCAAGTCGCCCTGGGGCCGTTTGCCCAGTGAGCCGGGGTAGGGGGTGACAAAGCGGGTCTGGGTGGTGAGGGCCGACAGCGCCATCAAAAACCGTGCTACCGCACCGGCGTTGCCTACATCCAGCGTTTGGCCTGCCTTGGGCCGCGCCCCAAAGCCGTGTACCAGTGCCTCTGTGCCTTGCGGCGTGTGGCTGAGGGTAATACGCGCCCCCCACGCCTGCAAGCAGCGCAGGAGGGCCTGAGCATCCTCGCTCTGCGCCACGCCTATCACCCGTACAGGCTGCTCACTCAGCGCGGCGGCGACCAGGTAGCGCGTGGTGTAGTTCTTGCTGGGCTGGGCGCGCAGCGTGCCGCTGAGTTGTTGTGCGGGCTGCACCACCACGTCAAAGGTATCGGGCAGGCCGTCAGGGTGGGCGCTGGGTAAGTTCACGGTGCCTAAGTTCATAGTGCCTAAGTTAGCGCGACTGAGCACTTGAGAGTAGGGCACTTGAGAGTAGGGCGCCTAAAAGTAGGACAGGCTGTTTGAATGGGGGAGAGAAGCAGGTGCACTTGACCACTTCTGGTGGCCGTAGCGCTTACCTGGCGGGCCTGAATGTGCTTTACGGTCTTTCTTGGTCAGCGCACAGGCCCGCCCGTATCGCCCTATCACTCCAACGTGAGGACTGTTGCTGCCTTATCGTCAAGGCCAGGTCAGCTGCGTATACTAAGCTATAGACTATGAAGTTCAAGTTCACTCTTATGTTGTCCGTACTGTTACCCCTCAATGTTCTTTGTGCGCAGGCAGGTTCGGCGTTTGGGCTAGAAATTACCCCCAAAGGCGAGCAAAAGCTCAATCTGGCGACGGGCGCTACTGAAATGCCGCAGGGCGGTACCATCCAAGATAATAAAACGGGGGTTAAAGTGGTGGCGGGTACCATCAGTGTACGCAGCGACACCATCACTGCTATAGATGCCAAGCTCAGCACGCGTCAGGGCGGCACACTGCACGCCGACAACATCGTGTATAGCCCCAAACAGTTTCAGGTGACGGCGACAGGCAACCTCAGTTATTCTGACCAGCGTGTAGCGGGCCTCAGTGCCCGGACGATCACCGTAGACACCCGCAGCGGCGCGGTGACGGCGGTGGGTGACGTGAAGACCAAGCGGCCCTCGGCTACCGCTGACCAGTTGGTGGCCTTGCCAACCAAAAATCAACTGCTGCTCAGCGGCGACGCTAAAATTATGAGCGGCGGGCGAAATGTAGGGGCTGAGAAAATTATGTTTAACCTGTTGCTAGGTAAAGCGCTGCTCAACCCCGTAGCGTCAGACGTTGCTAACTTTGCGCCGTATCTAAAGTAACGCGCTGAGGGCTTAACCGCCTAATACACACTGTGCTGGAGTAGAGCGCCGTGTGTATCAGGTGTAGGCCGTATAAACCCTACTCTTGCACCTTCTTTGTATAGAGCAGCACAGGTGCGCCAAAATCCTGCTCGGTAAAGTCACTCTCTAGGCTGATAACCTGCGGCGGGCATGACCTAGCGCACGCGCCGCAGCTTGTACAAGCCTGCAAGTCCAGGTGCAGGGTGAGGGTGCCGCTGACATCCAGCTCGCGGATGATGGCGCTGGTGGGGCAGACATTGGCGCACACGGGGCAATCTATGCAGCCTGGAGCTATGCGCGGCGCAGGCCAGGGTAGTGGCTGTGTGGGCGCTGGCGCGGGCCGCAGCGCTTTTTTGCGCCATAGCCACTCGGCAGGTCGGCGCTCTTCGGGGATGCTCCAGTCAACAAAGGGCAGCGGGCTTTCGGGAATGGTATGGGCTACCACCTCGCGGGCTTGGCGGGCGAGCGCCCCAAACAGGCCGCGCCGCGACACCCTGTGATGGGCCTGCGTTTCGCCCGCCTCGGCGCCCCGAATGTTTACGCGGGTGGGCCGGCCTGTAACTTTCCGCAGGGCCTGGGCACTGTCCACCACGCTTTGCAGCCGCTCAGGTACGTCTGGGCCGCCTACCGCGCAGGTGTGGCACTCGCCGTGCAGCAAGGTCAGGGGCATGTCCCAGCCGCCTGCCGCCACCACCGCTGACACCGTAACACGGCCTAAGCACGGCAGAACTTCGCCGCCCACGCCGCTTTGGGCGCAAGCGACGGGGAGTGACTGCTCCCCTTGCTGACGCACCATATTGAGGACAGGCAGCAGGTCATATTCCAGTGCCCCGGTGGGGCAGCTTTGCACGCAAAGACCGCACCCCGTACAGCGCTCTGGGTCTATGCTCACCCCACCCATAATTTCAACCGCCTCATGCGGGCAACTCACAGCGCAAAGGTCGCAGCCGCCCACCACCTGACGCTCCACCAAACAGCGCGGCCCGGTATAGCGCGGCAGTATATTGCCATATTCGCCCAGCAGGGCCAGCACACCTTCTAGCATCGCTGCCGACTGTAGTGCGTGTGGGCAGGCTATAGGTGAGAGCCAGGTTCAGGGAGCGAGCTTCAAGCTGAGCGGCAGTGGGGCAGTGGTGTTGGGGCTAGAACGTTCATGTCTGCATCTCCATGTGTCTATCTCCCCATCAGCCCAGTTCACCAGCCCAGCAGCTGCCACAGCGGTGGCCCCAGCACGCTCAGGCCCACCAGTACGCTCAACATGCTGGCAATCAGCACCGCACCTGCTGCCGTATCTTTGGCAATTTTGGCGAGCGGATGAATGTCGGGGCTTATCAGGTCAGTGAGGGCTTCAAGCGAGGTATTGATTACCTCTAGCGTAAGTACCAGCGCACAAGACAGCAGTATCGGGGCGAGGTCGGCGCGCAGCAAACAGGCCACGACATTGACCAGCACGGTGGCCCACACCTCTATCCTAAAGTTGGGCTGGGTACTCCACACCAGCACCAGCCCTTCCCAGGCAAAGCCCGCCGAGCGCCACCAGCGCCGAGGGCTGCGCGCTGAGCCACCTCGGTGAGGCTTGTTGTTTCCGGGGTTGTTCGTCATACGCCGGCGGGTAAGGCGGCGCGAGCTACGTCCCAAGCAACGTGGAAGACTTGCCACTCCTCTCCCTGTGCGCCTTCTTCAAAGCCCAGACCTTCAGCGTGAGGATGGTCATGCCCGACCAGGTGGGTCATGCCGTGCGAGGCCAGCAGCGCCACCTCACGGGTAAGCGAATGCCCCCGCGCCTCGGCTTGGCGCTGGGCGGTGTCTAGGCTGATGATAATGTCACCCAGATGCGGCGGAATAAAGGGATCGCCTGGCTCATAGGTAGGAAAACTAAGCACATCGGTGGCGGCGTCCTCGCCCCAGTGCTCACGCTTGAGTGCGCGAATGGTACGGTCGCCCACCAGCACCACCGTCACCTCGCGGTCAGCCATGCCAAAGTGTGCCATAACGGCTCCCAGACTGGCCCGTAGCGCTGGGCGCAGACCGGCAGGCGGCATTTTGCGAACAACCAGGTCTATCACGCCCCGCAGTCTAGCGCGGTCAGCTACCAGCCGTCCTGAGGGCGCTCGTTGGGCCGCCCTCAGCCTATTGCCAGCAAGAAGCGCAGTCCGTATTACTTCAATTCTAGCCCCGTATCTAGCCATAAGAGCGCCTGGTCATTTAAAAAAGGCGGCATCAGGCTGAGGGCGGCGGCTTCTTCTACCAGTTGTGGCAAAAGGCCAGCCGATCTGGGTGTGGCTGTCCACACGGGGGCTTTGTAGCTGAGCCCTGCCAGTTCGCAGGCGCGATCTATGCCCGTTTGCAAGTCGCCCAGCTCGTCTACCAGTCCGCGTGAAAGTGCATCCGGCGCGCTCCACACGCGGCCTTTGCCCAGGTCATCTACCTGCTCAAGGCTCATCTTGCGGCCCTGGGCTACGCGGCTGATAAAGCGGGTGTACACCTCGCTTAGGCTGCGCTCAATTTCGCGGCGCTGCGAGTCGCTAAAAGGTGTGGCGCTGCTGTGTAGCAGGGCATTTTCCTGGCGTTTGACCTGCTCGGCATGAAAACCCTGACGGGTGTTAAAGCCCTGTAAGACAGGCTTACCCGTCACCACGCCGATGCTGCCCGTTATGGTGTAGGGCGAGGCCACCACATGCTGCGCGTGGGTGAGTACATAGTAGCCGCCCGAAGCCGCCATGCTGCCCATCACGGCGACGACGGGTTTTGGGCTGGTGGCTATCTCGCGCCAAATCAGGTCAGAGGCCAGCGCTGAGCCGCCGCCCGAATCAACATACAGCACAATGGCTTTGGTGGTTTTGTCGTCTTTGGCCCGCCTGAACGCGGCGATGACAGTATCTGAGCCCACCATTTGCCCGCCGATAAGCGGTAAAGGCAGGGGGTTGTGGCGCGACTTGCCTGTTACGATATTGCCCACCACAGGAATCAGCGCCACGCGCCCCGCCTGGGCCACTTTGCGGTCTTGCGGCGCGGGCAGCAGCAGGTCTAGCACGGCACTCAGCGGACGGGTAGCGGGGCCAATCAGCTCGTCTTCGTAGGCGACGCGGTTGATCAGCCCAGCTTCGCGCAGGCGCTCGGCGCTGCTGATACCCTCGTGCAGCACAGCGCGTACAGCGGCGCTGTCCAACGCACGGCGGCGCGACAGGTCGTGTACCCAAGCGTCCTCTAGGCTGCGGAGCAGTTCGGTGGTTTGCAGGCGCTGCGCCTCGTCCATGTGGTCTTGCGAAAAGCGGGTGAGCGCCGACTTAAACTCGCGAATACGTAGGTTTTCAAACTCTATACCGTGCTTTTTGAGAAACTCACCCAGGTACGTTACCTCGGCCCCAAAGCCGTTGAGCATCACCTCTGCCGATTCGGGTGCCACCACTTCCTGCGCACCGCTGGCAGCCAGCAGGCTAGGCATGCTGATGTGCGGCAAATAGCTGACCGTACGTTTGTTGCTCCGCCCAAAGCGCTCCACCATTTGCGCTATGGCGCTGGCAGTCGCGTAGCCGCCTTCATAGGTGCCAAAGCGCAGCAAAACGCCGTGTAGCCAGTCTGCTTTGGCAAGTTTGTCAAGCTTGGTTTGCAGGCTTTCTAGGCTCTCGGCCTTATTCATCAGCGCCGCCAGTGGGCTGGTAGGCTGGCGTGCCGGCAGTGTTCCCGCGATGTCAATGATCACCCAGGTGGGCCGCGTAACGCCGCTGGGTAACTCGGCGCTGGATGCATGTTGTGATAAAAAAGGAATCTTCATGATTGGCCCTGTGCGCCCGTGATGGCACTCGTGGAACCTGTGCGCAGCGGGTGAATAACCCACACGCCACCAGCGTGGCGGTCAACGTGTCTGTAATCAACGTGACTGTAGATTGTATAGGTTAAAGCCTGCTGAGTTTTATTGTTAAACATGTTACTTTTCTCCTGTTTAGGGTCACGGTAAGCGTCAAGCTGAAGTGGTGCTCCACGCCCGGACAAAAGGCGATGTTGGAGGTGCTTTCTTTGGCCTACCGTAGATGCTTCTGAATTATGCCGCTGAAAAGGCATTTGCACTATGGTTCAAGTCAGCATCCATATGCTGTTCCCACTCGCATTCGCCCTGATTGATTCGGAAGTACGCCAAATCAATCGGAATCCGTATCACTGTGGCCCATCAGTTGGAGGCATAGCCGTAAACCATCTACCTTTTTCTCCCCAGTTTTGCTCCCATCTGCTGGGCTTTGGCCACTATTAGCTCGGCGCCCTGTGCGCTAAGGTGCCGCTCAGCACTGCCAGTAAAGAGGGTGAGCCAGCGCCCCAACTGCTCGCCACTCACCTGCAAAGGCGCGTGGATGTGGTTGAGGTTGCCGCGCCAGGGTTTATCTTCGCCGCCGCCCAGCATGGTTTCCCAAAAGCGCTGAACTTGCTTCATATGTTCGGGCCAGTTGCTCACCTGGGCAAACGTGGGGGCCAGCAGCGGGTCGTGACGGCACTGGGCATAAAAGTCATGCAGCATGAGGGCAAGTGCCTCACTGCCGCCTATGGCCTCTAGGGCACTGGCTGGCAAACGCAGCGGTGCGGGCAACTGATCGAGCAAGCTGCGCAGGGTTTGCGGCTGTGGGTGCGGGTCTATCAGCGCGGTGGCTTGCGGCAATGTCCAGTATGCAGGCACCCCGCTTACAGCGGCCAGCACCTGCATGTTCGGTGCGTACAGGCACACCTCGCCGGTAACGTGAAGGTCATAGGGAGGGGCTTGATCAAGCTGAAGTGGCCCCTGAATGTGACGCGTGGCAATCTGCCCGCCCGCCGCTCGTCCCAGCAGCGCCGCCCCGCTGCCCCAGGCCAGCAGCGGCAACCCCGCTAAGCGTGCCCGCTGTATAAGCTTAAGATGCTCCCAGCGCAGCGGCTGATCTTGCAAGTCGGCAACAGGCCAGTCATCAGGAGGCAACAAAAGCGCTTGAGCCGTAGCCAACTGAGATACAGCAGTATGGGCGGTAGCCAAAGCCCCCACTCGCACAGGCTCAGCCACAAGGCCAAACTCAGCGGGTAGGGGAGAAAGGGTCAGCAGCATAGGCAGCAGTGTAGTGGGTAAAGGCTCGTCCGTAGCGGCGCAGTAACATGGAAATACCGTCAAAATGCTCTCGTTACGGATTCCGATTTCGCGGTATGATACGGACTGCGCTAAATTCCACCACAGTCGGCGCCCTTCTGAGCTGTGCTGGAATGGGGCCCGTATAGCGCCTCTTTTGCCGAGGTTTATTTGCTAGGTACTTTGATCTTCCCGCTGACAATCTGCGCTTTAATCTGCTCTATTTTGGTGATCTGTGCGGGGGGGATAAGTGCTTTATTGTACTGGTCTGTGGAGTAATTGATACCGCCGTCTTTTAGACCAAAGACACGTGAGCCGCCTTTAAACTTATCAGCTTTTACATCCATGATCAGGGTATATACGGCATTATCTACGCGCTTAACCATACTGGTTAGGGCATGATTCATGGTCGCAGGGTTGTTATCAAAGTCACCCAGGTAATTTTGATTGCTGTCTACGCCAATAAAGAACATTGGTCGGGTGTTTCCCGCGCATGCCTTTTGATAGGACGCACTCTTGGGTACATTCTTAAAGTTGTCACTCTTAAAGGTTACACCTTTGGGCAACTGGTCAGCTTTTAAACACTGTTGGCCCTTCATATATACCTGTACGCCTTTTCCTGATGCACCCGCTGCGGCGTAAATGATATCTGCACCCTTGGCTTTCATGGTGCCTGTAATGTTTTTAGCAGCAGCAGGGTTATTCCAGGCGTCAGGCGTGGTACCAATGTACTGGGTGATAATCGTCACTTTAGGGTTAGCTGCTTTGGCTCCAGCACGGTAGCCCGCTTCAAACTTTTTAATCAGCGGGATGTCCATGCCGCCCAAAAAGCCCACCACGCCCGTTGAGCTGTTGAGTGCGGCGAGGTAGCCCACCAGATAGCTACCTTCCTCTTCCTTAAAGGTCAGTGAAGCCACATTCTTCATGGGGCTTATGTCATCCACCAACCCGAAAGCAACGTCGGGGTTTTCTTTGGCCACCTGGCTGAGGCTGGCATTGTTGGCGAAGCCCACTGCAATCACTAGGTCGTAGCCGCTTTGTACAAAGCCGCGTATGCCCTGCACCGTCTGGCTGGGGTCAGAAGGCTCAAAATCCTTAAAGGTTACGCCGCCCGCTTTTTGGGCACGCAAGGCTCCTTCATAGGCGGACTGGTTAAAGCTCTTGTCAAACTTACCGCCCGCGTCATAAGCCATGCCCACGCGGATGCCGCTTTGGGCGCTTGCCGTGGCAGACAGAGCCAGCAGGCTAAGGGTAAACAGGGCGGTCAGTGTTTTGGTGACGTTGGGGGTCAGTTGCTTGGTATTGGGTTTCATGGTTCCTCCGTGAGGACGGCTAAAGCGCCAGGGGTTAGGGTCTAAGACGTAAGGGTGAGGGGCGTACGAAAAGTAACTATTCAAGGGGTCGCCGTTTTAGACTTGAGAAACTGTTGCACACTGACAGGTAAATGTCCACACTACGCTCTTTCGTTGCCACGTTGTCACAACATAAGTGCTGCGTTGATGTGTTGAATAGTTACTATAGATAAACAGTATATCAGCCCTTTCTTAACGGGGGCTGACAATGCCCAGTCAGGGCGCTACTCTGGGAGTATGAACTCTGAAAAGCCCAGTGACTTTTTAGCTGATACCATAACAGCGCCCGCCAATGATGTGGCTAACGCGCCCTTGCCCACGTTGGCCCGTTACCTAGAGCTGATGGAGCAACTCGCCCACCACAACCGCCGCTACTACGAGCAAGACGACCCGACCATCACCGACGATGCCTATGATGCGTTAGTCCGCGAAGCCCGCACCTTAGCACAGGCCCATCCAGACTATATACAGGAGTGGGAAAAGCAGGTGAGCCGCTCTCCTTTGGCGGACACTGGCCCGGCACAGGTGTCTGACCCCACCGCCACCGTCGGCGGTATGCCCAGCAGCGCCTTTGCCAACGTCACCCACCCTACGGCGATGACCAGTCTGGACAATGTATTTGATGACGCCGAGCTGCTCGGCTTTCAAGACAAGTTAGCCCGCGCCCTTAATCTGCCGCCTGAAAGCCTGGCAGAGCGCCCCATGAGCTATACCTGTGAGCTGAAAATTGACGGGCTGAGTATCAATTTGTACTACCAACATGGTGAATTGCAGTGGGCCGCCACACGCGGCAACGGTACGGTAGGTGAAGTGGTCACGGCACAACTGCTGACCATTGAAGGTATACCGCAGCGACTTCCGGGGCTGACCGGCGAGCTAGAGGTGCGCGGCGAGGTGTACCTGTCGCGTCAAGACTTTGCCAGTTACAACACCCGCGCCGAAGAGCTGGGGCTTGCGCTGCTTAAAAATCCCCGAAACGGAGCGGCGGGGGCCTTGCGCCAAAAAGATCCTGAAGTGACGCGCTCACGCGGCCTCAAGGCCATTTTTTACAGCCTGGGCAAGCATGACAGTGTGGCGGTCAGCAGCCAGTGGGAAGCGCTGGAGTGGCTCGGCGCACACGGTTTTGCGGTCAGTCCCTATTCGCGGCGTGTACCTGACCTGGCGGGGGCGCTCGCCTACCACGCCGACTTGCTGGCACAGCGCCCTACCTTACCCTTTGACGTAGACGGCACGGTGATCAAGCTAGATAGCCTGTACTTGCAACAAGAAGCGGGGTTTACCAGCCGCGCGCCCAAGTGGGCCATCGCCTATAAATTTCCGGTAGAAGAGGTAGAAACGGTGCTGGAAGACATCAGCGTCAGCGTAGGGCGTACAGGCAAACTGGCCCCACTGGCTCACCTGTCGCCCAGGCTGATAGAGGGCAGCACCGTGAGCAAAGCCACTTTGCATAACGAAGATTACATCAAAGACATGGATTTACGCATTGGCGACACGGTACTGGTGCGCAAATCGGGCGGGGTAATACCGCAAATTATGGGCGTGGTGCTGGACAAGAGGCCTGCTGACGCCGCGCCGTACCAGTTTCCCGCCCACTGCCCTGCTTGCGGTGAGCCTGTCGTACGCCGTGAGGAGGATGCCAATACCTTTTGTGTCAACCCGCTGTGCCCCGCACAGGATTTCCGGGCCATAGAGTACTTTGTCAGTCGCGGCGCGCTGGATATTCAGGGTATGGGTGAAAAGCTGATTATGCAACTGCTTGACGCTGGCCTGGTGCAGGGCCCCGCCGATTTGTATACCCTGAGCGCTGAGCAGTTATCGGGGTTAGAGCGCGGCGGTGAAAAAAAGGCCCAAAACCTGCTGCGCGAACTGGAAGAGAGCAAAACCAAACCGCTGTGGCGTTTTATCAACGCCCTGGGCATTCCTGGCGTAGGGCAGCGCAACGCGCAGGCGCTGGCGGCGACCTTTGGCACGCTAGACGCCTTCACAGCGGCGACCCCTGAGGCCATTGAAGCCGTGCCTGGCCTGGGCAAGGTGCTGGCGGGCAAGGTGGTAGACGCACTGGCGTTACCTAAAACCCAGGCTACGCTGCAAAAACTGCGCGCCGCTGGCCTCAACCCCCAGCAAGCGCCCCAAACCCGCACCCAGGAATTGGCGGGGCTTAACTTTGTACTGACTGGCTCCCTCAGCCGCCCGCGCGAGACCCTCAAAGCGCTGCTGGAGCAACACGGTGCACGGGTGACGGGCAGTGTCACAGGCAAAACCAACTATCTGGTGGCGGGTGAGGCGGCAGGCAGCAAGCTTGACAAAGCCAATGAACTAGGAATAAAGCTGTTGGATGAGGCAGGGTTAGCAGAGCTGCTGGCAGAAAAAGGAGTGGAAATCTAATCCGTATCAGGCGCCGTTGTTGTATCAGGCGCCTTTTAGTCTAAGGTGCCTTTGTCGCGCCTTATACGGACTGCGCTCCATTCTGGTACAGTCTGGCCAACACAGTCAGAAAAGTCACCGCCTATACCGCCATATCAGGGAACCCGTATTTTTTCCTTCCTGAATCTTATTCTCCACCTGCCACGATAGCGACCAAATCTACTTGGCTGCCGGGGCGCACATCTGCTTTGGGGACAAGAGTGACTCTGGCTTTGTTACCGCTCGCCGCTGCCAGTTTGCCCAGCAGGTCGAGGCGCTCGGTGTCACTCAGGCCGTGATCAATGATGTATTCGGGCGGTACACCCTGCGAGGTAAGAGCCAGCACTGCGTCGCGGCTCAGCGCGATGACCTGGGCGCTGAGTGCGTCGGTGCCGCGCTGCAACTCTATGTTGGCCTGCACAACAGGCTGGTTGCGGCGGTACAAAATAGTCTGCGCTTTGGCGTCGCAGCTGAGATCCACAGGAAAGCCTACTGCCACGTTGACAGCGGCGCGGCACTGCACAAAAGCGCCGCCGTTGATGCCGCGCAGTTTACTCTCTAGTGCGGTGCGCTGTGGCGGGGTTAGACGTATAGCGGGGTTACCCTGGGCCCCCAGCTTTTGTGCCGCGCCCGTTGCCGCCACCAAAAAGGCGGGCAAGTTTCGCACACTGGCAACGGTGTCGGCGTACACCAAGTCGCCTTTGTTGTACGCCAGGTCAAGGTTGCGGTTGGCGCTGAGTTCGCTGTTGGTGCGGCTGTAGTCCACCTCTAGGCGGCTCAGGTCAGCGCGGGTGCTGTTCAGGCTGGCTTGCAACGCACCGTTATTGGCAAGCAGGGTGCGGCGCTGGGCATTGAGGCTGCTGATAGAGGCCTTTAGGCTGGCGACCTCAGCACGCACGGCTTCGCGCTGCTGGGTAGCGGCGATCAGCTGCTGGCGAACTTGCTGCCACTGCTGCAAAAGCTGGGTGCGCTGGGCAAAGGCGGCGTCGCGTGCCTGGCGGGCTTCTTCGCGCTGCTGTGTTGCCCCGGTCAGGGCGCGCTGAACGCTTTCTAACTGGGCTTGCATTGCCAAGCGGCTTTGTGCAAGCTGGGCGGTCTGCTGCTTGAGTTGTTGGGCTTTTTGTTCGGCCTGCTGGGCTTTTTGTTCGGCCTGTCTGGCCCTGGCTTCGGCGGCTTTGGTACGCTGGTGTAGTTGGCTGAGTTGCGCGGTGAGCTGGGCACTCAGGCTGCTGAGGCGCTGCTGCTGGGTTCGTTCGCGCTGCTGGCTGGCCTTGAGCGCCTGCTGGCTATTACTCAGTGCTTGCTGGCTGCTACTCAGTGCCTGGCGCGACTCTTCCAGCGCCTTGCGGCCTTGTTGGGCCTGGGTTTCTAGCTGGGTTTTAAGCTGCATAAGCGCCTGCGCCCGCGCTTGCAGGCGGCTTACCTCAGCTTGCAAGTCGCTACGGGCCTGCTGGGTGCTGACCAACTGCGCTTTGGCCTGTATCAGGCTTTGTTGGGCCTGCGCGGTTTGCTGGTTGGCACTGCGGGTGCGCTGGTCGGCCAGTTCGATTCGTCTACCCGCTTCATCGCGCTGCTGTTGCACCTTTTTCAGCTCAGCGTTGCTGCCCTGCACGTTTTGTTTAAGCTGCTGAAGCTCTAAGCGCAGTTGGTCAGCCTGGGTAATGTTGCGTATGGCGGTGCGGTTGACCAGCCCAAACGCCAGCACCGACAGCAAGCTGATAACCATACCTGAGAGCACCGCCACAATCACCGCCGTGTCTTTGGGGCGCAGGCCAAACCAGCGCAGGTGTTTGCGCCCAGCTTTGCGGGCGATGGTATCGGCGCTGTAGGCGACTAAACCAGAGAGCAGCACCACAAAAATAAGAAACCCCAGTAGCATCTTCCCGCACCTTCCTCTTGGCTAGCCTTTACAGCTCAAAATCGTCGCCGAGGTAGTGCCGCTTGGCGTCCTCGTCGGCGGCAAAAGCTTGGGGAGTGCCTTCAAACTTTACCGCCCCGTCATACATCAGGTACACGCGGTCACACAGGGCGATGGTTTCGCGCACATTGTGGTCGGTGATAAAGACCCCAATACCGCGCCGGTCGCGCAGTTCATGAATGAGGCGCTGTATCTCGCGGATGCTCTTGGGGTCTACACCGGTAAAGGGTTCGTCAAGCAGCAAAAAGTCGGGGTCGGTGGTCAGGGCGCGGGCGAGCTCTAGGCGGCGGCGCTCGCCACCCGAAAGCTGGTCGGCTTGCGAGGCGGCGAGGTGTGTCAGGCCAAATTCGCTGAGCAGTTGGTCAGCGCGCCGCTCTTGCTCGGCGCGGGGCAGTTTTTGGTACTCCAGAATAGCGAGCAAGTTGTCACGTGCCGACATTTTGCGAAAGGCGCTTGGTTCTTGCGGCAGGTAACCAATGCCGCGCCGCGCCCGCTGGTGCATGGGCAGGCGGGTGACGTCCTGACCTGACAAGGTGATGTGGCCCCCACCTGGGCGGATAAAGCCGACCATCATATAAAAGGTGGTGGTTTTACCCGCACCGTTAGGGCCAAACAGCGCCACAATTTCGCCGCGCTGTACCTGCAAATTGACCTCGCGCACCACCTGCCGGCGACCAAAGGTTTTGCTCAGGTTGCGGGCCTCAAAGTGAGGCAAGCCCGCTGGGACAGTGGTGGTGGGGGAGGCGGTTATGGCAGTCACCCGCGCAGTTTAGCATGAGGGGCGCAGGCGGCTGGGCGCTAGGGAACAGTTGGGGGACACGGGGTCAGCAAATGACGGCCAGAGCGTTCCTTGTAAGCGTGCAGACTGACCCCGCCTGCGCCGCCCTACTTTTCTCAAGCTGGGGTGCTTTATAGTAGCTTGTATGTCACGTTTTTCTGTTGCGGCGCGCGTTGCAGGCGCTTTTTTACTGGGGTCATTGCCGCTGGGCCACTGGTTGCTCAAGCGGCGCGGGCAAGACAGCCGTCTCAACAGCGCCTACAACCTGGGTGTAGAAAATGTGGTGCAGCGCGTGGGCCTGCCTGTCGCCCTGGGCAGCGCCGCGCTTGACCTTGCCAAAGGCGCAGCGAGTGTCACCTTGTTGCGCCCGCGCCGTCCAGAAGAAGCCATTTTGGTGGGCGTGGCGGGGTATTTGGGTCACCTCAATCCGCCCAAAAGCTTCTACGCTCCACGCGGGCGCGGCAACCTGGTCTTGCTGGGCATGTTTGCGGGGCTGAGCGCCACGCGGCAACTGCCCGTCAGTGTGACCACCTTGCCGCTGCTTGCCTACGCGGTCACGCTTGCAGGCAGCCGCTATGTCAGCGCTGCCACCCTCGCGGGCCTGCTCACCTTTGACGCACTGGTGAGCGCTTCGCCGCTGAGCAAAGAGGCTAAGATGGCCAGCAAGGTGCTGCTGTTGTCGGCAGCTTGGCGTTTTAAAGAAAACATAGGCCGCGTGCTAGACGGCACCGAGCCGCGCCTAGGCGAGCATGTGCCGTTGGCGGGCAAAGACCCTGACGAGGTGCTGGCGGCCTTTATGATCCACCCGCTCAACATCGACGATTTTTACCAAACCCCGCGCTTTCGCTGGCTGCGGTATGTGGTAGAGACGGGGCTGATCAGCCAGGAGCAGGTTTTTGAGCTGGCAACGCACTTTAGACCCATGAAAATCGCTGAGCTGCGCGGCATTCAGACGGCGAGCGGCAAACGTGTGCGGATGTACTTGCTCAGCAGCCCGCTGATGCCTGAGATGTTCAAAACGCGCCCCGAACTCGCGACCGAGCGTGCCATTCAGGGCGCCAGACTGGCACAGGAACTGGGCGCCGAGGTGTTTGGCCTGGGGGCTTTTTGGAGCGTGGTAGGCAACAAGGGCCTAGACGTTCAGGCAGCGGTGCCTGACCTGACCATCACCAACGGCGGAGCGTACACCTCAGGCACCATCAAGGCGGCGATTCCTGGCATCCTGGCACACTTTGAGAAAGAAGGCCGTGACCTGTCGCAGGCGGTGGCGGCTGTGGTAGGGGCAAACGGTGTAGTGGCCTTTGGCATCGCCCGCACCATCGCCCCGCAAGTTCGCAAGGTTATTATGCTGGGGCGCGACCTCGAGCGGCTGGATCGCAGCGCCCAGACCTTGCGGCGGGCCAACCCCACCACTGAAATTGTCACCACCACCGACTATGCTGCGCTGCGCGGGGCTGAGCTGGTATTCACCGCTACTTCTGACCCTGACCCCGTGATTTTCCCTGAACATATCAGCCCCGGCACCTGGATTTTTGATGAAGGCCGCCCCGCTGACGTTGATGAAGCGGTGAGGGACATCGCGGGCGTGCGGGTTATCCCCGGCGGTGTGGTGCGGCCCCCTGGCAGCATGACCACCAGCCTGGATTTGCACTTTGGTGAGGGCGCAGTGCCTGCCTGCCTCGCTGAGACCCTGATTCTGGCGGCTACAGGCGAGCACCAACGCAAAAGCCTGGGCCAGCAAACCAAACTAGAAAACATCAATTTTTTTGTAGAAGAAGCGCAGAAGTTGGGGTTTGAAGTGGTGGATTAGACTTTTTCTTCTTGCTCTGCTGCGCTGCCCGTCCCCTGCGCTGTGTGGCTCCCTAGCCTGTCCAACTAACCAGCATGTACAGCCTCTGTAGGCCGTGCCAGATAATCTTTGGGCACAGTACCACGGTATTGCAGCACGGTATTCCAGCACAGTCAGAAAGGCGCTGTCTGTGTGTTCATATCGCGGAACCTGTACGGTCTCTTACACCCCCTGGCCTTCTTTGCCTGTTCAGCACGGTTCAAGTCGGAATCTGTATAAAATGCCCTACGACTTAACTATGGCTAGAGCGGAGCCCGCCGTAGCGTCCAAAGGTGTTTAGAATAGGTGCAGTGCAACATGAGTGTCAAAGGGGAAAGATTATGAAACGAGCTAAAGGAAACGTAGGGGTAAGGCTGATTGGTGTGGTTGCGGCATTGTTGGTTGGTGCGGCTCAGGCGCAAACGGCACAGACCACCATCAAAATGGCGAGCCTTAGCCCGCTGTCTGGCCCCCAGTCGGATGTAGGTACGCAGATTAGCAATGGCGCACGGCTCGCCGTAAATGAGTACCAGGGGCAATTTGCCAAGCTGGGGTTGAACCTCAGCTTACAGCCTTATGATGACCAGGCCGACCCCACCACGGGTACGGCGGCAGCCCGTAAAATCATCGCTGACAGCAGCATCCTTGCACTGGTAGGCCCCCTTAATTCAGGCGTGGCGATACCCGTCAGTGTGGCGCTCGCGCCCAGTCATGTGGCGCTGGTCAGCCCGTCTGCTACCGCCAATGTCCTTACCGAGCGCGGCCTCAAGAACACCAACCGCATCGTTCCGCGTGATGACGCGCAGGGGCCAGCGGGCGCTGACTTTATGCTTAGCAAGCTCAAGGCCAAAAAAGTGTATATGCTCAATGACAAAACGGCCTACGGTGAGGGTTTAGCCGGCGAGGTAGAAAAGGCGCTGCGGGCTAAAGGTGTGCAGATAGTAGGCAGCGAAGGCACCGAGGAAAAGAGCAACTTTGGCTCCATCATCCAAAAAATTAGCCTGAGCAAGCCCGACGTGATTTATTTTGGTGGCGTGTATAGTCAAGTCGGCGTGTTTGCCAAGCAGCTGCGCGAAAAAGGGATCACGATCCCGCTGGTGGGCGGTGACGCGTACGACAGTGCTGACTTGCTGAGCATTGCTGGTGCGGGAGCCAACAACATCTACTTCACCACCATCGTCGCTCCCGCCAGCGAAGTGCCCGCCGCTAAGCCCCTGGCAGCTCTCTACCAGAAGACCTTTGGCAAACCTATACAGGGCTTTGGTATCTTTGGCTATGACGCCGCCAAAGTGGTGTTGCAGGGCATGTTAGACGCTGCCCGCAGTGGAAAAGCGAGTGGGCAGGCTCCCACCCGCGCACAGGTAGAAAATGCCATACGCCGCGTGCGCGCCACAGGGCTGATGTCGGGTACCGTGCAGTTTAATAGTGTAGGTGACCGCAGGGCGGCGCGCATGTACATCATGAAAGTGAACCAGGGCAAGGTGAGACTGGAAACCACACTGGATGTCAAAGCGCCGCGCCCTTAATATCCCCCTTTATAGCTCTTGTCTAGAGGTCATAGAGTAGGGGAAAGCGGTCTGACAAAAAAGGCCGTGCCTACCACTCCGCCCGCAGAGCATCAAAACGTATATTCAGTACCGTCTATACGGTCACTATTCAGTCCCTTTCCTAAGACTAGCGCTTGTTCACGGCTGAACTCACCCCTAGCGGCCTAGAGACTCTTTACTTCCGGCGCTGAGACGCTAGTATAGGGGCCATTCCTAATAAGAATAAATAGGAGCACCATAAAGGAGATAGGGTCTTGGATTTATCAACATTAGGACCATTTTTGGTCGGGGTCATTACCAGCGGGCTGGTACTAGGATTTGTGTACGCCATCATTGCACTGGGTTACACCATGGTATACGGCGTGCTGCAGCTCATCAACTTCGCTCACTCTGAGGTATTTGTGACGGGCGCTGTGGTGGGTTTTGAGATCTTCCGCGTGCTTGAGCCTTCACCGATGAACGGCTACCTCAAACTGCTGATTGCCCTTATCGCCGCTATGGTTGCTTCAGGCATGCTGAATGTCATTATTGAGCGCCTGGCCTACCGTCCACTGCGCAACGCACCACGCTTGGTGCCACTGATTACCGCCATCGGCGTGTCGCTGATTTTGCAAGACGTGATACGTATCATTGAGGGCTTTCAGGGCCGCTTTGACCTCACCTACAAGCTACCTCCAGCGTTTAATACCAACTTTTGCGGTGCTGACAGTAGTTGCGAGGCCCTTGGTACAGCCCTAACTAAGGTCGGTATCAGCTTGCAGATCAAGGAGGTTATTGTGGTGGCGGTGTCGCTGCTGAGCCTCGCTTTACTTAATTATCTGGTTAACTCCACCAAACTGGGCCGTGCCATCCGCGCTGTAGCGCAAGACCGCGTGACAGCGGGGCTGATGGGCATTGACTCTAACCGCATAATCGCCCTCACCTTCCTGATTGGGGGGGCTTTGGGCGGCATTAGTGGCGTGCTCTTTGGCATGAAGTTCGGCACCATCAACGCCTACTCCGGCTTTGACCCTGGCATCATCGCCTTTACAGCGGCGGTACTGGGCGGCATTGGCTCTATTCCCGGTGCAGTGCTGGGCGGCTTGGTGTTGGGCGTTATCCAAAACCTCATCGGCGTGACCAATGTGCTGGGCAGCATACTCAATATCGCCAACTTGCAAGCCATTGACGCTTCGTATCAGCGCATCGGGGCCTTTTTGGTGCTGGTGCTTATCCTTATCTTTAAGCCTACAGGTCTGCTGGGCCGTAGCAACACGGAGAAAGTATGACCGCCATTCGTCCTGGTTCGCAGCCGCCTACTGCTGCCCCTGATCGCACCTGGTGGCTGATTATTGTTGGCATCATCACCAGCAGCCTGTTGATGCTCACCCAGGAACCAACCTGGCGCGCTGCCTTGCCTGGGGGCATTGCCAAGTTTCTGACCAACCCACTGGTTGGCTCGCTGCTGCTCACCTTGTTTCTGTCTAACCTGCTGTTTGCCTTTCGCTGGAAGGCCGCGGCCTGGGCCAAAGCCCTGGTCTTTTTTGGGAGCCTGTTTATCATCTTGCCCTGGGCGGGGCGCGACAATACCGCTATCTTTGACCTCGCCATCCAGATCGGCATTTTTGCGGCGCTGGCGCTGGGCCTCAACATCGTGGTGGGCTTGGCGGGTCTGCTTGACCTCGGGTATATCGCCTTTTTTGCGGTGGGCGCGTATACCTGGGGTATTTTTGGTAGCGGACAGTTTGCCAAGATTCTGGGTTACTTTGCCGACAACGGCGGGCCAGTCGGCGGCGGCCTCAGGTACCTGCTGGGCGGCTTGCTGCTCACCATTCTGGGCGCTGTGGTTATGTCCATTATCAGCAAGGTCAAGGGCAAGTGGAACACGGGCCAACGGTGGGCCAATTTCCTGGCGATCATGGGCTTAGTAGCGGGCATCATCATGTCGCTGCGCGGCGTACTGATTTTGATGTCCCCCCAAGCGCAGTCGCTTATGAGCGGTGTCAACCCCAATTTCTTCTGGCTCTTTTTAGTGCTGGCCCTCTTTGCTGCGGCGTCGGTGGGGGTCATCATCGGCCTGCCGGTGCTGAAACTCAAGGGCGATTACCTGGCGATCATCACTCTGGGCCTGGGCGAAGTGATTCGCGTGCTGGCCAACAACCTCAGTACCTATTCCAACGGCTCGCAGGGCATTACCCCCATCGTGTCGCCTACCGTACCGTTTATGAACGCTATTGCAGGGGCGCTCGGCTTTAGCCCTGACCAGTACAACCTCTTTTTCCTGTACTTTTTGGTGATCGCCATTATCGCCGTTATCATTTTGGCCAACGTGCGCCTTGACCGCTCGCGCATCGGGCGTGCCTGGGTTGCCATCCGCGAAGATGAAGTGGCGGCGCAGGCCATGGGCGTGCCGCTGATGCAAACCAAGCTGATTGCCTTTGCAACAGGCGCTAGCTTTGCGGGCATCATGGGCGTTATCTTTGCCGCCAAGCAGACCTTTATCAGCCCCGAATCGTTTATCCTCACCCAGTCCACCTCTATCCTGAGCATGGTGGTATTAGGCGGGTTGGGCAGCATTCCTGGCGTGATTTTGGGCGCGGCGATCGTCACCATTTTGAATATTAGCCTGCTGCCTTCACTGGGCGAAGCTACTGCCGCCCTCAAGCTGCCGCAGCAGATTAACCCCGCGCAGTTGCAGCGCCTGGTATTCGGCACCATTCTGGTTATGATGATGCTCTTTAGACCAGAAGGTATGTTGCCCAGCGCCCGCCAGCAGCGCCTGATGCACGAAGATGATGACCCCTCTGATAACGAAACCCCGCAAGACTCGCTGAAGCACAGCGCCGTGGAGCCGGCTGCCGAAGTGTACTCGCCGGGCACCGCTTCTATCAAAGATGACCAGCGGACTGGAGGTGCGCGGTGAGCAGTGCCAGTAATAACTCCTTTATCTTGGATGTGCGCGGCCTGACCAAAGTGTTTGGTGGCCTGACCGCCGTCAACGACGTTACTTTGCAAATTCCGCGTCAGGGGATTGTCAGCGTCATCGGGCCAAACGGCGCGGGCAAAACTACCTTTTTTAACATGATCACCGGTATCTATGAGCCCACCACAGGGTTTATTGAGCTGGACGGAGTCAATTTGGTGGGTCTGCGTCCTGACCAGGTGACTTCGGCAGGCATTGCGAGAACCTTTCAAAATATTCGCCTGTTTGCCTCTATGGACTGCCAGGAGAATGTGATGGTGGGCCGCCACTCGCGCCTGAAGGCCGGCTACATTGATTCGCTGTTTCGTACTAAGCGCTTTTATGAGTCTGAGCAAGAAGCCCGTGACGTTGCCAACATGATGCTTGATTTTGTGGGCCTGGGCCAATTTCGCTATGAGATGGCGACCAACTTGCCCTACGGCGATCAGCGCAAGCTGGAGATTGCCCGCGCGCTGGCAACCAGTCCCAAATTGGTGCTGCTTGACGAGCCTGCTGCAGGGATGAACCCCCGCGAAACGGAAGAACTGAAGAGCCTGATTCGCCGCATCCGTGACGAACTGGGTGTGACCGTGTGTCTTATTGAGCACGATATGCGTCTGGTCATGACGCTCAGCGAATACATCACCGTGCTCAACTACGGCAGCAAACTCGCTGAAGGGCTGCCGCATGAAATCCGCAACAACCCGCAGGTGATGGAAGCTTACCTGGGGCGCGGCGCGGTGGCGGGCGAATACGGCAAAGAAGCGGTTGCCGGCATGCAAGAAGGAGTGTAAGGGCCGTGCTAGAACTGGACAATATTCATACCTACTACGGACATATTCATGCGCTAAAGGGCATTACCATGAGCGTGCCAGAAGGCGAAATTGTGGCGCTTATCGGCGGTAACGGAGCGGGAAAAACCACGACGCTGCGTACCGTAAGCGGCATGCTCAAGCCCCGTGAGGGCCGCCTGACGCTGCGCGGCAAAGACATTGCAGGTATTCCTGCGCACGACATCATGCACCTGGGTATGAGCCACGTACCCGAAGGCCGCCGTATTTTTCCTCAGCTTACCGTGCGTGAAAACCTAGAGGTGGGCGCGTACACGGTAAGCAGCCGTAAAATCATTGAAGAGCGCATCCAGGAGGGCTTTAAGCTCTTTCCGCGCCTTAAGGAACGCGAGCATCAACTGGGCGGCACCATGTCGGGCGGTGAACAGCAGATGCTCGCCATTGCCCGCGCTCTGATGGTAGACCCTAAGCTGCTGCTGCTTGATGAACCCAGCATGGGCTTGTCACCGCTGTTCGTCGAGGCCATTTTTGACATCGTTGTGATGCTCAACAAAGAGCGCGGCACCACTATCTTGCTGGTTGAACAAAACGCGCAGATGGCCCTCAGCGTCGCCAAAAGTGCCTATGTACTTCAAACAGGCGAAATCAAGCTGTCGGGCAATGCTGCTGACATTGCCAATGACGACACGGTAAAGAAAGCCTATCTGGGCGAAGATTAATTGCCGTCGGCTGTGGAAATAGAGACGCAGCAATAGACACACGGTAAAAAAAGCCCCCCACTTGTCGGGGGGCTTTTTTTGGTGTGGTGCGGGGGATCGAGGCGGCGCTGATACGGACTGCGGATCAGCCCTGTTGTATCGCCTTCCACGCCGCCTGCACCGCCACGCCACTTTCAAACGGCACGCCCAGGGCGCGAAAAGCATCTTCCAGAATGCCGGCGATGCTCAGAGCGTCATACCGGTCGGCGTAGCCCAGGGTGGAGATGCGGAATACCGTATCTTCGTGGGGGGCCTGTCCGGGCAGGGCGCGCTGATTCATGCGGGCCAGCTGTTCGGCAACGGCTTTGCCGCCCAGAGGCTGAGGGGGGGTGAGTACCGCCACTGCGGGGCTGGTACGCGCTGCCCAGGAAGGAGCGCCCAGTGCGGTGCCAGCGGCAACCAGAGCGCTGGCTTGCAGGGCTTTTTCGTGCCACAGTACCTCACGCGGCACGGACAGCAGCCGGTCTAGCGCAGCGTCAAGCGCATACACCAGATTGATGGCGGGGGTCTGGGGGGTGTCACCTTTTTTCTGGCCGGTCAATTCGCGCTGAAGGTCAAGATAAAAGCCTTTGGGGGTGTCTTTTATGAGCCGCGTTTCGGCTTGCGGGCTAAAAAACACATAGCCTAGCCCCGGGGGTGTTGCTGTACCCTTTTGCGAACCCGACACCACGATGTCTATACCCCAGGCCGCAGGCCGCAGCTCTGATACGCCAAAGCTGGTCACGCAGTCGGCGATGATCAGTAGATCAGGGTTGACCGCTTTGGCGGCCTGAGCAATCGCCTCTAGGTCGTGCAGCGCCCCCGTGCTGGTTTCCGAGTGGGTGATGGTCAGCGCGTAGGCGTCTTGACAAGCCGCCGCAATGTGGTCAGCATCTAGCAGTTCGCCCCAGGGTTTTTCTACGCGCGTCACCGTGTACCCCAGCCGCTCAGCCATATCGGCCCAGCGCTCCGAAAACTTGCCCGCCGAGGCATTCACCACTTTGGCCCCCGCTGGCACGCTACTGACCAGTGCGCCCTCAAAGGCAGCCGTCCCTGACCCTGTGACAATCACCGCCTGGTAGGGGTCGCCCAGCAACTCACTGAGGCGCTCGCGCACGCGGATAAACTTAGCTCTGCCTTCGGGCGCGCGGTGATGCATTTGCGGCAGGGCCATAGCCAGAAGGGTTTCGGGTGATACCTCCACAGGCCCGGGCGCAATCAGGCGGTGGCGGTTCAGCGGCAGATAAGCGGCGTCAGTCATGAAGACAGTGTAAAGCGTTGAAGGCGGGAGGAAGGAGGCTTGTAGAGATGAGCATACAAGCAGGCAGCAGGCGGGTGGAGGAGGGTGACAAAAGTTCGCAGGTATTGGGGTATAAAAAAGTGTTTCTACGGACTGCACGCCAGCCAAGCACAGCCGCAAAGGCACTGCCTGCGCTTGCCTATCACGGAACCCGTATCATA
>JAGLBF010000157.1 GCA_018260375.1 Deinococcus sp.
CATCCGCTCGGATTGATTCGGAAGTACGCCAAATCAATCGGAATCCGTATTATACTACCCTTCACCCTCTACCTTCTGCCTCCACCACGCTGAGGCAGCGCGGCGTTCATCATCGGGGGTTTGTAGCGCACCTGTGCGCCGCAGAGTCTGCAAGTAGGCCAGGGCTTGCCCCAGCACCGGCCCAGCAGGAAGCCCCAGAGCCAGCAGGTCGCGCCCTGTGAGCGACGAGCTAACAGCACGGGCAGGAAAAAGCGCCCCGCGCAGGGCAGTTTCGGGACTGAGCGGCGCAAACGCTTTGCCGCTCTCGGCACGCTCAAGCAGGGCCAGCGGGCGCTTACCCAGGCCCAGGCGCTCAGCGAGGGCAGCGGGTTGCGGGGCCAGTGACAGCAGGGCGGCGGCATACACCAAGTCGCTGGCGCGCGGGCTGAGGCGGTCTAGGCTGCTCAGCAATTCGGCGCTGCGGGCGGGTAATAGGCCTTTGGCTCCCCATTCCGCCAGCAGTGTGAGCACCCTACCAGGCTGCGGCTCACTGAGGCTCAGGCGCACTTCGGCCCAAAGGCGCGGGGTAGACGCAGCGACCTCTAGGGCGGCCTCCACCTGCGCGAGCAAATCAGGGTGGGCCCTCAGGCTCAAGCGAGCCGCCAGCCGCGCTGCCCGTACCAGCCGCGAGGCATCTTCATGAAATGACTGGGCGTGTAGCGGGCGCAAGGTACGCGCTTGCAAGTCGGCCAGGCCGCCGACAGGGTCATGCAGCCTCACTCCCGCAGGCGTAAGCACCAGCGCCAGCGCATTAAGTGAAAAGTCACGCCGCGCCAGATCCTGACTCAGGGTTGCAGGCCACACTTCGGGCGGGCGACCAGCCACAGGATAGCGCTCCATTCGCGCTGAGA
Source organism: Deinococcus sp. (assembly GCA_018260375.1). Classification (GTDB taxonomy): domain Bacteria; phylum Deinococcota; class Deinococci; order Deinococcales; family Deinococcaceae; genus Deinococcus. The sequence continues at coordinate 891 of JAGLBF010000157.1, forward strand.
TAAGGTCTAACGTGATCTGAGGCAGATGAAGTGTCGCGTTGCCATAGGCCGCATGAACACTCAGCCCCGCGCCGTAGTGACCGGCAAGCTGGCGTGCCAGCGGCTCTACTTCCTGACCGACCAGCACCAAGTCCAGGTCAATAACTGGCAGACTGCCCAGCAACATGTCGCGCACCGCACCGCCCACCACTGCCACAGTTCCCGCGCCGTGCTGAGCAACCTGGTGGGCCAGGGTACTGAGCAGGCCCTGTTGCTGCGGCGAAAACCCTTGCCACACCTGCTGAGCCAGTGCGGGCGGGCAGTACGTTAAGTCAGCAGCGGTGAGAATATACCCGGCGGGTAGGTCACTGCTGATCATGCGCTGCACAGCCCCCCCCTCTGCATCCAGCACCCAAATGCGTCCAGCCTGTCCCGCTACGGGCAGCATCTCTACATGCCACTCTCGCAACAGTTCGGCGGCCCGCACAGCAGGCAAATCAGCCGCCAGCGCGGGCGGAGGGCGCAGCGGCAACAGGTCAGCCAGCTTAATCGTCACGGCATTTCCTTGCGTCATTTCCTTAAGGCACTGTTTTAGGCCGTGACCATGAGATCGGCGTCGTTGCTCATCATCTGGCAAAAGGTCGCCACATAGTCGGGGTCAAAGTGGGTTCCTGCCTGGCGCTGAATCTCGGCGAGGGCCTCTTGCTGCGTCCAGGCACGTTTGTAGGGGCGGGCGTGAGTGAGCGCGTCATACACGTCCACCAGTGCAAAAATGCGCGCCGCTTCGGGGATATCGCTGCCGCTCAGGCCCAGCGGGTAGCCGCTGCCGTCCCAGCGTTCGTGATGGTAACGCACCACGGCGAGTGTTTCGGCGGGCAAAAAGTGCAGGTCTTGCAGCATTTCATAGCCCAGTTGAGCGTGGGCTTGCATCTTGGTGCGCTCGGTGTCGCTGAGCTGGCCTGTTTTGTGCAAAATAGAGTCAGGGATGGCAATTTTACCTAAGTCATGCAGATAAGACCCCCAGCGCAGCGCCTGAACGCGTTCGGGTGCCCAGCCCAGTTGCTCGGCGAGGCGCACACTGAGCGTCACCACCCGCAAGGTATGCCCACTGGTTTCATTGTCGCGCTGCTCTAAGGCCGCGCCCAGAGACAGCAACGTGAGGTCATTGGCTTCGCGCAGCTCACGCACGGCGAGCAGTTGCCCTAGCTGCGCGCCCAGAATCCAAGCAAACGCCTCTGCCACTGAGCGCTCAGCGTTAGAAAAAGGCCGTTCACTGCGCGCAAGCAAAATTGCTCCCAGCTGCTGCGCCCCGCGCCCATACACGCCCACCAGGTGCTGAAACTCCTGCTCTGTTTCGGGAAGTAATTTCACGGCCTGTTTGACAAACCACTGGTCAGACTGCAGGCTCTGGCGGGCGCTGGCCTGAGGACTGAACTTGTGGCCCATAAACGGCAAAAACCCGCCACTAGCCCCCAGAATCACGGGGCTGCCTTCACGGTAGGCGATGATAGCAAAATGCGGCGCAACCCCCAGCTTGCTGAGGATCTCGGCTCCAGAGCGTATCAGTACATCAGGCGTGGGGGCCTGCGCCAGCTCGGTGACGCCGACCTCTAGGGCATGCATGGTGCTTTCTAGCCAGTATTTTTGCCCGTTTTCGGCGCTCACATACAGGGTAAAAAGGCCCAAAACCCACACACCCAGCGTCCCCAGGACACTCCGCCAAGACAGCGGCCCGCCCAGCAGTACCCAGGCCAGTGCAAACACCAGGGCGTACACCAACAGCGGCTGCCAGTGCCACACGCCCCTAAACCACAGCAGTGCGCTCCAGACCAGCAACCCCCCCAGCAGCACATACCAGTACCCCAGCGCGCCCCCATAGGCAGCAAGCAGCACACACCCGAGCGCCGCTGCTGTCCAGAGCAATTGCACTTCTAAACGCACCCACTGAGGAGCAGACAAACCAAACACAGGCTACAGTCTAACCCCTGAACAGCAGTCTGAGGCTGGAATGCAGGACGCTACGACAGGCGGTACTTTTTTCTGTGTGCTGGATTTTTTTTGTGCTGAAATTTTTCTCTGTGCTGGAATAAAGCCCAGTCTGTATGCGCGCCCAACAATCCACGAGCTGCCTACTGCCTTGCAGGCTAAGGGCTTTCTGGTTAGTGCAGCGCTCGCGGGGACGCCTCAGCATCCAAACGCCTGTTCTGGTTTTTACCTTTCCACGTTCCGCATCTGTGCAAAACTGCGCCGCAAGAGCCCTGCCGCTTCTTGGGCGCGCACGCCAGGGGTGACGCTCAGGGCGTGGCCCCAGTGGTGCGCCAGCAAATCGTGTACGCCGCCCAGCGCTCCGGCACGCGGGTTAGCGGCGGCGTACACCACCCGCGCTAGCCGCGCTTCTAGCATGGCACCCAGACACATCGGGCACGGCTCAAGGGTGACATACAGCGTGCAGTCTGTGAGGTACGGCCCCACTTGGGCGCAGGCAGCGCGTATAGCCTCTAGCTCGGCGTGGCGGGTCATGTCGCCCGCCTGCTTGCTGGTATTGGAGGCGGCAGCTATCACCTGTGCGCCGCGCACCATCACTGCGCCGACAGGTACTTCCTGGGCGGCGGCGGCGGCGTGGGCCTGCTGCAACGCGAGACCCATAAACGCATGGTCAGCATCAGGGGCAACACCCAGCACCTCTCGTACACCCACTGCCCACTGGGGCGGCGCGGTGCCGAGCCACTGCACTTGTTGACCCTGGGCGAGCAGCCACACCTGGTCACGGTGCTGGCGCGGCACTTTGAGGTCAGTCAGCACGTCGCTGAGCTTGCGCTGATGGCCTCCGCTCAGGCGCAGAGTGTCGCCTGCAGCACGGCGGCGCAGTTGCCAGTGCGGTGGATAGGCAAAATCAGGCTGGGCAAAGGTAGGCGGGCGCAGCGCATCAAGCACCAGGTGGCCCGCTGTGGTGCTGATCGGCTTACCTCCTGGCAAATCAAGGTGAAGGGTGGCACCCGAATGTATGGCGCTTGCCAGGGTCTCTAGGTGCGCGGTGTGAAAGGGCAAACCTGCCGCCTGCAACTCGCGGCGAATGTGGCGGCGCAGCAACGCCAGCGGCTGCCCCTGGCGCGGAGCGTGGGGGGTGAGGTGACTTAGGGATTCTAGCGCGGCGTTGTCCTGGCGCACTTGCCCGGCGAGGCGGCTGAGGCTTTCATCTAGCCCAGCAAAGCGTGTGCGCAGCAGCGGTAAGGCTTGATGGCGCAGCCAATTGCGGGTAAAACGGGTATCAGCATTGCTGCTATCTTCGCGCCAATCTTGGCCCCAAGCGCTGAGGGCCAGCAGCAGTTGTGCCCGTGTCACCCCCAGCCAGGGACGCTCTAGCAGGCCGCGCCGCGCCGCAATGCCCAGCGGCAACTCACCGCGCAGCACCTGCCAGAGCACCGTCTCGGCTTGGTCGCCCAGTGTGTGCGCCGTGATGACGCCCTGTATGCCCTGCTGCCGGGCTACGCGGCTTAAAAAGTCGTAGCGCAGCCGCCGCGCCGCCTCTTCGAGTGTCCAGCCGCGCTTGTGGGCCACCTGCTCTACAGGAGCGCCGCCCAGCATGCAGGTCACCCCCAACTCCGTGCATAGTTGCTGCACCCACAGCGCATCTTCTCCCGACTCTGGGCGCAGTTGGTGGTCAAAGTGCGCCGCCACCACTTCGGCTCCTGCCAGCACCAGCGCCCGCAGGAGCGCCACACTGTCAGCCCCGCCTGACACCCCCAGCACCACGCGCCGCCCCTGATACACCCGCAAAGGAATGAGCAGCGGCGCAGCGGGATCAGACGACATGGCAAAAGTGTAGCGCGGGGGGCAGCTATTGGGGGGCCGCGAGGGAACTGTGGGCCTGCGCTACAGATTGGCACTACAGATTGGCGCTACAGGCCGGCTGGCTGCTGGCCGCCCACCCCAAAAATGCCTACTGCACACAGAATGCTGACTGCTTCCTGACCCTAG
>JAGLBF010000158.1 GCA_018260375.1 Deinococcus sp.
TGTTCCCACTCGCATCCGCCCTGATTGATTCGGAAGTACGCCAAATCAATCGGAGTCCGTATCACCTGAGCAAGAAGTGAAGGACATGCAACAGGTGAACCCAAAACCGTGCGAACGCTGATTACCAGCGCACGTCTGGCGCGGTCAACACCCGCTCAGCGCTGAGGTGGGTCAGCAGGGTGTAGCTGAGGGTGTAGTTGCCTGGAATGGTGCGGCGCAGGGTGATGGTGTCGCCGCTCACCTGGGGCTGCAAGTCAGCGAGGCTGGGGCCGCTGACCTTGATGTTGCCGCGCACCAGCGCATCATTGCCGTCTCTGGGCAGGGGATCAACGATGGTAAAGTTATCTACGTTGCTGTCTACGCTGAAGTTGAGGGTCACCAGGTAGCCTTGATCGGTGGCCTCTAGGCTCTTGCGAACGCTGGCGCGTGCGCCCTGTTGCACGTTGCGCGACACATTACTGCCGCCTGGACTGCGGACAGTGGCTTGGCCTACGGTACGCAAATTAAGCTGTTTGAGCACCGCCTCGGCGCTGTCACTGCGGCACACTCGCACAGGCAGTTTGAGCTTGAGGGGACTATCGGCTGACAGGTCGCCGTGTACGCTCAGAGGGTAGTCACTTGTCCAGCCACTGGGCAGGTTGATGGCAAGGTCAGCGGGCAGTTTGTACGGAAAGTCGGTCTTGGCCGTTGCTGAAAGCTGCGTAACATCGCAGGGTGACAGCACGTCGGGGGTGGTCAGCAGGCTGACTTCGGTGCGCGGAGTGTACTCAATGGTCACTTTGCCCGTTGTGCCGTCGGTGACGATGCCCACGGGCGGCTTATTAAAGCTGCTGCCTGGAATGGTGGTGGGGTCAACGGTGTAGTTGCCAGGTGCGAGCGGCACAGTAACGGGCGTGGCGTAGTTTTTGCCCTCCAGCACAAAGGGAACGCCCTTGAGCACGAGGCGCTGGTTGCCATAAATCGCCACCGAGTCAACCTGTAAGCCGCCAGCGGGTGGGCGGGCCACAAAGCGCAGTTTGTTGCTGCCGGGTGTAAAGCGCAGCTCGGTAGGCGAGATGACACTGCCCTTGCCTTCCAGCACCTTGGCGCTCACGGGTATCCAGCCGCCAGGCAGGTTGGGCCTGACCACGTTGTCCACACCCACAAAGTAACTGGCCCCCGGAATGGGCCTGCCTTGCGGGTCAACTACGTCGACCAGCAACTCGTTGGTGATTTTGGTGTTGGCAGGTGCGTCAAAGCCGCCAATGCGTGCGGCAATAGGCTTGCTGTTGAGTTTAAAGCTGTACGTCACTGCGTTGGAATACTGCTTGGTGGTGGGCAAAACCTTGATGTACACCGTCCACTCACCCAGCAGCGCCTTGGTGATGGGAAAGCTGAGCGTCTCATATTTGCCGTTGCCGCTGCTGGGCAAATCAACGCGCTTGCCACCAGGCTGAATGACCCAGGTTACGGCTTCGGTGGGGCCGTCAATGTCGTAGTTGGTGATGCTCAGGGTTTTGCCTACCCAGTCGGCGGGGACGGTCAGGCGTGCGGCGAGCAGGTCTTGTTGCTGGGTGTCGCGGGCGTTGACGGTAAAGCTGCTGGTTTGCAGGTTAAAAGGCGCCGCCACGCGCAGGGCAAAGCTATTTTTGCCGTCGCCTTCACTGTCTACCTTAAGGGTATAGGTGCCAGCGGGCAAGCCGCCCGACCACAGGCTTTCCCAGGAGTGCTCGCGGCTAGGGCCAAACTCTTTGTTAAAGACCGTACCACTGGGGCCAGAGAGGGTAAACACCGTTTTGAAGGGTTCATTTTTCTTGTAGAGTTCGTCGCCAAAGTATCCCGCGCTGCGTCGCCCGTCGGCGTAGTCTGCGAGGTTCAGATTGGGGCTGTAAACTTGCAGGCCCACCGGCTTACCAGCCTGCGAGGGCGGTACCACGATGACGTACGTTTCTATGGCCTGTGGCCACTTTTCACCCACCGATGCCAGCGGCAAAATACCTCCCGTTTGGGCGTGCACAGGTGCGGTAAGCAGCGAAAGGCCCAGCAGGGCCAACAACATACGGGTGTAAGGCAATTTAGACATATTTAATCTAGAATACACGCTGAGCAACGCACAGCAGGGCAACGCAGCCTACAAGTTTAGTGCAGTAGAGGCCCAGCCCAGGTGGTGCATGGTTGCCTGCACACAGCGCCGCCCATCACGTTGTCCGTATTGTGCCGTGATAGGACTCTGCCCCGAACCTTGCTGTACACGCGGTGAAGCAAGGCCAGCGGGCGTAAAAACAAGTACGCAGTTCGCGGTAGAGCAGCGCAGTTCGTATCACTTGCACGGCGTTGATGACCGAATTGTTCTGAATGGGGTCAGCGTGCTGTTATGCTACTGGATATGTTGCCGTCACTGCAAAGCCGCTCACAGGCGCTGATTTCGGCTCCTCTACTGCGCCAAAACGCGGCGCTTCTCGCTCAGCACGCCCGCGCTCAGCTGATCGTGCCCGTTAAAGCCAACGCTTATGGGCATGGTCTGGCCGTGGTGGCTGACATCCTAAAAGACCTCCCCGACGTGTGGGGCTTTGCGGTGGCCCAGCCCAGTGAAGCCGCCGAGTTGGTGGCGCTGGCCACAGGCAAACCTGTGCTGCTGCTGACCCCCGCCTTTGCCAGCGAAGTCGCCACGCTGGTGGGGTTGGGGGTGCGCCTGAGCGTCAGCAGTAAGGCCGAAGCCGACGCATTGCCGCCGGGGGCCAAAGTACACCTCAAGGTGGAAACAGGTATGAACCGCACAGGCGCGCGCCCTGCGGAAGCGCTGGTCATTGCGCGGCAACTGGCGGCGCAGGGGCAGCTTGAGGGGGTCTTTACCCACTTTGCCCAGTCAGATGAGCCGCAACTGCAACCCACCTACCGCCAGCTTGATCAGTTTCTGGAGGTGGTGCGTACCTTGCGCGGCGAGGGTTTACACTTTTTGGCTCACTGCGCCAACGGGGGCGGCGTGCTGTCACTGGGCCAGGTGCCAGAGATGCAACTGGTGCGCCCAGGTCTGGCCCTCTACGGCTACGCTCTAGGCCACTTGGCGGGCGTACTGCCGCTGGCACAACCGCTGCGTCTGCGTGCCTGCGTGGGCTTTGTGCATACCGTATTTCCAGGCGAACAGGTCAGCTATGGCGGCTTATTTACCGCCAAGCAGCCTACCGAAGTCGCCACTGTACAGCTGGGCTACGCCGACGGTTACCCCCGTAATGCCTCTCTACAAGCCTGGGCCGCCGTACAGGGTCAGCGCCGCCCTGTACTGGGCCGCGTGTGCATGGATCAGCTGATGGTGGATGTCACAGGCCTGGAGGTACAAGTGGGCGACTGGATCGACCTGATAGACGGCGACTTGGTGACCACGCACGACGTGGCAACTTGGGGCGGTGTCATTGAATATGAGCTGCTCACAGGGCTGAGCGCAAGGATCGAGCGGAGAAAGGTAGAAGAATAGGGGTAAGCACCTGGTCAAAGAAGTCTGTAGCTTATACAGATTCCCACTCAATCAGGTCGGATGCGAGTGGCAAAAGATACAGGTTTTGCGGTATGGCGGTACAGGCGGCGCTTGGCTGACTGTGCTGGAATGAAGCGGAATCCGTATCAGCCGTTAAACGGGTTTGGCTATCTTACCCCTGTCTCCCGCAGGCTCAGGCTCACCGCCGTCCCCCGCAGGCTCAGGCATCTCCCGCATATCTAGCACCGTGCCGGGTATGCCTTCCAGAGCACGCTCTATCACCTCTAGGCCAGCGCCTTCTTTGTAGGCTTGCTCGCTGATGGTGCGCTTCCAGTGCCGCGCCCCGCTGTGACCAGCAAAAAGGCCCAGCGTGTGGCGCATGATGCGGCTCAGAAATACTCCGCGTGTCAATTGCTGCTCGACATACGGCAAAAAGGCGGTGATGACCTCGCGGCGGCTGGGCGCGGGCGCAGCTTCAGCAAAAATGCTCGCGTCTGCGGCTGCCAGCAGGTAGGGGGTTTGGTAAGCGGCGCGCCCTATCATCACGCCATCGGCCCACTGCAAATGCTCTTGCGCCTCAGCCAGTGACTGCACGCCGCCGTTAAGCACCACTGTAAGCTGCGGAAAGTCAGCCTTGAGCTGCCGCACCACGTCATAGCGCAGCGGCGGCACCTCACGGTTTTCTTTGGGTGACAGACCTGATAGCCAGGCTTTGCGGGCGTGAACAATGAACGTCACGTTGCCTGCTTCTGTCACCACCTGTACAAAGTGCCGCAGGTGCTCATAGCTGTCTAGCTCATCTATGCCAATACGGTGCTTGACAGTCACGGGAATATCAACAGCACCGCGCATCGCCGCTACGCCCCGCGCCACTACGTCAGGCGTAGCCATAAGGCAAGCGCCAAAGTGCCCACTTTGCACGCGGTCAGAGGGACAGCCGCAGTTCAAGTTTATCTCGTCATAGCCCCACTGCTTACCCAAGCGGGCGCACTCAGCCAGGGCCTGCGGGTCACTGCCGCCGAGTTGTAGGGCCAGCGGGTGCTCTACCGCCGAAAAGTCAAGGTGACGGGCCTGGTCGCCGTGCAGAAGCGCACCTGTAGTCACCATTTCGCTGTACAGCAGCGTGCGCTTACTCAGCGTACGGTGAAAGGCGCGGCAGTGGCGGTCTGTCCAGTCCAGCATAGGCGCGACGCTCAGGCGGTGGGGTGGGTAGGGAAGAGGGGTCATCGTGTCTGGCCTTGTGGAGTAAAAGAAGTCTGAAGGTGTGATACGGATTCCGATTGATTTGGCGTACTTCCGAATCAATCCGAGCGGATGC
>JAGLBF010000159.1 GCA_018260375.1 Deinococcus sp.
ATGTCACACACATAAAATACTACTTAAATTTCAAATGCCTTACTGACACCCTCTATGCCAGCGGAAAGCAAAGAGGCCAGTTACACTTAACCTGCTCATGACAGGGAAAATCGTCTATCGTTTGCCACGCTCATAAAGTTTACCAGGCCGTTAGGGTAGCCCACCTGCGCCTGTGCAACTATACACTCCTATAAAATAAACCGGGCTACCTTTTATGGGCAACCCAATTCTTCATGGAGTATCTTATTCAATGTCAAAGCAGGTATGAATAGTTATAATGAGCACTCAGTTCTGCTGTCCCAGCACCTGACTACACGCCTTACAGTGGTCGGCGCTTTAATTCGTCCCGAATTTCAACCAGCAGCGCTTCAGTAGTAGGAGCGGCCACTTCTTCGGCGGGTTTCATCAGACGGTTACGCATATGGTTATAAGGAACCACAACAAAACTATAAATAGCCCACATGGTCAGCAAAAAGGTAATAACAGAGGTAATAAACATGCCGTAATCAAAGGCAACACCGTTCACAAGGAACTTACCGCCCAGTTCAACACCGCCCGTAATCAGCTTGATGAGGGGGTTCAAGAACGCATTAGTAAACGCTGTTACAACTGCACCAAAAGCTGCGCCTGTGACCACACCGACAGCAAGGTCAATAACATTGCCCCGCATTACAAATTCCCTAAAACCGTTCATCATGCCTTAAGGCTGCCATAGTGCAGCGTATTTTTGCAACTTTGTAAGCCAAAATGTCTAGACAACAGGACTTTTGTTACTCTTCTTTTATAGACCAACATATTAAAATTAAGTTTTAATGGGTTTGAAATACCAGTGCTCGTTCTAACACGCCGACGGCAGTGCTGAATAAGCTACAGGTTGCTCTGTCCCTGACTCTCCTTGACCGCGTGGGCGCTCATGCCAAACTGCGGGCCGCTGCTCTGGATACCTTCCAGGATGATCCGGGCAAGTTCGGCAAGGGTAGATCCCCCTGGGCGTACGGGCATTTGCAAAAATTCGCCTAGTTCAGTAAGGCTGGTATTGTCAATCATCAGTTCAGTGCCGTAACGCAGTGTGGTAGGCGGCACCAGCAGCAAGTCGGCCTCGGCAACCTGAATGCCGTGGCGAAAGCAGCGGCCCGTCAGTAGCCCCGCTACGGTGGTCACCTTACCAAAGGTCTGGTTTTCTAGGGCGCGCACCTCTAGGCTCAGGCCCTCAATGGCCCGTAGCGGCTCTACTGCCTGGTCAAGTGTCTGAGCAAACAGCAAGCCCGTACCTAGAATCACGCGCATTGGGCTGGGCAAAGCAGCGGGAAGGGGCGGCAGACTGTCACGGCCTAAACCGTCACTACCCAGAAAGTCACGGATCATGCCCACGCCGTTTTCTAGCATGGGAAAGCCTTCATAGTCTTCCTCGCTGGGCAGTGGCTCGCCCGCCAACAGATAAAACTCGTCGCTGGGAAACACAAAGCGGGTACCGCGCTCGGCGTATAACTTCTCGCGCCAAATATTCAGCCGCCGCAGCACGTCCTGGGCCTGTTCGCGGTTAAAGGCATGTACCTCGGCCAGGTTCTTGCGGTGATCGGTCAGTCCAATAGGCACTGCCGCTGCTGAGAGTACATTAGGCCGTGAGGTGAGGTACTCCAGCGTTTCATCTAGGTAATCACCGTCATTTCGCCCAGGCAGCAACACAATCTGCGTATAAAAGTCTATATTTTCTAGCCTTTCAATCATGCCGCGAATGTTGACCGCCTGCGGGTCTTTGACCTTCAGCTTCCACCACTTCATCATGTCCTGGCGCAGCTCCTGATTGGCGGTGTGTACCGACACATAAAGCGGCGATAGATTTTCTTCCTGAATACGGTTAATATCCTGCTCAGTAAGGTTGGTCAGCGTCACAAAAGAGCCGTACAAGAACGATAATCTAAAATCATCGTCCATAATGTACAAACTCTTGCGAAAACCGCGTGGCATCTGATGGACATAACAAAAATCACACTTATTGGCGCATTTCTTTATGCCGTCAAACAGCACTTCTTCAAACTCTAGCCCAGGGTCTTCCCACTCTACGCTAAAGGTAAAAGTTTGGGCCTCGTCATCAGGCTTAACAGTGTGGTGGTCTTGTCGATTAGCAAAAAAAGGCAGCGATTTGGGGCGGCTGATCTCCAACACGGCCGTACCCTGGGTCAGCAAGTGGCGGTAGGCCAGAATGTCGGTGACCGCTTTGCCGTTGACACGCAGCAACTGATCGCCAGGCCGCACGCCCGCACGCTCGGCAGGGCTACCCGCCTCCACCGCCTTGATGGGCGCAGGATAGACGACTTCCTCGGTGGGTGTCGGAAATAAGGGCAGGGGGGCAGTCATGGCGCTCGCAAGTCTCCTTTGGCGGCTCCCTGGGAAAGAACAGGGCCAAGACCGCCTTTAAGTTCCCCAGTATACCCAATAAGTAAGGCTAAGTTTGTGATTCTGGTAAAACGGCTGAATGGGGGGGGCTGCCCACACTCCTGAACATAAACGCCTGTTTTTAGAGTGATCTCAACTGGCCTAAAGAGGGGTTTTTGTTGGGCTCGGCAACAACAGCGAGGCACCTTTATCTTATTCACATCTTAACTGCTGGTTATCACTGTATACTCTTTTGCTTGGCCTTTTACCGTGAGAGGCTGTTTCACCATTTCGGCGCTGTTTTTCTAGACTCCCAGAAAGGCAGCGGCACCGCACAAGGAGAGTCAGTATGCATAAAGTGGCTATTGTAGGTCGCCCCAATGTGGGTAAATCAAGTTTGTTTAACCGCCTGGTGGGGCGACGTGAGGCTGTTGTCGCCGATTTTCCTGGTGTCACCCGCGACGCCAAAGAGGGCCTGATGCTCTATCACAACCACCGCATTGTGCTTATCGACACGGGCGGGCTTTGGAGCGGAGACGAGTGGGAACAGGCGATCCGCGAAAAGGCTGAGTGGGCGATGGAAGGCGCGCAGGCCGTTATTTTTGTCACTGACCCGCGTGAGGGCCTGTCAAGCGCCGACTACGAAGTGGCGGACTGGCTGCGCCGACTGCACAAACCCGTGATTGTCGCTGCCAACAAGATAGATTCAAGCAAGCATGACGCGTATATGGCAGAGTTGTGGGGTCTGGGCTTTGGCGATCCTATTGCCATCAGCGCCGAGCATGCACGCGGCCTAGACGACCTGATGGAGCGGGTGATGACCCACCTGCCCGAAGACACAGACGATGTACCTGATATTGCACCCATCCGCATTTCATTTATCGGTCGACCTAACGTAGGTAAATCGAGCCTGCTCAATGCACTTACGGGTTCAGAGCGCGTCATTGTAGCAGATGTGCCAGGGACGACCCGTGACTCGGTGGATGTAGAGTGGGATTATGCAGGGCAGCGCTTTGTTTTGGTAGATACGGCGGGTATTCGAAAGCGGCCTGATACTTCTATAGAAGAATATGCCATAGAGCGCAGCAAAACTGCCATAGAGCGCAGTGATGTGATATGGCTGGTGGTCAATGCAGGCGATATCGGCGATCATGAACTAAAGCTGGCAAACCTGGCTTATGAAAGCGGCAAACCAGTCATCGTGGTGGTGAACAAATGGGATTTGGTGCCTGATGAAGAATTAAAGCGAGCTGAGCGCGAACTCAATGAAAAGCTTCATCACATCTCTTATGCGCCGCGTGTCTACACCAGTGCTATCAATGACTACGGCATCCACGAAATGCTTGCCGAAGCTATAAAACTCTATAACAAATGGCAGTCGCGCATTCCTACTGCCGAACTCAACCGCTGGTTGGGCATTTGGACCATGAAGCAGCGCGTACCCAACTTTAATGGCAAAGATCTGAAGATGTACTTTATGACTCAGGTTGAAACTGCGCCGCCCACCTTTGCTATTTTCTCTAACCGCGCTGACTTTGTGACACGGGCCTATGAAGGCTACCTACAAAACCGCATTCGTGAAGACTTGGAGCTGGCGGGTATCCCTGTGCGCCTCAAGTGGAAGGAAAAGGGGCCTTACAAGAAAGGTAAGAAGGGAGAAGACACAGAAGAGTAAAGCTGGGCAAGGGACAGCAGCGCCCGCCCTCTACCTTTCCTTAGCTAGCCTTTGGCGGCGTTTCATCTTGCCGTTTACTGGGGTCTGTACACTGACCCTCATGAAAAAAGGTGCAACTCTTGTTTTGGCTACTTCGCTTCTTATTGCCGCCCCCCTACAGCAGGCTCAGGCCAGCGCTTTTGAAAAAGCCAAGTTTGTCTTTCACTTGGGCGTCGCTGCCTACGCCTTTAACCACTGGGTCTGGCAACCTTACCGCACCTATAAGTTCAAGCAAGGCGCTCCTGGGCAGCGCACCGCTGTGATTAAGGCGGGTGTGGCCCTGGTGTTTGCCGCTACCCAAGTGAACGCGGCTATTAAGATGACCCAGAACAGTGCTGACCCTTTTTTAAAGAACATTGGCGGGTTGTTGCCTGACCTCAGCAAAACACTGGCAACGGTGGGCGCCAACCTGCAAAACGGCAAATTTGACGAGGCGGGCATTCAAAAGCTGAACACCGCCACCACAAATCTGCTAGACCAGGCGCAGCAGCAAGGTCATCCTATCCGCCCTGTCGCCGCACCTATTCCTGGCCTGTAAAGGTGAGGGCAAGTGCAGATGGATAGGTAAATGGATAGGTCACTAGCACCAGGCTAGCGTAAAGGCCTACCTTGTCAACAACACATCTGA
>JAGLBF010000160.1 GCA_018260375.1 Deinococcus sp.
CATGGAGATCACCAGCCAAGAATGGCGAGAGCGCCAGCTTGTGGGTCAGAGTGAGGCAGACACAGTAGGCCAGAGTGACGGGTAGAAGGCCGCATGCCTCTTATACGGACTGCCGCTAAATTCCACCACAGTCGGAAAAGCGCCGCCTGCGGCTCCATACCGCACAGTCCATATGCTGTTCCCACTCACATCCGCTCGGATTGATTCGGAAGTACGCCAAATCAATCGGAATCCGTATTATCCATGAGTAAAACCCACAGTTCTTTTTATCTTAGGTGTAACCGCAGCGCCGCTCAGGGCAATAACCTCGAGGCAAATCATGGTATGAGGTGAAGCAGTATGAGTCAGAGCAGCCCTGAAGTGCAACATGTCTTGGTTCCCGACCTGCCTGAGTTCCGGCAGCACCGTTGGGAGGGCATAAATCCTATCTTTTATGCCGATGACACCCTCCCTGCTGGGTTGCCGCCCGTGCAGGGCTTGATCGCCTGGAACGCCTCGGCAGCCATGCGCCGCCAGTTACTGCACCTGCCTGGTCTGCGCTGGACACTGGTCTTGCTCGCAGGAGTAGACCAGTGGCTCGCCGAGGTGCCTGAGTCGGTGGACTTTTATAATGCCAAGACCTTGCACCATGAAGCGGTGGCGCAGCACGCCGCCGCGCTGATGTTGGCGGTTGCACGCGGCCTGTACCAGTTGGCAAGCGCCCGCCAGTGGACTGCAAAGCACGCCCTACCCCCGCTGTACAACCTCAAGGGCCGCGAGGTGGTGCTTTGGGGCTACGGGCATATTGGCACACAACTCGAAAAACTGCTGACCCCCTTTGGTGCCCACTTTACGCGCCTCAACTCAAGCACCACGCAGGCTGATATTGACGCGGCGCTGCACAACGCCGACGACTTGGTGCTGCTGTTGCCGCTGACTGATGAAACCAGGCACATTGTAGACGCCAGCGTACTAGGCAAGCTCAAGGCGGGCGCTTGGTTGTACAACCTGGGGCGCGGCGAACTGGTAGATACAGACGCACTGCTGACGGCTCTACAGGAAAACGGCAACTTAGGCGGCGCCGCTCTAGATGTCACCGACCCCGAACCCCTTCCCGCCCAACATCCGCTGTGGCAACAGCCCAACGTGCTGATTACGCCCCATATAGCGAGTACCACCGACGACCAGGGCTGGCGTGCTGCTCAGTATGCCGCTGACTTTGTTGCTAAAATGCTGCGCGGCGAACCCCTAGATAAGGTAAAAGTGCAGCGTGACAAGGGCTATTGAGGGGGGGCGGTATTGATGGAGCAATTTTGAGGAGGCGCTGAGGCCAGGGTCTTTAGGCCTTCTCACGGCTTTTGTATTTGTAGCCCTTAGGCGTATCTTGCTCGCCGGTAAAAAGGGCAGTGGACAGGTAACGCCCGCCGTTGTCGCAGGCGATGACAGCTACGCGTTTACCTGCTCCCAGTTTGCGGGCGACTTGTAGAGCGGCCCACACCATACCGCCGCTAGACATACCCAAAAACACACCCTCTTTGCTGGCTAGTTCGCGGGCCAGTGGAAAGGCATCTTCTTCCCATACCTGCACAATGTCGTCTATCACCGAGAGATCAAGGTTGGCGGGTACAAACCCCGGCCCCATGCCCTGAAAGCCGTGCTCACCGCGCTCGCCCCCGCTGATGACGTTGCTGCGTGCGGGCTCAACCGCCACTATATTCACGGCTGCATTGTGCCGCTTGAGGTAGCGCCCCACCCCCGTCAGTGTACCGCCCGTGCCAGAGCCGTAGACAAAGGCGTCTATGCGGCCTTCCATCTGCTCCCACAGTTCGGGGCCGGTGGTGCGCTCGTGTACAGCGGGGTTGGCAGGGTTAGCAAACTGGTTGGGCATCCATCCACCTTGCTCGGCGGCGATGCGCTCGGCCTCGGCAATAGCGGCAGTCATGCGGCCTACGGGGTCAGTAAGCACCAGTTCAGCGCCGTAAGCCAGCAGCGTGCGCTTGCGCTCCTCACTCATCTGCGAGGGCATGCATAAAATCAGGCGGTAACCCCGCGCCGCTGCAACCTGTGCCAGTCCCACGCCCGTATTACCACTGGTCGGCTCGACAATCAACCCGCCAGGCTTGAGCACGCCCCGCGCTTCAGCATCTTCAATCATGCCAAGTGCCGTGCGGTCTTTGATGCTGCCGCCAGGGTTTTGGCCCTCTAGCTTAATAAATACCTCTGCCATATCAGGCGTAACCAAGTTGCGAAGCTGCACCAGCGGCGTGTGACCAATCAGCGCGTCAATCATGGGGAATATGGTAGCAGGCAAAGGGGGCGCAGGCGTATGGGGCCATAAAAAAACCCCCGCACAGAGGCGGAGGCTTAGTTGGTGACCCCAACGGGATTCGAACCCGTATCGCTACCTTGAAAGGGTAGTGTCCTAACCGTTAGACGATGGGGCCACACCTTCAGCGCTTGTGTAAACTTGCGTTTAGCTTCGCTGCCCTTTCAAGGGGTGCTTTTCAGCACGGCGAGAATAATACGGGTTGTGGGGGGTTCTGTCAAGGGCTGCCGAGCTACCGCAACCTTTATACAGCTGTGGTGTGTGCCTTATCCCCGAACTTGCTACCCTGAACTCCATGTCTGACGGCTTTCCCATTCCCTTTGATAGCACCACCATCTCTGCGGGGCTTCATTACGTTGACCTGGTGGGCATTTTTGCCTTTTCTATGGCAGGGGCGCTGACGGGCGTGCGCAAACGCTTTGATTTGTTTGGGGTCAGTGTGCTGGGGTGTGTATCGGCGGTGGGCGGCGGTACCATACGCGATACCCTGACAGGCCGCACGCCGCCGCTTTTTTTGCGCGATGAAACGTACCTGTATGTGGCCCTAGCAGGTGCGCTTTTGGCCTTTGCCTTTGGTATGCGCCTGGCCCGTTTTGAGCGCACCATGAGCTTTTTTGACACCCTGGGTCTGTCCCTTTTTGCCGCGAGCGGGGCAATGATGGGTGTACATATGGGGTTTGGGCCGCTGGGCGTGGCGTTTGTAGGCATGCTCAGCGGGGTTGGCGGCGGCATCATCCGCGACTTGCTGGCCGCGCAAGTACCCGAGATCATGTACCGTCATGACCAGCTGTATGCCACTGCCGCCGCACTGGGGGCGCTGAGCGTGTACTACCTCAACCCCTACTTGAGCGAGCTGCAAACCACCTTTATCTCAGCCTCTATTGTGGTGGTGATCCGCTGGGTATCGCGCCGCGGCTGGGTCAAATTGCCTGTGCGCCGCTTGCCTGAGCCACAGGAGTAATACGGGCTGCGCTTCATTGCAGCACATCATCGCAGCACAGTATGGTTGAGGCTAGAAACCGTATAATTCACCGTTTGCTTACCTCACTGCCCGAGTTTCTTCTAATTCAGCCCCTTGACTGATAGTAAGCTGCGCGTTGATATTAAGCAGCGCATTGACATCAGGATAGGACAGGATCTGAAAATGACTGTTGCGTATAGCGGCTTTAAAGCCTGCGTCATGGGCGATACGCACCAGTTCGCGTACAGTGGCATTGTGGCGGTGATGTCCGCCTGCAGCCGAAACCACATTCTCTTCTAGCATAGTAGAGCCTAGGTCGCTTGCGCCGTAATACAAAGAGGCTTGAGCGACTTTAAATCCTTGTCCAGGCCATGAAGCCTGAATATTAGGCTGATTATCTAGGGCAATACGCGATATGGCAAGCTGTTGCAGGTATTCATGGGCGCTGGCACCAGGTGCTTTGCCGTGTAGTCTGGTATGCTCGGTTTGCAAGCTCCACATAGCAAAACCCGCAAAGCCGTTATTATATTCACGCAGGGCTTTATCTTGCTGATCGCGTATTTTAATTAGGTGTGAGGCACGTTGTTCAACCGTTTCGCCAAAACCAATAACCATAGTGGAAATGGTATATAATCCCTTGCGCTGCGCTGCGTCCAATATACGAAACCAGTCATGGCTGCCAATACGGGCGGGGGCAGCTTTCTTGCGCACGTCGTCTTCTAATATCTCGCCGCCCGCACCAGGTAATCCGTCAAGCCCCGCTGTTATCAGCACATCAAGCAAGCTGTCCAAGTCTAGGCCAAAGTTCTTTTCCATAAAGAGTACCTCTTCAGGACTAAAAGCCTCTATCCTGATACTGGGGTGGTGCTCTTTAATGTGTTGCAGTAGTCCTGTATAATACTCTAGCGGTAGTTCAGGATTGACGCCGCCCTGCATGAGTATTCGGGAGCCGCCCACTTGTTCAAGCTCGGTTATTTTGGCTGAAATAGTAGCGTAGTCATGGGTATAGCTGTCGCTCTGACGTTTGGTGCGGTAAAAGGCGCAGAAGTTACAACCTACGTTACAGATATTGGTGTAATTGATATTGCGATCTATCAAAAAGGTAACGGTATCAGGGGCCGAGCGCTGTAGACGCAGGTGGTGGGCGACAGCGGCAACTTCAGGTAGTGGCAGGCCGTACAGCGCAGTAATTTCGGCGTGGTTCAGCCGCTCGCCGCTGGCGGCCTTGCTCAGCAGCGCGCTTGCTTCGGGGGAGAGCTTCATAAGGCTAGGGTAGCACTGCTGCTGCGGAGAAAAGGCCTGATAAGCCACACACGGCGCACGGCTACCTCAAGCTATGCAGCATGAGGCTTGTCTGTTAGGCCAATCCTTTTGACACCAACGGACGTTACAAGTAATACGGACTGCCGCTAAATTCCACCACAGTCGGAAAAGCGCCGCCTGCGGC
>JAGLBF010000161.1 GCA_018260375.1 Deinococcus sp.
TACTACGAACCCCGTATCTTGACTCGCATCTTCCCAGATGAAATTAGGCCAGCGGGCGTAGTAAACCGTACGCGTTGCGCGGTAGCGCAGTCCGTATAACAAAAAGAAAGCCGCCTTCAGCAATCATACTGAAGGCGGTCTATTCTAGTATATTTTGTAGTACCTAAACCTTACTACCTCAGATATCAAGCAACATACGGGCAGGGTCTTCGAGCAAGTTCTTGATCATAACCAAAAACAGTACCGCTTCTTTACCATCAATGAGACGGTGATCATAGCTCAGCGCAATATACATCATAGGCGCAATAACCACCTGTCCGTTTTGGGCAATGGGGCGCTCAATAATGTTATGCATACCCAAAATAGCACTTTGGGGCTGGTTGATAATGGGCGTGCTCATCATTGAACCAAACGTGCCACCGTTGGTGATGCTAAAAGTGCCGCCTGACATGTCTTCCATGGTGAGCTTGCCCGCTTTGGCTTTTTGGGCAAAGTTGGCGATGTTCTTTTCTATATCTGCCAGGCTCTGAGCGTCGGTGTCGCGCAGCACAGGAACAACCAAGCCACGGTCAGAGGCCACGGCGATGCCCAGGTCATAGTAGCCGTGATAGATGATGTCTTTGCCCTCTACGCTGGCATTGACCATGGGGTAGGCCTTGAGCGCTTCGGTGGCGGCGCGCACAAAGAGGCTCATAAAGCCCAGTTTTACGCCGTGCTTGGCCACAAATTGGTCTTGGTATTTTTTACGCAAGTCCATGGCAGGCTTCATATTGACTTCGTTAAAGGTGGTCAGAATAGCGGCGGTGTTCTGCACGTCCTTCAGGCGCTCAGCAATGCGCTGGCGAATACGGGTCATGGGTACGCGCTGCTCGGCACGGGGGCCACTAGGCACGTTGCTGGTAGGCTGCTGCGCCAAGCTTGCAGCGGGCTGCACCTGCTGGGTGGCCTGGGTAGATACCGCAGGGGCACTCAGCGCGTCTTGCTTGGTGATGTTTCCTTTGGGGCCAGTCGCCGCAATTTGTGAAGCGTCTAGGCTGCGCTCTTCAACAATCTTGCGCACGGCGGGCGACAGGGTACCGTTACCGCCGACATTGCCACCCTGGCTACTGCCTTGCGCGGTGTTTTCCGTGGTTTGGTTGCTGTAGGCATCGGGCTCTGTAACCGTGCCGCCAGCACTTTGATTCCCTGCTACGGGGCCAGCAGTTTGCTCGTCACCAGCGCCAGCCTCAGCCGTAGCTGCGCCGCCTTCGCCCAGCACACCCAGCACTTCTTCGCTCAGCACAGTGTCGCCCTCTTGCTTGGCGACGCTCTGTAGCGTGCCGTCAGTCTGGGCAATCACTTCTAGCACCACTTTGTCGGTTTCAATTTCAGCCAGTACGTCACCGCGTTTTACGGCCTCACCTACTTTTTTGTTCCAGGTGAGCAGCGTGCCTTCGGATACAGATTCAGAAAATACGGGAACTTTGATTTCGGACATATTGATTTCTCCTTGTGATAGCTACTGCTTGTGATGGTTACTGTTTGTAATAGTTACTGGTTGTAATAGCTAGTGGCTAAGAGCTGGCAAAAGATTCTTTGTCGTGCTCAGAGGCTTGAGATATAAAGCGCCTAACTGTCAATAGCTTTATATTCAACCCTTTACTTTAGTGTATTAGCTTTGTGGTGTAGCTTCTTGCTTTACTTCAAGCTGCTCGGCCTGAACATACTTGCCTAGCGCATCTTGAATCACGCGGGTCTGCTCTTGGTCGTGCCTGTGCTTGTAGCCTACTGCGGTAGAGGCGCTGCGGGGGCGGCCTGCATAGCTGAGCGTTTGGTCTGGTGCTATGGCGGCTTCTAGGTCGTCACGAATCATCAGCCAAGCGCCCTGGTTATAGGGTTCTTCCTGCGCCCAGACCACCTGTGCGCCGGGGTGCTTAGCGAGTTCGGCTTGCAGCGCGTCGTGGGGAAAGGGGTAAAGCTGCTCTAGGCGGATAAGGGCCACGTCACCCAGGTGGCCTTGTGCCTGTACCTTTTGCCGGGTTTCGGTCAGTTCCCAGTGCAGTTTGCCGCTGCTAATAACCACGCGCTGCGCCCCGGTGACCTCGGCGTCACCGATAACTTCCATAAACTTGCCGTCTGTAAACTCACTCAGCGGCGACATGGCCTGCTTGTTGCGCAGCAAACTCTTGGGCGACATGATAATCAGCGGCTTGCGGTAGGGACGGATCATCTGTCGGCGCAGCAGGTGGAAAATCTGCGCGGCACTAGAAGGCACCACCACTTGCATATTTTTCTGTCCGCACAGCTGCAAGTAGCGCTCTAGGCGGGCCGAGGAGTGCTCTGGCCCCTGGCCTTCGTAGCCGTGCGGCAGCAGCAGGGTCAGGCCGCTGAGGCGCTGCCACTTGCTTTCGCCTGCCGAAATAAACTGGTCGATAACCTGCTGCGCAACGTTGGCAAAGTCGCCAAACTGCGCTTCCCAAACCACGAGTGCGTCGGGGGCACTTGTGGCGTAGCCGTACTCAAAGGCCAACACCGCTTCTTCGGAGAGGGTGGAGTCAATAACTTCCAGCTGGGCCTTTTTGCCTGGGATGTGGGCCAGCGGGATGTAGTCCTCGTTGAGCACATCAGTAGCATTTTGGTCGTGCAGCACGGCGTGGCGGTGAACAAAGGTGCCGCGCCCCGTGTCTTCACCCTCCAGGCGCACACTGTAGCCGTCTTGCAACAAGGTGGCGTAGGCCAGGGTTTCGCCCATGCCCCAGTCAAGGGGTTGATGGCCAAGGCTCATCTCGCGGCGGTTTTTGAGCACCTTATCTACAGCGCGGTGAACCACAAAGCCTTCGGGTACACTGCTCAGGGCTATGCCCAGTTCGGCGATGCGCTCGGCACTGACGCTGGTGGTAGCTTCTTCATCCCACTCCACATTGATGTGCTTGCTCCAGTCCAGTGCCAGCTTACTCTGCTCTAGGTTCTCCATCTCCTCAACCACGGTGTCACCCTGGTCAAGCTGGTCACGAAACTGCTCAGTGAGCCTGGCTTCCTCGCCGGCTTTGAGCACGCCTTCTTTTTCAAGCTGCTGGGCGTACAAAGCGCGGGTGCCGGGGTGGGCTTTGATCTCGCGGTACATGATGGGCTGGGTCATGGTGGGGTCATCCGACTCGTTGTGACCGTGGCGGCGAAAGCAAATCAGGTCGACAAACACGTCTTTACCAAATTCCTGACGGTACTCTAGGGCCAGTTCGCCTGCAAAGACCACTGCCTCAGGGTCATCACCGTTGACGTGCAGCACAGGCGCATTGGCTACCTTGGCGATATCGGTGCAGTAGCGGCTTGACCGGGTATCGCGGGGGTCAGATACCGTAAAGCCCACTTGGTTATTGATCACAATACGCACCGCGCCGCCCGTACTAAAGCCGCGCAGACGCGAAAAGTTCAGCGTTTCCATAACCACGCCCTGACCCGAAACTGCCGCGTCGCCGTGGATGGTCACCGGCAGCACCAGTTTGCGTGCTGCGTCTTGGCGGTGATCCTGACGGGCGCGCACTGAGCCGTGCACCACAGGCGACACAATCTCTAGGTGGCTGGGGTTATAGGCCAGTGCCAGGTGCATGGGACCCTGTGGCGTATGCACGTCTGCCGAGTAGCCCATATGGTACTTCACGTCGCCCGAAATGTCGGGGTCGGTGGACAGCATTTTTTTGCCTTCAAACTCAGCAAAGAGGTCAGCGGGTTTTTTGCCAAAAATATTGACCAGTACGTTGAGGCGGCCACGGTGTGCCATACCAATTACCATTTCTTTAACGCCGAACTCGCCGCCGCGCTGAATCAGTATGTCCATCAGAGGGATAAAGCTCTCGCCCCCTTCCAGTGAAAAGCGCTTTTGACCCACATACCGCTGGTGCAGGTATTTTTCTAGGCCCTCAGCGGCATTCATCTTGTTGTAGATGCGGCGTTTTTGCTCAGCGCTGTATTGTCCGCGCCCTTTGGCTGCTTCTACACGGCTTTGGAACCATTCACGCTCAGTGGCAGGCAAATAACTAAACTCAAAGCCAATAGCGCCGCAGTATGTTTGCTTAAGTTCGTCCAAAACCTGGCTCAGGACGCCTGAAAAGTAACCTTCTTTTACGGGCGTTTGCAGGTCGCTGCTGCTCAGGCCGTAGTATTCGGGGGTAAGCTCAGGTACCTGGGCAGGCTGGCGGATGTGCAGCGGGTTTTTGGCGGCACTGATATGACCATACACGCGGTAGGCGCTGATCAGTGCACTGGCGGCTTGCTGCGCGGCGTTGCTGCCGCCCTGGGCAATAGGCTGGGCAGCGGTGACGGTCTGACCTTTGAGGCGCGCGCGCCCTAAATCATAAAACTGCTGCTGTACCGCGCTGTGAGGGGTTTCTACGGCATTTTGCCGAACCGAATCAAAGTAGGTGCGCCAATCGGAATCAACGCTGGCGGGATTGGCAAGGTAGGCCTCGTAAAGTCCTTCTACAAAGGCCGCATTGCCGCCATACATCACCGTGGCTTGTTGGGTGTCGTCCATAGCGTTCCCTAGCATACCCTGAGACGCGCACTGAGAGTGTCATGCAGGTGGGGGTGTCCCCAAGCGGGTAAAGGTTTGATGTAGCTTCCTTCCCCTAGATACAGGCCGCGCTGCGCCCGCCGGGGTATTTTGTCTGGGTATTTT
>JAGLBF010000162.1 GCA_018260375.1 Deinococcus sp.
ATTACACCTTTCCCTTTCTCATTTCTGGCCCGAAATGTCAACCCCTAATCGCCGTGAATAGGATAAACGCGTTGTGGTGCTTCTTCAGGCAATAAAGTGAAGTAAGGCAGCATGAAAATATAAGTTTCATCATCTAGGTCGCTTGGATAGGGTTTGCGGCTCATACCCTAAGTCTATCTGTTATGTCACACACATAAAATACTACTTAAATTTCAAACGCCTTGCTGACACCGTCTAGAGGTGTAGGCATACTGTACCCACTCAGTCTGTATCTACTCAGGACAACAACGACGGCAAAGAACGCCACTAAAATAAGTAAATTGCATAATAATAAGGAAAATTATGCCTATGACATATACTTTTGAAACTCCAGATAAAGGATTCAGATAAAGGATAATGGTACTTTCTAGGCGTTTTGCGGTATAGAAGCACAGGCGGTGTCGTCCCGACTGCACCAGAATGGAGCGCAACCCGTATTACTGCATGCCCAGCAGTTGCCCCGCCGCTTGGTTGAGCAGCCATAAAGCCAGCAGCAATATCACAAAGGTCGCGGCGGGGTACACCACCCCCAGTTGCGCTTTTCGCTTGTCAGCCGTTGTAGCCTGAAAACCCAAGTAAGCCAGAGCCAGTTGCCACAAGTACACAGCATAGCCCAAGATGTTGCTGACCTTGATCAGGGGTTGATCGGCCACCTGAGCGGCAACGGCTTGGTTAAAGCGCTGTACGGCCAGTGCACTGTGCTGAGCGTCTAGACCCTGCAAATTGGGTGCGTGGACGGTGATGGTGGGGTGTACCACTAGGCCCACTATCAGCATCACCAGCGACCAGATCAGTTGCACAGTAAAGGTGGCGCCGTACACTTCGGCAGCGCGGCCTTTACTGCCTGCACCCAGATTGCCTAAAAACCACAGCAGCAGCCAACTGACCAGCATCAAAAAGACGCCACTAAAAATCAGCGTGGCGTAAGTCATAGGCGCAGATAGTCCAGGCACTTGCAGTGACGACTGCGCCTGCACCGTAGTGCGGCCCAGCAGTGCGGCACCAATCCCACTCACCAGCCCCGTGAGCAGCACCAAGCCTACATAACGCCAAGGCTGTGCGCTGAGCGCAGTGAGCGCGGCATAAAATGCCTTGGGCTGACGGAGCAGCTGAGCCAGCGGGGGCGTGTCAAAACGCGGCAAAGTGGGAGAATCAGGCGGAGCAGTCATGTGTTTAGACTAGCAGGGACAAGCAAGGTGAGCGGATTCGTATGCTTTCCTCGGATATGCGCAACTGCAACCGGGAGCTACTTATACCGGTTGACGGGCGTCAGGCGGCGCCTAAAAATTAGGTTGCACGGGACGCAGCAGTTGCCATACGGTAAACACCACGCCTGCGACCGCCAGCAGCAGCAGCATAATGGTGCTGATGGTCCACACGCGGGGGGGATTCTCGGCGGGCTGCGCGGCGAAGCGAGGTTTAAGCCACACAGTGACCACGGCGAGCGCTGTCAGACCTACCAGCAAGCCCGCCAGTCCCAGCGTCAGCGGCACGCGGTTGGCGGTTGCCGTCTCGAACCCGACCACCGGCCAATTGGCGGCTTTGCTCTGCAAGGCAAAGTAAAAAATAACGGTTAAGCTATTGTTCAGGATGTGCATGCCGACGCTGCTCCACAGGCTGCCGCTGTACTGCACTGCGCGCGCCATGCTCCACGCTAGTGGGAAGATGGCTAGGATTTGCAGCGGTGAGCCGTGTGCCAGTGCAAACAAGAGGCTTGATAGCCCCGCTGCTACCACTGGGCCCCGGGCACGCTCTAGCCCGCGCAGCAGCAGGCCGCGAAAGGCGATTTCTTCGGCGATGGGGATGCCGATGCCTACGGCGAGTAGCAGCGGTATAAACTGGCCGCCACTGCTGAGCAGCGGTTGGGTGGCGTTGAGCGCTGCAGGCCACACGCTGGCACCAAAAAGCAGCAGCCCCCGCGAGGCTATAAAAGCCAGCACCGACGCGCCCAGCACCAGGCCCAAACGCGGCCGGGTGGTGAAACGGCTATCGCCTTGCAGTAGACGCATGGGATAAGGCAGCAGCGCAAAAAAGCCCAATATGGTCAGCACAAAGGCCAGCAGCAGGGGCCACCCCAGCGGAATATGCCAGTACTGCGCCAAGCCGCCCACCACATTTTGAATGATCAGCAAGATGATCGCCGCCCAACCGCCTTGCGCGGGTGTGATGGGGGAGACATGCTGCGCGGGGTTGCCGCTGTCAGCAGGGACTGTATCTGATGCGGATAGAGCCGTTACTGCTGTCTCTTCTGCGGGCGCGGTCGGCGTCATGCGACTGGGTTCAATGCTAGTCGGTTCAATGCGACTCGGTTCAATACTGGGCGATTGAAAGGTAGACGGCCGGGGCGCAGCTGGTGGTGGAACAGTAGGTGGTGGTGGAACAGTGAGATAGCCGGTAGGCACCTGCTGAGGCGTGGGTATAACCCGCAGATCAGCCACCAACGTTACCTCATCCGGCGCGGCGTGATCAGGGTTTGTAGGCCACTCTGGGGTCGCTACTCGCGGCTGAGGCACAGCGGCGGGAACTCGCAAAGTTGTTGCCGATGCGGGCGGATGTCCCCAGGGCGCTTTAAACACCACCCGGTCGGTTCTTTGTCCCTCGGCAGTCCGGGGCGCAGGCACTTCTGGCGTCTGCGGCTCGGGGTTTAGGCGTGGGTCGGGTGGAACATCAGACATGGATACAGCCTAGCGGTCTGCTTCTCATAAATAAAGCCGGTGAAGGCTTAAGATTCAGGCCAATAGCCGGCCAGTAACCACCTGTACTGGATGTGGTGAATACCAGACGGGTATAGAGTGCATCCTAGTGTGCCTGAGCTGCAAAAGGCATAAAAAAAGCCCACCACAAACGGGCAGGCAAAGAACAAACAAAGAATGCTTACGCTGAAACGTTGATAATCTGGCGTCCAGCGTAGTAGCCACAGCTCGGGCAAACGTGGTGCTGCATCTTCTTGTTGTGGCAGTTGGGGCAGGGCACCAGGTTAGGGGCGACGAGGGCGTGGTGGCTGCGGCGCATATCGCGCTTGCTCTTGCTGGTTTTCTTCTTGGGTACGGGGTGCTTGGCCATGTTTTTTCTCCTGAGGGGGGGCTACCCTTATAAGGGCGCCTCTTGAACTCTCACCCGCTCAGCGTATCGCCGCGAGCAAGGCAACAGCGGAGAGTATAACACACCTAACGGGAAGTGACTAGGGGGTTGCAAGGTGCGGCGTGTATGACCGCCCAAAGCCTGCTTTTGACTGAATACGGCACTGTCCTGCTGCGCTGCTGTGCCTGCGCTGGAATAAAGCGCGAGGCATATGACACGCCGCTCGCAACCTCCCCGCGCTAAGCTTGACGTATGCTGCTTCCCACCCTTATCAGCCGTGAACAACTTGAGCAGCGCGAGGCTGCTTTTTTGGCGGGTTATGCTACGCCGAGCACCCTCAGTGGCGGGCGTGAGTACCCCGAGGCCGAAAGTCAGCGCCGCACAGCCTTTCAACGCGACCGTGACCGCGTGCTGCACACCAGCGCGTTTCGGCGGCTAGAGCACAAGACCCAGGTGTTTTTGAATGTGCAGGGTGATCACTACCGCACACGGCTGACCCACACGCTAGAGGTGCAGCAGGTGGCCCGCAGCCTGGCGCTGACGCTGGGACTCAATGAAACCCTGGCCGAAACGGTGGCGCTGGCGCACGACCTGGGCCACCCGCCTTTTGGTCACGCGGGCGAGAAGATTTTGGATGAGTTGCTCAGCGGCTACGGCGGCTTTGACCATAACTTGCAGGCCCAGCGCATTGTACGGGTGCTTGAGCAGCGCTACACCAGTTTTCCGGGCCTGAACCTCACCCGCGCTACCCTAGACGGCCTGAATAAACACCACCGCACTGAGTTGCCAGAGGGCCAGGTGCAGCCCAGCCTAGAGGCCCAGTTGGTTGACGCGGCGGACGCGCTGGCCTACACCGCCCACGACATTGATGATGGCCTGCGCAGCGGACTCCTGCAGGGTGAACAACTGCAGGAGCTGGACTTGTGGCAGGGGCTCCTTGAGCGCACGGGTGGCCTTACGCCGCACACCCGACTGGGCCGCCATGTGCTGCACCGCGAGCTGCTCGGCTGGCTGATTGGCGACCTGGGGCAGTGCAGCGCCGAGCGGATTGCGGCGAGTGGCGTGCAGTCGCTGGCAGAGGTTCAGGGCTACAGCGAGCGGCTGATAGGCTATAGCGGCCCCGTGAAGGGCTATTTGCGGCAAACGCGGCGATTTTTGTACGCCAATCTGTACGGCCACTGGCAGGTAGAGCGCCAGCGCGAGCAGGCCGAAGCCGTGCTGACGCAACTGTACACCCGCTTTGTCACCAAGCCCGCGCTGCTGCCGCCGCAGGCGCATGTGCTGGCTGACCGAGTGGGTCTGGAGCGGGCCGCCTGTGACTACATTGCCGGTATGACTGACCGTTATGCGCTGGAAACCTACGCTCACCTCACGCCGCCGACGGGGGGACAGGGGTGGTGACTGATACGGATTCCGATTGATTTGGCGTACTTCCGAATCAATCAGGGCGAATGCG
>JAGLBF010000016.1 GCA_018260375.1 Deinococcus sp.
TCCGAATCAATCCGAGCGGATGCGAGTGGGAACAGCATACGGACTGCGCGGTATGAAGCCGCAGGCGGCGCTTTTCCAACTGTGGTGGAATTTAGCGGCAGTCCGTATGATATGTAATCCTACTCAACTTTAATAAGGCCCTGCTCACTGAGGTCAGGTAACAGCGCCGAATGAAGCGTGCGTTAATCAAGTTCCCACATGGTACTAGACTTGATTTCGGTGAGGGTCACGCTCTTTTTAGAGCGGCCAACGACCCCAAACTGCAAGGCGATGTAGCGCAGGTTGTAAAGCCACAGGCCCAGTCCCACCAGCCAGCATAACCCGCGCGGCAGCCAGCCCCAGCTGCTTTGCCAGCTGAGCAGTGCCAGCAATGAACGCAGCGGCCCCCAGCCTGTCAGTGCGCCGAGTGCGCCCAGCAGGGCCAGCAAGCCGTCTAACATGGTGGGCAGCAGACCGATAATCAGCCCCAGCCAAAGCCCGCGCCAGTGCTTGCCCCGTGCAAAAGCCCGCCCGAACAGGTATGTTGCTGCGCCTGCTAACAGCGCGAGCACTACGCTCAGCGGCACTTGCCACACGCTGACCGGCAGCGTGCTGGCTCCCAGACCCAGAAGCGCACTGGCAGGCTTTTTGCTGCTCAGGCTTTCTTGGTTACCCAGTTTGCCGATCAGGGCTTCCACCTCGCTGGTGGTAATAACGCGGTGGGTGTTGAGGCGCTGCAAGTCGCCTTGCAAAGCCGCGTAGCGCCCGCCTAAGCCCCTGCTGGTGCGCTGTGCTCGCTGTAATTGGGTATGCACCAGCGGCATATTGCCCACCATAGCGGCGTTTTGGGCGCGGGCAAGGGCGGCGTAAAGTTGGTCTACTCCAGCGGCAGGCGCGGCAAAGGCAACGCTGATGGCGCACAGCGTAAGCCATAAAAGCCGCCATTGTACCCGCACCGTTTTCCTCAAGCAGTGACCTGTATCTGCTGTAATTCGGTAAGCAGACGGCCCACATTGACATTGCCGCGCGCGACCACAGCTACGCAGTAGTGGCCCACCACGCGCATACACACGGTAGCCCCGCCCGCTTGCAGGCTGCCAAACTGCGCGCTGACCAGTCTGAGGCCCTGACCGCGCAGCAGCAGCGCCGTCGCCGCTACTATGTCGCCCATAGAAGGCGCCCCCGTAGGCTTGCGCTCGTTGATCACCTGGCCTTGCATGTCGGTCAGCACCACAGTTTGCACGCCGCTGTTATGTGCAAGCTCGGTCATCAGCGCACCTTGGCCCTGGGGGGTGTCTAGCGCGTAGGCTTTGCTAGAGGCTTGCAGGTGTCTGTATTCGGGGTCTACAAACTCAAAATCATCGGCGCTAAATTCATCAGACATGGCTTTTTCTCCTGGTGCACTGGGTGTACTCTTTGCGGCTCTTAGTATAGAGGGCAGCAGCCCAGCAGGTGTATAGTCTCCTCGCTACCGTTATGCTGGGCAGGCCAGAACATGAGGAAAAGCTGCGGGTGCCAGGCTGCAAACAGGGCAAAAGGCGCTTTGTGATCCCTGCCCGCTCCCTACCCGCTGTACAATAGCGGTATGCCTTCCCAGCCCAAAGAATCCCAGCCCAAATGGCCTCAGTCTAGCCTGCCCCGCGTTCTAGACCTGAGCTATCCCTCTAACCAGTACGCGGCGGGCGGTTTGCTGGTGGGGATTTTGCTTTCGCGGGTGCGGGGGCGTGGCTGGATACATGCGGTGGGTGACGGGCTGGCGGGCTTTGCGGCCTGGGCCACGGCGCGGGAGCTTGACCCTGACCACCAGGAGACGGCGGCAGTATCCCTGCCCCTTGCTTTGACGGTGTCCCTGTTGGATAACACGCCTCACCCACTGGGCAGTTTTGCCGTGATGTCGGGCCTGCGGGTGCTGGGCAGTACGGTTGGCCTGCCTGCCACGCCGCTTGATACGCTGGCGCTACTAGCTCAAGCAGCCCTGAGCGCCTACACGGGCGAACGGGTGGCGGCCGCAGTGCCGGGCGCGTCGCTGGCCCTCTCGCTGGCAGAGGCAGACCGTTTTAGCCCCGCGCCGTCTACGCTTCCGGGTGTGGCCCTTGTCGGCGCGGCGGCCCTGCTTCCAGCCCGGCCATCTGGTAAGCAGCACAGCCGTGATAAGACACCCAAGCACAGCCCCGCCAGTGACCTGCTGAGCCTCGCAGCTCTGACTTTAGCTGCAGGCCTGGCCCGCCCAGAGCCCATTGACAGCCACTGCGACCAAGTCTCTGTCAAAGTTGCCTCTGAGCGAATTCAACGCTCACGCCAACTGGCGCTGGGTGCGCTCGCCAGCGGACTCGTACTGCGGCAAACGCGCTCGCTGGGGCCACTGGCGGCGGCAGTGCTGTGCACCGCCATAAGAAGGCAAAAGGCTGCACTTTAGCCCCCTGAGCGCGGCCACAGAGCTAATTGCTCACAAAAGAAAAGAGACAAAAGACTGTACTTTAGCCTTTTGTCTCTTTTCGGGTGCCAGAGCGCTGCGCTTATACGGACTGCGCTCCATTCCACCACAGTCGGAAAAGCGCCGCCTGCGGTTCCATACCGCGCAGTCCGTATGCTGTTCCCACTCGCATCCGCTCGGATTGATTCGGAAGTACGCCAAATCAATCGGAATCCGTATTACTTGGTATAGATGGGGCGGAAGCCAAACACTCCTGGCGTGTTGGTATCTACCGTCACTTCAACCGCGCCCACATCCGACTCGCCCATCACTTGCAGGCGGGTCACATTCTTGAGGGTGGGGCTGGCGATGGTTTGCCCGATACCCGTATTGGCGCCCGCTTCGGTCAGGGGGCGGTCAATAATCAGCACGTGCGAATCGCCGTGAATCAGCAGCACAGGCTTACCGTAAGCTTTGGCTTCGGCGGCGAGCGTGTTCACGGTGTCGCGCAGGCCAATGTCAGTCAGCAAAAAGGGTGCGCCATAAAATACGTCGGCTTGAAAGGCAACCACCACAGCGGGGGCATTTTTGGCTTTGGCTTCGGCAAAGGTGGCCTTGATCCACTCTACGTTGGCGGCGTTGCGCTCAAAATACTCAGCGGTGCTCGCGGTGTTGCGCTCCATGCCGTTGTTGCTGCCCACCACATTGATGGTGGCAAAGACGACGCCCTGCTGTGCCCAGCGGCTGTTTTCAATCACTTTGTCCTGACGGGTCAGCACGATGGGTTTTTTGCCAAAGGACTTGTCGCCCATTTGCTTAAAGAACATGTCGCGCACTTTGGCGAGGCGCTCTAGCGTGTCAAACTTGCCGGCCTTTTCGCGGTGGCAGTCGGTCCATTCGTTGTCGCCAGGGGTGTAAATCAGTGGGCCGTTGAACATTCCAAACTCGTCTTTCACCTTCTGAAAGTTCTCGTCAGTGCAGGGCGTAGAGCCACTCTTGATGTCGCCCACGTGCACGGTAAAGACAGGGTTTAGTTTGTTGACCTCGCCAATCAGCGCCTCAAAGCGGGCGTAGTCGTCAGGCAACTTGTAGGGCATGTCGCCCAGGGCTATAAATTTAAAGCTGGCGGCAGAGGCGGTAGCGGCGAGGGCAAACAGGGTGGTGAGGATAATCTTTTTCATGTGGACTCCGTTGAGAGTAGGGCGGGCTGAGGCGTCAGGGACACCTTAACGCTGGCGTGTGGAACATGTGGTTCAATCAGGATGCTGAGCCATTCACATAGTGATACCATCCCTTATTTGCGGCCTACGCCCGCGCTCAGGCTCAGCGGCGCGTCTAACTTAATCCACAAAAACTCGTTGGTGTCTTTGACGTCTTTGCCGCGTCCGCCTGTGGCGGGGTAGTTGTTGTCGTTGGCCACCAAAATGGTGTTGGCGTCGAGCACAATCACGTTTTCAATAGTCACGTACGGGAACTTGAACACGCCGCCCTGGGTGCTGGGGGCGAGGCCCTGAGGGTCTTGTAGGTTCATCAGGTCAGCTACCAGCGTCTTTTTAAAGGTGCCGTCGGCATTTTTGTCATTCAGGTCAAACCTGTACACCCGCTTGAGCTTGGCCGCGTCGCCCTGGTTCTGGTCGCGCTCTAGCACCAGCCACTCGTGGTCGTTGACAGGGCTCATGTCGCCGATAGCGTTGCTGGCGTCGTCCAGCGGGTAGCGGCCTGTCAGTGACCACTGCTTGGTTGCCAAGTTGATGGCGTGCAGGCGAATCTGGCCTGCGGGGTCGCCCTTTACGGTTTTTTCCAGCAGGGCGTAGAGCGTTTTGCCATCTGGGCTAAGGTTCAGGCCCTCAAAGCCGCCGCTAGCAGGCAGGTTGGCATCACTGCTGCTGTTGCCCTGCGAAAAGTCGACGTGCTGGGGGCTGCGGACTTGGGGCGCGGTGTACTGGGCCACCACTTTGGCTCCAGTAGCGGGAAAGTCGGTAAAAAAGCCGTCTATCCCCGCCCCGATAAACTGGCGCATTTCGGCCTCTGGGTCGTTTTTGTACTGGGCAAGCAGGTACGTGGGTTCGTTGCGCAGCGTCCAGGTGTGCACATAGAGCCCGGCAGCGTGCGCCCGCTTTATCAAGTCAGTGGTCTGACCCTTGTCATCGACAATCCAGCGCTTATAGGGGGCCACACCTGTGGCGTAAGAGGCAATTTCCTTTAGGCCTGCGTCTGACAGCATATCGGCGGGGGTACGCTTATCGCCCGAAACGGCCAGGTCATAGGCGGGTTCGTTAGCGCTGCTCACCAGTTGCATCAGCGGAATGTTCACACCCGCTTTAGGCATGATCTTGGTTTTGAGGTCTTTGAGGTTGCTCACTTCAAATGACTGAATAAACACGCGGCTTGGGTCGGTAAAGTTCTCCTTGACCAGCGTGTCAATCAGAAGTTGGCTGATGTCAAAGCCTGCCGCTTTCATAGCGGTGGGGTGCTTGGTTTCGGGGTAAATACCCACCTTTTTGCCGGTCTTGGCCTCTATATCTTTGACAAAAGCGATGATTTCGGGCAGCGTCAGAATCTCAGATTGCCCGTCATAGGCAGTGCCGCGCAAGGCGGGCAGGCGCTCTACCGCCCGCAGGGTCTTGAGTTCGGCGACGGTAAAGTCATTCACCCAAAAGCCGTAGATGTCTTGTCCGTCCAGCTTGCCCGTGCGGGCGCGGTCGGCAAATTCGTGGTGATTGACGATATCGGTGGTGGCTTCAATCACCTTACCGCCTTGGCTCAGGGGTTTATCCAGTGCCGCCAGCAGGGGCTCGTGGCGGTCAATCAGTGCGCCGTCTTTGCTCACCACCAGGTCAGGCTCAATAAAGTCGGCGCCGCCGTCCACCGCAGCCTGATAGCCCGCGAGGGTGTGTTCTGGGCGCGTGCCGGCACTGCCACGGTGTCCGGTAACCACAGGGCGCTGGCCCTTTAGGGTGGCAAATTGCATGAGGTTAGGGGTCGCCACTGGGGCTTCTAGCAGCTTACCTGCCGCGTCAAAGTGCAGAATGTACGGCCCAAACTCCTCGCCGACCCAGATGGTACCGTCAGGCGCAAAAGCAAAGCCTTCTACGTCCAGGTCGGCCCCTGTGAGCAGGCGGTCTGGGGTGTTTTCATTGACAATCTGAAAAGGGATTTTGTGACCAGGGTCACTAAACTGAACGTAACGGCCTACGGTCACTTTCTCAGGCTGGCCTTTGGCGGTACGGGGGGTCAGCTGAAGGTTGCGGATACGCAGGTAGTAGTCGGCGCTGTTGCTCTTGGCGCCGTAGCCGTTGTCACTCAGAAACCAGTAGCTGCCGTCTTTGCCAAATTGCACGCCGCTAAAGCCCTGTACTGGCTGCGACTTAAAGCGGGGCTCACCGCGCAGGCCACTGTTCCAAGCACCACTCGCAGGGCCAGCGTCAAAGGTATCAGCCGGCAGCTCGGCCCAGCCCACCAGTGTAGCGGCCTGAGCAGTCGTCATCATCAGAAGGGCGGTCAATAAGAGTTTTCTCACCTTTCTTAATGTGAGGGGCATTTGTCATGTCAATGTGAGGGAATTGTCAGGTGAGGGTCAGGCCGTAGGGGAAAAGGCAGTAAGGTCAGCGCGTCTGAAGGCCCGGCCTCTAGATACGTTTTACCGTCAAACCTCCTGTGCCTCAAACACCACGCTGGGCGCGGCATATTCGTCTTGGGCGGCGACCAGCTGTATCTCGCGGCTGCCTGCGCGGTGAGTAAGATCTAGCAGGGCGTAGAGTGCGCTCATAGACAGGCTCAGCGCTGTACTCACGCTGCCGGAGCGCAGATAGTGCCCCAAAAACAGTGCGGCAATCGCGTCGCCTGTGCCGTTGCGGGGCGGGGTCAGCGGCAAAAGCGGTGTGCGGCACAGCCAAGCGCCCTGGCCCGTGACCGCCAGGGTTTCTATCTGGTCTGCGGGTGCGTCTTGCCGCATCAAACTGGTGATGACTACCATCTTAAGCCCGTCTTCTTTCATGCGGCTGCGAAGCGCCTGGGCCGCAGTCATGGCGCTTTCCAGGGTGTCTACCTTGTGACCTGTCAGCAGCTCCAGTTCAAACTGGTTGGGAGTGAGAATATCGGCCTGTAGCACCACTAAGCGCTCCATCATGCTTGGAATTTCGGGCCGCACAAACACCCCGCGTCCGTAATCACCCATCACGGGGTCAGCGCAGTACAAAGCACCTGGATTGGCCCGGCGCACCCGCTCCACTGTGTCCAGCACCTCGGCAATGGTACCTTCACTGCCCATGTAGCCGCTGAGTACCGCGCTGCAACTGGGCAACACCCCGTGCGCTTCTATGCCGCCTATCACGTCGTGGATGTGCTCGGGGGTAAACACCTGGCCCGTCCATGCGCCGTAGCCCGTGTGGTTAGAAAACTGCACCGTATGGATAGCCCACACCTCAAACCCCAGGCGCTGCAACGGAAAAACGGCGGCGGCGTTTCCCACATGCCCGTAGCTGACCCAGGACTGAATAGAGAGAATATTTTGCGGCAAAGTAAGCGTCATAGCGGGTATTTTAGGACGTGGCGGGGTGCGGTTGTACAGCTACTCTCTGGAGGTCAGCACTCAGTACACGGCTACCCGTCAGAGCAGTAAGCTGGTTTGGTCTAGCCAGACAACAAAAATCCGCCCGTAACAGCTTGGCGGCGGCGTAATAGTTATGCAGCGTGATAGTTATGCGGCGGGGTACTTATTAGGATTGATAGGTAAAACTATAGCGCGGTATTCACAGAGTGTCAACCCCTATACAATGTATGTAGTCTCTCATTCGCTGAGTAAGGCCATGCGGTGGGCGGCGCGGCCTGTGATACGCAGTCCGTATCTTTTCTACTCGCCTCTGCTCGGATTCAACCGCAAGGTGTCTACAATGCCCCGCTCCTTTTTCATCCACTATCATCAGGGCATGAAGCTCGCTGACCTCGCCGCTGCCTTGCACCTGAATGCACCTGCTGAGCACCTCAACCCAGACCTCACTGGTGTCACCCACAATGCTGACTGGGTGCGGCCTGGGAACATTTTTGTGGCGATTCGGGGTGCGCGGGTAGACGGGCATCAGTTTGCGGCACAGGCTCAGGCGCGCGGGGCGGTAGCGCTGGTGGGCGAGGGCTGGCCTTATCCCGAACGTGCGCCGCTGCCCTACTTATCCGTAAACAGTGCACGTGCGGCTCTGGCAGACATCGCGGCTGAGCTAGAGGGTCACCCTAGCCGCCAACTGCGCGTGGTGGGCGTCACAGGTACAGACGGAAAAACCACCACCAGTTGGCTAACGCTGCAGTTGCTGCGGGCAGCAGGCTGGCCCACTGGGTTACTCAGCACGGTAGGCTATCAGCTTGCAGACGGGGCGCTGCGGCACTTTCCCGCGCACTTCACCACACCGGAGGCGCCGCAGGTACAAGAAACCTTGC
This sequence comes from Deinococcus sp., assembly GCA_018260375.1. Lineage (GTDB taxonomy): Bacteria > Deinococcota > Deinococci > Deinococcales > Deinococcaceae > Deinococcus. The sequence goes on from JAGLBF010000016.1 coordinate 7,823, forward strand.
GCCAGTTGGTCACAGGCGGGGCGCAGGCCGTGGTGCTTGAGGCCAGTAGCCACGCCCTCGCACTCGACCGGGTACGGGCGGTTGACTGGGATGTAGCGGTGTGGACACACCTCAGCCGCGAACACCTGGACTTTCATGGCACGGTAGAAGACTACTTTGCCGAGAAACGTAAGCTGATTGAGCGTGCTCCCTTTAGGGTGCTGAATGCTGACGACCCCTGGACGGCGCAACTGCTGGATTTGGGCGAGCACACCACCTACAGCGTTGGGGATAGCCCAGCTGAATGGCAAGCACTGGATATTCAGGAAAGTGCGCGGGGCCTGAACTTTGTGGTGCGCTCGCCACTGGGTCAGTTTGCCGCCAGTCTACCCATGATAGGCCGCTTTAATGTCGCTAACGCGCTAGCCGCTATGGCAGCAGCGGCGCGGTTGGGGGCCAGTGTAGAGCAGCTTCAGGCGGGCCTAGCGAGTTTTGGCGGCGTGGCAGGGCGCATGGAAGTGGTCAGCAGCACGCCAGGCCAGCCGCGCGTCATTGTGGACTTTGCACACACCCCGCCCAGCTTGGAAAAGGCGCTGACTACCCTGCGGGCTACCACCCAGGGCCGGCTGTGGGTGGTTATCGGCTCGGCAGGAGGTCAGCGCGACCCCAGCAAACGCGCTCCCCTAGGCGAAGTAGCGACCCGCTGCGCGGATCAGGCCGTGTTTACCGAGGAAGACAGCCGCGACACACCCCTGGCAGACATTTTAGCCGCTATGGAAAGTGGCGCACGCGGGGCAGGGCGAAGTAATTTTGTCAGTATTGGCGACAGGCGCGGGGCTATACGTCACGCCATCACCCAGGCTCAGGCCAGCGACACCGTGCTGTTGGCAGGCAAAGGCCCCGAAGACACCTTAGAGCGCAGCGGCGAAACCCTGCCCTGGAATGAGGTGGCCCAAGCGCAAGCAGCGTTAGCCGAGCGCTGAGTACCCGCGTGGCTTGGCTGTGTATTCACTGATCTGTACACTTACTGCCCTGTACTACCTGCTGTGCGGCTTCAGAAGAATGCTACCTTGGACGGCGCTCCTACACTAGATGGTATGACTTGAAGTCAAGCGACACATGTGTAATACGGACTGCGCTAAATTCCACCACAGTCGGAAAAGCGCCGCCTGCGGCTCCATACCGCACAGTCCGTATGCTGTTCCCACTCGCATCCGCTCGGATTGATTCGGAAGTACGCCAAATCAATCGGAATCCGTATAAAAGATACGGTCTACGATTAAACCAGGTCGTTTCTGATTCAATCGTAGACCATGATTACTGCTCTGCAATGAAGCGGCAGGCGTACTTGTTGCTACGCCTGCCCTTCTTCTTTTATAACGCGCCTAACACGGTTCAAGTTGCAGGCCGAATGACAAGAGAGCAAGATCTACACTTTGACATTCACAGGCGGGGCCACGAACCCCACCCGCTGTGTGGTTGATTACTTGGTTTCTACCAGTTTCATGGTACCACTACCGCTATAGGCGTAGATAGCCCAGCGGTAGGTACCAGCGGCAGCCGAATAGGTAATGCTCTCATTGCTGGTCTGGTCTTGCTCGCTGGCAGCCACTTTGGTCCAGGTGGTACCGCTCAGCTTTTCTAGGTACAGGTCAAAGTCAGTGCCAGCCGTATCGCTGCTCAAGGTGCCTTTAAGCGTTTTGGCAGCGGTATAAAAGCCAGTTTTGCTGGGGGCATACCCGGTCGTGCCGCTGCTGAGCGTACCGGTATAGGTCACGGTGCCCGGTACACTGGGGGGCGGGGTGACTGGGGTGGTGGCGGCGGCAGGTGTGATGCCACTCACCGATTTAATCCAGTCTAGGTAAGCGTTGACGCGTGTATAGTAGCCATTGCCACGGCAAGCACTGGGCCCGTAGCTGACAATACCCAGGACATAATTATTATTGTTATAGTTCTGGGCCAAAGGGCCGCCACTGTCACCATTGCAAGAATCTTTGCCCTGGTCTACGCCGCCACAAATGGTGTTGGCAGGGCCAGTAGAGCCGCCACAGGTGGTGGGGTTAGGGGTAATAGGAATGCTGACTTCGCGCAGCACCGAGCTGACTGAGCCTGTTTCGGTTTTGCCCCAACCGCTGACCACGGCGCGGTTTCCAGCAACATCCAGCACGCTTTCTATGTCATTGCTGGGTAGTTTAATAGCGCTGGTGTATGCATCAAATACAAAAGCGCCATTGAGCCTTATCAAGGCGATATCTTTGCCGGAAGTTGCGTCTGTGTACTGGGGATGGACGTAAATGGTGCCGGCTTTGAGATTCTGGCCCTGGCTGCTGGCATTGAGGTCATTGACACCTGCACGAACAGTGATATTACTAGGGGTAGCGCCTTCCATGCAGTGAGCAGCAGTCATCACCCAGTTGTTAGACAGCAGGCTGCCGCCACACATAAAGTCACCCTCGGCCGTGCGAATACTCAGGTAGACCTGATAAGGCCGTGCGCCGCGTGCCGAAATCTGTCCGTATACAATTTGAGGCTCGAGCAAGGTACGAGGAGTAAATTGGGCAGTAAGCTGTTCGGCCTGCTGAGTAACCGCAGGCTGTCGGTACGCCGTTGCGGCGGGGGCACTGCTGTTTGGCTGAACAGCGGTAGTGGCGTTGTTGCAAGAAGCCAACAACGTGCTAAGAGCAAGAGTACCGATCAACAATTTATTTTTTTGCATGTATCTCCTCAACCTTGCTAAGAGCCCTAATGATGTTCATTCAGAAGGCCTGTAAGTGCCGCCTGTAAAGCCTTAAAAGCCTCAAGAAGTGCAGGCCTCCTTCAGAGTGTGGGTCTTAGCTGAAGGAATTGTACAGGTAATGCTCCGGGTGTCTGAAGTTGTGTCTGAAGTTGACATAACTTTATGAAGTAACTGTTGCGTAGACAGGCCCAGCATGATGCCCGCACTACCCCGGCCCATAGGTGCGGGCAAAGGGCAGGGCTACTCCTAGAAGCTGAGCGAACTCATACCGACTGCGATTTGAACCTTGTTAAAAACGCGGTGAAAGAAGGCCAGTGGGCGCAGGAACAAGTACACGTTTCGCGGCATACAAGGAGCAGGCAGCGCCTCTGGGACTGTATTTGCAACGAAAATTGCAATCAAACTTGCAATGCAGTGGAATGCGTATAAGCCATTTTGCGCATAGCCTTTTCACCCCTGCTGCGCCACACTGTGAAACAGGAGCAAGCAGCCATGCTAGGCGGTGCAGGTGGTCACGGCCGCGCTTCATTCCAGCACAGTCCCAGAGGCGGCGCGTGCGCTTCCACACCATGGACTTCGCATTATCTGTGCGGATTGTGCTGACAGTGCCGTGATGGCACGCTGCCCCCACCTCTACGCCTTTTCCTCAGCGCCTGAATACACTTAGCATGTTTGGGCTACTGAGCGCTGGCTAGGCTCAGCAAAAGAGCTAACCCACATGAACGGAAAATATATTACTAAACTCGGATTTAAAAACAGGGCGGTCGGCTTAGCGCTTGCTGCTGCCAGCCTCCGTGAACAAGCCGGCGAAAGTCGCAAGGATATTTTGGCAGAGCTGTTGCACGTGAAACAGTCCCCCACCAACTACCTAGGCGGCGTGTACCACGATCTGGTGCTGGAGCTAGAAGCGCAGTCCCTTCAAGAAACCAAAAAGGCCAACAGTGCGCTTAACGCAAAGCCGTTGCCTTATGCCCGCTACGGCGCGGAGCTGATTGAGGCAGGGGCCTTTGCCCAAATGGACACCGCTATGCGTTTGCCCATTGCCCGTGCCGGTGCGCTGATGCCCGACGCGCATGTAGGCTACGGGCTGCCCATAGGCGGGGTGCTGGCCGCTGAGCAGGCCGTCATTCCTTACGGTGTGGGGGTAGATATCGGCTGCTCTATGATGCTCAGCGTCTTTGCCTTTGCGCCCGAACAGGTTTCTGCTGCTCAGGCTCAGGCCCTGCTTATGAAACATACCCGTTTTGGCGCGGGTGTAGGTTTTGAAAAGCGTGAACGCTTACACCACGAAGTGCTGGATGACCCAGCTTGGGGTGAGCAAGCCCTGCTGCGACACCTTCAGGACAAGGCCGCCGATCAGATTGGCACATCTGGCAGTGGCAACCACTTTGCTGAGTTTGGCACCTTTAGCCTGAGTACGGCCACCGAAGGGCTACAGGCGGGCCGTTACTTGGCGCTGCTGACGCACAGCGGTTCACGCGGTTTCGGGGCACAGGTGGCAGGCCACTTTACCCGCCTCGCTGAGTCGCTGCACCCGGGTATCAATCCCGAAGCCAAAAAGCTGTCTTGGTTGTCGCTTGACAGCCACGAGGGTCAGAGCTACTGGCAGGCCATGAACCTGGCGGGCCGCTACGCCCTTGCCAACCATGAGCAGATTCACGCCCGCATCAGCAAGGCCCTGGGCGAAGCACCACTGCTCAACGTCAGCAACAGCCACAACCTGGCTTGGAAACAAGAGGTGGCGGGCCAGGAGCTGATCGTTCACCGCAAGGGCGCTACACCTGCTGCGAGCGGTCAACTGGGCCTGATTCCCGGCAGCATGGCTGACCCGGGCTATTTGGTGCGCGGCAAAGGAGCGCCTGAGTCTCTGGCAAGCGCCTCGCACGGCGCAGGGCGGCAGCTGGGCCGCAAAGCTGCTGAGCGCAGCCTCGCCAAAAAAGACGTGCAACACTACCTCAACGAGCGCGGCGTCACCCTCATCGGCGGCGGCGTTGACGAAGCGCCCCAGGCCTACAAGCGCATTGAAACCGTTATCGCCGCCCAGCGCGACTTAGTGGACGTACTGGGTGAATTTATGCCCCGCGTGGTGCGTATGGATACGGGCAGCGAAGACGTATAATCTGGCCACTATTAATCTGGATACTGTCAAGCCAGTTCGGCGATGACTTCAATTTCTACCAGCACGTCGCGGGGCAAGCGGGCTACTTGCACGGTAGAGCGAGCGGGGTAAGGCGCGGTGAAATACTCGCCGTAAATGGCATTCATGGCGGCAAAGTTATTCATGTCGCTGAGAAAGACCGTCACCTTGACCACGCCGCCAAAGTCTGTGCCAGCGGCGTGCAGCACGGCCTGTACATTTTTAAGTACCTGGTGGGTCTGCTCTTCTATGCCGCCCGCCACCAGTTCGCCGGCTGGCGTCAGCGGAATTTGTCCACTGGTAAACAACAAATGGCCTGTGCGGATAGCCTGGCTGTAGGGGCCTATGGCGGGGGCGGCTTCGGGAGTGTCAATACGTTGTTTGGTCATGCCCTCTATTCTACGGGCATGGCAAGGGCTGGGTGAACCGTGCCATTGAACCCGCAGCTGGAAAAGCGGCATGTTTGCCAGAGTGCCAGAAATGGCTATTGACGCTGCACAGCGGGGCGCTGTCGTTACTCAGGTTGCTCAAGGCACCTGATACGGATTCCGATTGATTTGGCGTACTTCCGAATCAATCCGAGCGGATGCGAGTGGGAACAGCATACGGACTGCGCTAAATTCCACCACAGTCGGAAAAGCGCCGCCTGCGGCTCCATACCGCGCAGTCCGTATGACTTGCTCACAATACAGTGCTGTACATTTTCTACCGAAACTGAAGTAAATGATGTCAACGTAGAAATACAGATAAACTATAAACGAATAGCCAGTAGTTAAGAAGCATAAGTCGCACGTCGTTAATTTTCGTGGCACGTCTGAGCTGTTACATTTCACCCTGATTTGATTTATCTAGCGCACACTGTAGCTATGAAAAGACCCCTTTTGCTCACGGCTTTGTTGCTGTCGCAGGTGGTATCGGGTGCGGCGCGAGCCCAAAACGTCGCGGCCGACAATGACATAGCCATGGCCTATAACGGCCCTGTGTTTAAGGCTATGGTGCAAGATTCATACCGTGTACAGGGCGTGGCAGGCCCCGCCTTTAGCGCCTGGCTTGAAGGTAAATACCTCCACGCGGGTGTACCACTGGCGGGCGGCAAAACCTTAGCGGCAGGCCTGGCGGCACGGGCGGCGGCGATAAGGCGGGCCAAGGGCGCACAGCGTGACCAACTTGCCCAAGGCAGCGCGCAGTGGGCGCACACTTTCATCAAAAAAATCATCCCTAAATTCAGCTTGGAGCGCGGCTATGAGTTCGCGGCGGCTGTCAAAACAGGCGAGCGCCAGTGCCTTCTGCAAAGCACTCTTATTGCCGCACTGCTGCAAAAAATGGGACTAGATGCGGGCGAAGTGATGGTGTGGCAAAATCAAAACGCTCAGGAGAGCAATCTGGGCCACGTGGTCGCTGCCTTGCGGTTGCCCTCTGGTCAGGCCATGCTGCTTGATGACGCAAGCGACTCGCATCCCTTTATGACCCACCAGGGCCTGCTGATACGCGACGTCAACGATTACCGCTTTGTGCACCCCGTGTACAGCGGCAACCACATCACTGCCTTTAACCGCGCCGACGGGCAAGGGCAGGTAAGCCTCAAAAACATGCGCCCGCTGGAGGTTACTTACATCAGGTCGCAGGTGAACTACTACCGTGGTGAGCGTGCTGACGGCGGCTTTATGGGTGCGGGCGGCACGGGCAACGGCAAACGCACCACCGAAGGTCTGGCCCTCAGCGCCAAGTTCTTGCAGTCTGCCATAAGCGACAACCCCAACAACGCCCTCGCCACCTATGTTCTAGGGTTGGTAGAGCGCAAACAGGGCCAAACTGCCCTCGCCAAAGAGCACATCGCCGCAGGTGTTAAACTGTATCAGGCACAGGGCCACCTCCCTGCTGGGCCAAGCGACGCGCTCAAATGGGCCCAGAGCAACTGACAGCGGTGCAGGACTTTTGTATAGAATATACCTAGACTTCTCTGAATCTACATCTTGTTTGGTTTTAGCTAATAAAAAGTTATGTATACACTTATATCAAAGATTTTCGTTCAAACTGCCCGCAGATTTGTTTATAGAGCTACTTATAAAGTTAATTTGAAGAAAAACTTATAATCTACCGCAACGAGGCCTCTGACGACGCTCTACAGGCCGCCTGCCAGACGGTTTACCCTGTTAGTGAGAATGTTCATCTCATTCATAACCTACAGGGTCGCTACGCATAGATAAGTAGGGATTCCGTGGTTATAGGCGGCCTTTGATCTGGAAGTAACCACATGAAACCAATCTCTGTATGTCTGGCGGTACTGGGCCTCAGCGGGCCTTTGCTGGTGCAGGCCGCCACCACGCTCCCTATTCCCGCCACACCCATCAAGCCCCTACGCAGGGCCGCGCCCCTGCCTGGAGAGGTGCAGCCTGTAGCGCCGCGCACCCTCGCCGCGCCTGCCATTCCCCAACTGCTACTCGCGCCGCCTATCTCTCAGGTCAACCGCATTCAGTACCTCAGCAATGGTCACATTGAGGTGGCTAATGCGGTGGTGCTGCTGAGTCCTGCCGAAGAAGGCCAGGCCCGCCAGATTGCCGCTGAGGTGGTCAGGCGCACGTTTGCTGCCCGCTCCAAACTCAATGAAGTAGATATCAGCGTATACCGCAGGGGCACTTATGGCGGCTTTGGCGGCCCCCTGCCACTGCTCACCGCCAGTGTGCCGCGCCCGCGCCTGCCCGAAATGAATGGCTGGGCCAGTGGTGATGCCTATGACCGTGCCTGGGAGGCCGCGACAACGACTACTCCAGCCGCCCGCAATGAAGTGATTTCTACCCAGGTCAAAGAGAACAACATTACCTTTTACGGCAACAGCAGCGAAGCCATGAAGGACGAAACCCAGCGCAAAGTCAGCCGCTTGGTAGGCGTGCAAAACGGACTGCTGTACCGTGGCGAAGACAGCCTGCCCGTAGCGGCTCTCACCTTTGACGATGCGCCTCACCCCATGTTTGAGCCACTGCTGCTTGATTTGCTGCGGCGCGGGCAAGTCCATAGCACCTTTTTTGTAATTGGGCGCAATGCTCAGGCCTACCCCTACTTTATCCGCGATATGGTTGCTGAAGGTCACGAGGTCGCCAATCACACGTACCACCATGTGCGCTTGCCGCCCTTGCCCATCGCCGCTGTGACCCAGGAGATACGTCAGACCAACCAAGCCTTACAGGATATCACAGGCCAGCCGGTGCGTTTTTTTCGGCCACCAGGCGGCGATTACACGGCGGCAACATTAGCGGCGTCCCGGTCACTGGGCCTGACCACTGTATTTTGGACCGATGACCCCGCCGACTTTCAAAACCCCGGCCACGCCGTACTGACCAACCGCTTTAGCCGAAACCTTGAGCCAGGCGGCATCATTTTGCTGCATGATAATGCCCTGCAGACCCTACAGGTCTTCGCTAATTTTCTGAATGCGGCGTATAAGCGCAAGCTGGCACTCACCACCCTCAGTGAAATGCTCAGCGCCCGCCCAGGCGACAAGTTTACGGTGGCAAAACCGCTGAGTAAGCCCGCGCTCGTCCATCAGTCAGGTCTGCCTTAAAAGCGCCTGCCTTACCGCTGCGCCGTTAAGTGCGGGGCGGTAAGGGTGTGCAAGCGCGCGTGTAGACACACCGAGCAGGCACCCTGAGAACAGCCCCAGTCATTGACATTGTGCGCCAAAGCCTTTACACTCTACTTCGCCTTTTGTATTGGGCCTTGATGTGCTGGGGTGGCGGAATCGGTAGACGCGCACGTTTGAGGGGCGTGTAGGGCAACCTGTGTGGGTTCAAGTCCCATCCTCAGCACCAAAAATTTGAGCAACAACTAGAGATGTGTATTTGCCGCAGTGGGCCTTCAACTGCGGCAAATTGCTTTTGGGGTTACCTGGCCCGTGTCATACAGATTCCGTTTAATTCGTTGTACTCTAATTGCCCTAGTTGCCTGCCCTGTGGCAAACTAATAAGATCTACTTATAACTAATTTTCCGTAATGCTTATCAGTGATGTGGACTGCAACTTGAGCCGTGTTGAACACTTGATAGACCGCATCAAGTCAGTTGCCAGGTACGTTTAAGTGCTCCTGTTCGCCCGCATCTTTGACCTTGTTCCAGTTGCGGCCCACCACAAGGTAGTAGCCTTCAACCAGCAAAAAGACCAGTGAGCCCAGCCAGAATACACCTCTGAGGCCATAAGTAGCCCACAGTAAGCCGCCTAGCAGCGGGCCAATGGCGTAGCCCATCGACTCTACCGCCATCACAATGCCCCAGTAGACGGCGCGGTGGCGTAACGGCAGCGTAAGGCCCACCAGCCCGTTCCAGCCTGCCATAAAGCAGCCATAGGCCAGCCCCAGCAGGGCGGCAAGTGGGTACAGGTAAGCGGTGATATTTACAAAGCCCGCCAGCCAGAAGATGACGGCCAGCAGCACCAGCCCTGGACCGAGCACAAAGCGGGGGTGCAATTTGTCAGCGGCGCGCCCTGCCAGCAGCAAGGTGAGCACCAGTATGCTGGCACCAAACAGGGTGGGCAAAATCAGCCCGCGCAAGGTGAGGCCCAGCTGCTGAAGCAGCGGATAAAACAGCGTGACCAGCAGCCCCGGGGCTAGTGTTTGGGCAAAGGCGGCAGGCAGCAGCCCCGCGACCTTGCGCCACTGTGATCTCCAGCTGTTGCCCAATTGACGGGGCGGCGCACTGAGGCGCACAGGCCACAGGCTCAGTGCCAGCAGTACCGTGATAATTTGCCCGTCCAGCAAAATAAAACTGACCTGAGTGGGCACGTGCTGCATCAGCTGACCTACGCCCAAAGCGCCCAGTACCACAGCAGGAGCCACACTCATACTGGTAATAGACAAGGCGCGGGCCTCGTATCCAGGCACGGCATACTGCTGCGCCGCTGCCATCACCCCAGGCCACAGTGCCGAGTAAAAAAGCCCCCACACTGCGCCAATCATCATCAGCAGCAAGGTTGGCCAGCCGAGTGGTAACACCAGCAGCAGCCCCAGCCCCAATAGGGCCGCCGCACTCAGCGCCCCGCCTAGGCCCAGGCGCTGAGTAAAGGCGCCCATCGGCCCTTTGGCGAGTGCGTCCATCAGGTAGTGGGCGCTGACAATGGCTCCTGTTTGGGCCGGCGATAGGCCGTAGTGTGCGCCGTTAAGCGGCAAAAAAGCAACCACAAACCCTGTACGTACAAACTCACTGACCATCAGCAGGGCAATCAGGCGCAGCATTCTGCAGTTCTGGGTCCAAGGCACCATACCACTTTAGCGCTTAGCAATGAGGAGACACTAGGGCTATACCGTCAGAGTAGAGTAATAAAAAGGGCAGGTATGGGCAGCAAAGCGCCTTTTATTTGAAAGGATAATGTGAGGCCTGCAGTCTAGACTGAGTACATAAAGGCCCGCCTGTTACCCGCCACCGACCGCTTATCTATCTAATTATCTAGTGAGGCCGTATCTAGATTCTGCACAGGAGAAGTGACCCCATGCTCTATGACCCTGAAGATTATGAATATTCGCTGCTGATCATAGACCAGCTGCCCCAAACACCAGATAAGGCGCAAGACCTTGCCCATGAGTGGCATAAACTGCTTGAGCGTGAGGGTTGGTTGGGGGCGCTGCAAACCACGCCAGGTTATCCCCTGCACCCGGCAAGCGTAGCGGCCCAATTGGTGTTTTTTAATGGCTACAGCGTGCAGGTGCAGCAACAGCAGGGGCTCTTTGAGGTGCAGCTCTTACACCCTCACGCACTAGCAGAAGGCGCCGTCATGGGCCAGCAACTGACTCTGGGCCAGCTGACCCAGTTACTGCGCCGCATAGAAGGCTTTCCCCCGCCCAGCGCGGAGCTATTAGGCACATTTTAATACGGACTGCGCTCTATCCCAGCACAGCCCCAGAGGTGCCGCCAGCGTCACTGCTACAACGTTACCGCGCAAACGTCACCGCGAAATCCGTATAACCCGCACACAGCCCCTCTAAGCGCCGTGCCAGCCTGTGGCCCGCAGTAAGCCGTAAAGCAGCAATACACCGCCAAGCACCTGTATCCAGCGCTCGCCCTGCGCGTACCAGAAGGCCAGCACGCCCAAAAGCGCGAACATCAGCCCAATCAGGTGACTGGACAGCGGCTCACCGAGCTTGCCCGCTTGGTGGTAGGCAGCAAAGCCGATAGCCAGGCCCAGCATACTCAGCGCCTGCCGCCATAGGTCAGGCCTCACGGTACTGGCCCCTCGGGGCAGGCCAACCCAGGTCTGTACGTGTTGCTCCTGTCTCCCCGTTGCGGTGTCCACGGTGCTCAGTAGACAAAGTTTACCAACTCGTCGGGTACATGCGCGGGGCGTGGCCGCGGTGTATAGGCGGGTAAGCTCGCGGCAAGTTGCTGTGCTTGGGCCAGATAGTCGGCATAAGGGATTTCGCCACAACTTATCTCGTCAGTGGGGCTCTGACTGCTGTGACTCTGACTGCTGCGACTCTGAATGTTGTAACTCGCACCGGTCTGTGGGGCTTGGTCGGGCAATGGCCCAAACAGGTCGGGGGTGGCCTGCCCGCTGGCATGTGTCCACAGTCCGCGCTCCCAGTTAAAGTCGTACAGCGGTAAAAAGCGTGCACCGTGTTCAGCCACAAATTCTATGGCGCTCAGAATAAACTCTACCTCAGCCTCGCTCATCCAGGGCGCTAGGTTGAGGCGCGTCCAGCCAGGTCGCAGGCTGCTGAGGCCTGACACCACGCACTCAAAATACTGCCGCTCCTGGACATCGTCCATGTTGAGCAGCCAGTGACCATACGGCCCTGCACATGACCAACCGCCCCGCGACTGAATGCCAAAGAGGTCGTTGAGCAGCCGCACCACCAGGCGCGGATGCAAATAGGACGCCTGCTCCTGCGGGCCAGAGCGCAGCAAAAATGACAGCACGGCCAGGCGCGGCGCGTAGAGGTTACCCAGCACTTCTATCTGCGGGTGTTGGCTCAGGCGGCTTAGGGCTTGGCGCGACAGCTCAGCTTCGCGGCGCTCAATATTGTCAATGCCCAGGCGTTGTTTCACATGAAACGCCAGAGCCGTACGAATCTTACCCAGGATAGCGGGAGTGCCCGCATCTTCGCGCACCTCAATATCATCATAAAAGACGTGCTGCGTGCGGCTGACATAGCGCACCGTGCCCCCACCCGCTGTACTGGGGCTACCTTGCTGGTACAGCTGCTGTTGAAAGCACAGCACCCCCGGTGTACCTGGCCCGCCGACAAACTTATGGGGGCTTAGAAATACCGCGTCATAGCCGTCACTGTGGCCCGGTTTCATGTCAATGTGGACATAGGGTGCACTGGCAGCAAAGTCAAAAAAGGCGTAGGCGCCGTGCGCGTGCAGTAGCCGCGCCACGCTGCGGGTGTCGGTCAGCCGCCCCGTGACATTGCTGGCGGCGCTAAAACTGCCGATGAGTGGGCGGCCCGCGTGCGCCTTCAGGCCCTGATGCAGGGCTTCTAGGTCTATACCACCCTGGTCGCACAGGGGAATTTCTATCACTTCAGCTAGAGATTCACGCCAACTGATTTCGTTGCTGTGGTGTTCATAGGGCCCCACAAACACCACGGGGCGCTGCTCAGCAGGCAGGGCCGCCAACAAGGCCTCACGCTGCGAGGCGGCGGCGCTCAGGCCCAAAATCTCCTGTAGCCGCTTGATCGCCGCCGTGCTGCCAGAACCGCAAAACACCAGTTTGCAAGTGCTATCTGCGCCCAGTTGTGACTTGATGTAACTGCTGGCCTGCTGCATCAGTGCGCTGGTATGAGCGCCTGTAGCGCTGTCCTCAGTGTGAGTGTTGGCATACAAGGGCAAAACCAGTTGCCGCATGCGCTCTTCTATACTGCCCAGCGCGCGCCCAGAGGCGATGTTGTCGGCGTATGTGACGCGCCGCACCCCAAACGGCGTGCTGATGGGCTGCCCCTGCCCTATCAGGTCGGCACGCAGCGCCCCAAAACTCAGCGCCCCAGAATGCAGGGCTTCCGTCCCCACTGGCTCCGCTGGTGAAACAGTATGGTTCATAGATCATAAGATAGCAGGCGAGAAGCGCTCAGCACTCTCCCGTTCAGACTCCATTTGGCTGCCGCGTCAACCACTACACTGTGCCTATGACGTTGTTCCCTTCTTCACAGCCCTGGGACGTGCTGGTTATCGGTGGTGGTCATGCTGGCATAGAAGCGGCTTGGGCCGCTGCCAAACTGGGCCGCACAGCGCTGCTTATCAGTAACCCCGCCACGCTGGGCCGCATGCCGTGTAATCCAGCGGTGGGCGGCCCGGGCAAAAGCCAGATGGTCTTTGAGCTGCACGCCCTCGGCGGCCTGATGCCGCGCATTGCCGACGACACTGCCATTCACACCCGCACGCTCAACGCCAGCAAGGGGCCAGCGGTACAGTCGTTGCGGGTGCAAAATGAGCGCGACGCCTACGCCGAACGTGCTCAGGAGTATATACTGGGCCACCCCAGCTTAGACATTGTGCGCGGAGAAGCCGCCGATTTAGAAGCTGACGGCACAGGCGGCTGGCAGGTACTTACCACTGATGGCCGCCGCCTCGTCGCCCGCAGTGTGGTGATTGCAGCGGGGACTTTTCTGCGCGGGCTGACTTGGTATGGTCGCCAGTCGCGGCCCGAAGGCCGTCAGGGTGAGCCGCCTTCGCGCTTTTTGTCAGGGCCGCTGATGGGCGCAGGTCACCGGCTCAAGCGCTACAAAACAGGCACGCCACCCCGTGTTCGTGCCGACTCGGTGGCTTTTGGCGAGTTGCTGGAGGTACCCGCTGACCCCCAGCCGCGCGGGTTCACTGGCAACCCTGGCCCCCGCGCCGCGCAGTCGCCCACCTGGCAAACCTACACCACCCCCGCCACCCACCAGCTGATACAGAACAACTTGCACGAGTCACCTATGTACGCAGGCGACATTGAGGGTCTGGGCCCGCGCTATTGTCCCAGCATAGAAGACAAGGTGGTGAAGTTTGCCCACCATGACCGCCACCTCCTTTTTGTTGAACCAGACGGCATAGAAACCAGTGAGGTGTACTTGCAGGGTTTTTCAAGCAGCTTGCCGCCGCGCTTGCAAGATCAGCTGGTGCGCAGCCTGCCGGGGTTTGAGCGGGCAGTTATTCAGCGCTACGCTTACGCGGTGGAGTATGACGTGGTGGACTCTACTGAGCTGACCCTCAACCTGGAATCGCGCCTGCTGCCTGGGGTATTTACAGCGGGGCAAATCAACGGCACCAGTGGCTATGAAGAGGCCGCCGCGCAGGGTCTGGTAGCCGGCACTGCCGCTGCCCGCCGCGCCCAGGGCTTAGACCACACTCGCACTCTTGTTTCCCGTGAAACAAGTTATATTGGAGTGCTGCTCGACGACCTGGTGTTTAAGGGCAGTGAAGAACCCTACCGCATGATGACCAGCCGTGTAGAGCACCGCTTATTGGTGCGCCAGGACAATGCCGACGCACGCCTGACGCAACTGGGTTACGATCTGGGCCTGACCAGTGCGGCGCAACTCACCCAGGTGCAGGACAAGTACGCCCGTATAGAGGCGGCGACCAAGTCACTGGAAAGTCAGCGTGTTCAGGGCCAGACAGGGGCCGCCTGGCTGCGCCGCCCCGAACTCAGCCTGGATGATGTAGAGGCGCTGGGTATCACCTTGCCGCCTCTAAGCAGCAGCGAGCGTGAGGCCCTGGAGATTCGCAGCAAGTACGCGGGTTATATAGAGCGCGCCGAAAAGCAGCTTGCCGCCGAGGCCAAAGCCCGTCACGTCAACCTCAGCACGCTTGATTACAGCCAAGTGCGTGCGCTGTCTAACGAGGCGCGTGAAAAGCTCAGCAAGGCCAGGCCCGCGACCTTGGAGCAAGCTGCCCGAATCTCTGGTGTGCGCCACGCAGATATTTCTAGCCTGCTTGTGCATCTGCGTCAGCGCCGTGAAACAGAGGCAGCGCGGCAGGGGGCATAGGGAGTGCGATTACACCAGGTCAAAAACGTGATGAACGCTGACCAGTGGGCGCAGCAACAAGCACATATTTCGTGATTCTGGCGGTGCTGCAATGAAGCGCAGTCCCTCTCAGCGGTAACCCACAGGTTGACAGCAGACTGACAGCAGCCTGGTAAGCGACTAAACTTGGCGGGGGGATGCACAAAGCAGGGAAGTGGCCGCTTAGCCATTTCCCTGCTTCCGAGTTAACCGTGCGGGTTATTCGCGCTCGTGTTCGCGTTCGGCGCGCATCTGCTCTTGTATCTGTGCCTGGCGCTGGCGGTGGTAGTCTTGCTGAAAACGCTGATCGTCTATCAGGTTTTCGCCCAGCAGCAGCTTGCCTGTCGCCAGTTCACGCATGGCCTGAGTAACCAAGTTTTGAGTGCGTGCGCGTACGTCGGTGGGCAACACGCTAGGCGCCCCAGCCTTGAGCTGTAGGGCGCGCTTGGCAATAACCACTGAGAGTCGGTATTTGCTATCGGTAAGTGAAAGCAGCGTATCAATATCTTTTTCGGCCATAGGGGTTTACCTCGCTTACAAGCGGTCTGTAGGGCAATATGGTGGGCAAAACAGCAAAAAGGGTGAACGGGGCGAACGTACTGAAAACCGTTAGACCCAAAGGTCAGTCTATCAGTATACCCTATTGTGCGCGCCTGAGCCCTACTTGCCCGCGCCGCCGTTGCTGGGCTAGCATAGCGGCGGCACGGGCCCTCTACATGAATATCCTCTATATGAATATAATGTAAAGGCCTGGCTAGGTACTCCGACAGAAGGACGGTGACAAGCATAACTACAGACTGCGAACCTCCCCCAGTTTGGGCCAAAGCCCGCTGTGTACCGCTCTCACCTTTCTTTTTTTTGGAGTCCTTATGTCTAACTTCACCTGCCGCGCACCTGCCCCAGTAGGCTCCCAATGCTGACCTATTACCGCAGTATTGGCGGTAAACTAACCACGCTAAACCACTACACCGATGGCTGTTGGATAGACGCACAGGCGCCTAGCAGCGAAGAATTGGCCCGCGTTGCCCGTGAAACAGGCTTTGACCTTGACTACCTCAGTTACCCACTTGATCCTGATGAGCGCTCCCGCTTTGAGCGCGATGAAAACCAGCTTGTTATCATCATGCAGACCAGCTACCGTCTAGGCGAAGACTCGGACATCCCTTATGACACCGTGCCTCTGGGCATTTTGCACAATGACCACTGCCTGGTGACGGTGTGCAGCATGCCCAACCCTGTGGTGCGTGACGTGGTAAGCGGCATGGTGCGCCAGGTATCAACTGCCAAGCGCAACCGCCTGACCCTGCAGCTTTTTTTGCGCAACGCCCAGCGATTTTTGATAGATGTGCGGCATATCAACAAACAAGTTGACCGTGTAGAAGACAAATTAGAGAATTCAACCCGCAATGAGGAACTTTTAGAATTACTGAAACTAGAAAAGAGCCTGGTGTACTTTATGACAGGCTTACGTGCTAACGAAGCCATGATGGAGCGCGTAAAACGTGACCGTATTTTTGAAATGTATGAAGAGGATCAAGACCTGCTTGACGATGTCCTTATCGAAAACTTGCAGGCCATAGAAATGGTAGGTATTGCCAGCAATATTCTAACCAGCATGGCAGGTACATTTGCCAGTATCATTAGCAACAACGTCAATCAAGTGATGAAAGTGCTGACCACTACAACCATTTTGGTGGCTATACCTACGCTGATTAGCGGGATATTTGGTATGAATGTGCCGCTGCCTTTTCAGGACAGATGGTGGATGACACTGGTTGTCATGGGCTTAGCCGTAAGTCTCAGTATTGTAGCGCTGCGGGTCTTTAAAAATCTGGGAGCACTGTAGCAGTCATCAGTGTACGCGTTTACCACCAATCGCGGCGTTTAAAATACATCGCCAGCAGCGCCGCTGTCAGCAAAAAGCTGCCCCATGCCATAGCATAGCCGTATTGCCAGTTGAGTTCGGGCATCAATTTAAAGTTCATGCCCCATACCCCCGCCAAAAAGGTCAGTGGCAAAAATATCGTGCTGACCACTGTGAGGGCACGCATCACCTGGTTCATGCGCTGCGACTGAAAGCCCAGGTAGGTGTCTAGCAGGTTGGTCAGCGACTCGCGCTGCGCTTCTAGGCGAGAGACAGTACGCTCTAGGTTGCCCAGCGCGTCGCGGTACACAATCAGCTCGCCCTCAGACACATTCTGGGCATGGCGGGTCAGTAGCAGCGTAGCCTCACGGCCCTCGATCGCCAAGCGGCGCACCCCCGCCAACTGGCGTTTAAGTTCAAAAATAACGGGTATAGCGTCAAATTTCGGGTTTTCAAACACGCGCTCTTGCAGGGTGTCTATCTGCTCTTCTATATTTTGGGCGTACAGTAAAAACGAGTCGGTGCCGTGATCAAGCAGTTCATAGGTGATCTCGGCGGGGGTGTTGACCGAGTTGCGGCCCACCATGTTGCACACCAGTTCTAAGTAGCTGAGCTTAAGCCAGGCCAGGGTCAGCAGCGCGTGCGGATAGATAAAAATGCTGACGCGCTCAGTGGTGCGCTTGGCTACCTCTGCTAGGCTGCGGTAGGTGATAAAATCATGCTGCGGATACGACCCAAAGCGGCTCCAATAGCCTTCTTCGGTGGCGTCTTCTAGCGCCAGGGAATGCGGGGAAAAGACGCGGCTCAGGGCTTCTAGTTCAGTGTCGGTGGGGCTTTCGGCGTGTACCCATACCCCAGAGGGCGGCTCATTGGTGCTTAACAGGGCCGTAATTTCGGCGGGGCTGAGGTCTTCGCCCGAAAAGCGCTTGGCCCGAATCATGTCTTTAGAGTGTAGCGTGCTGACCTGTCTTTGGGTGAAAAGAATAAGCGTACCTAAAGCTGCCCTAAAGCTGCACAGAGGGCTCGGTGAGCGTGGCGTTTGTTATCTTGCCCGTCACCAGACTCCCCAGGCCCCAACTGCCCAGCAGCAGCAGCAGCACAGCAGCCAGGGGCGGCATGGCAAAGGACACGCCGTAGATGCCCAGGCTTGCCAGCGTGCCTACCCAGCGCGGCGCGGCAGTGCGTTGGGCCAGGTCGCGCCCCAGTGACAGCAGGCTGGCTGCCAAACCGACCACCACCGCTAGCAGCAGGGCAGCCAGGGGCGGCATGGCCCAGTAAGCGCCTAGCCCCAGCCAACCGAGCAGCAAAGCCAGGCCCAGATCTAGGCCCGTCAGCCCCAGCACCGTGAGCAGCCCAGCGCCTAGCGTAGGCAGCGGAAAGGGACGCTGCTCGCTGACCATTGGACGGGCCTGTTCACGGTGCAGCAAAAGCCCCATTTGTAAGGCGGCGCTTGCCAGCAGCAGCGGCCCCCAAGTAAGCCCTGATTGCCCCAGGCTACGGACGCCTTGCCACACGGCAGGCAAGGTGAGAAGCGCTCCCAGCAGCAGCAGCCCCGACAGTACCCGCGCCGCCTGTCGCCGCGCCGCCACCACGGGCCGCCATACCAGCAACGCGCTGATGGCCACCAGCAGGCCTAACCCCAATAAGCACACTGGAGAAGCCAGTGCCTGTATAAGCTGCGCTGCTACAGGTTGCATGTCGGGCGCCTGGGGACTCAGCGGCGAATACACCCCCAGCCCCCCCGCGGCGCTGCCTTGTCCTGCCAGCACGCCCAGCCCACCAAAACCCAGCATGGCTCCCAGCCCCGCCAGCACGCCTGAACCATGACTCGCATCAGGGACTAGTGGTTCAGGGGATAGTGATTCAGGGTATAGGGCTATTTGCGCTTGGGCGTCCGTCATCTGCACACTGTTCAGTTCAGTACGGACAGCCTGAGTACG
The DNA here is from genome assembly GCA_018260375.1 of Deinococcus sp. Classification (GTDB taxonomy): domain Bacteria; phylum Deinococcota; class Deinococci; order Deinococcales; family Deinococcaceae; genus Deinococcus. The sequence continues at coordinate 26,446 of JAGLBF010000016.1, forward strand.
GACAGCCTGAGTACGGACA
>JAGLBF010000163.1:0-1423 GCA_018260375.1 Deinococcus sp.
CCAAATGGTACGCCGATAATCAATGGTGGTGGGAACCCATCCGCAGTGGCGAATTTCGCGAGTACTACAATAAGCAATATGCTGAGCGCCTCGCAGGAACGGAGCAAAGCGGAGCGGCGCAGAAATGAGCCTGCCACGCAAGGGCATCATCTTGGCGGGGGGGAGTGGCACGCGCCTCTATCCCGCTACGCTGGCGGTCAGTAAGCAACTCTTGCCCATCTACGACAAGCCGATGATTTACTACCCGCTCACTACGCTGATGCTGGGCGGCATGCGCGACATTCTCATCATCTCTACGCCTGATGACACCCCGCGCTTTCAGCAATTGCTGGGTGACGGCTCGCAGTGGGGCATTAACCTTCAGTACGCCGTGCAGCCCTCGCCCGACGGGTTGGCGCAGGCTTTTGTCATAGGCGAAGAATTTATTGGGGGCCACCCCAGTGCGCTGATTTTGGGCGACAACATCTTTTATGGCAATGACCTGTCTGATTTGATGTTGAATGCCAACAAAAAAACCACGGGCGCAACTGTTTTTGCCTACCAAGTCAGCGACCCCGAGCGCTACGGCGTGGTGGACTTTGATGACACGGGCAAGGCGCTGAGCATTGAAGAAAAACCCGCCCAGCCCAAATCTGACTTTGCGGTGACGGGGCTGTATTTCTATGACGAGCGCGTCGCCGAAATCGCTAAGAGCATCAAGCCTTCGGCACGTGGTGAGCTGGAAATCACCGACCTCAACAACATCTACCTGCAAGAAGGCCTGCTTGACGTACAACTGATGCGGCGCGGCTTTGCCTGGCTAGATACGGGCACGCACGAGAGCATGCTAGAAGCGAGCCTCTTTATCCAGACCATCGAGCAGCGTCAGGGACTCAAAATTGCCGCTCCTGAAGAGATTGCCTGGCGCAGCGGATGGATGAGCACTGAGGCGCTACTTGAGCAGGCCGAGAAGCTCAAGAAGAATCAATACGGCAAGTATCTCATCAAGATTGCGGGAGAGAAATTTCATGGGTGAGCATAAAATTAAATTAGACAAGCCGTACGCTGACGCACTGGCTTTTGAACAGTACCCTGCCGCGCCGCAGATTGAGGGCGTGTGGTTTCACGCCCTTAAGAAAAACCGCAGCGAAAACGGGGCCTTTATGGAATATGTTCGCCTGGACGAACAGGGCGTGCAGGGCCTACCTGGAAACCTGACCCCGCGCCAAATCAGCGTGTCATGGGCAGCACCTAAGCGCATTAACGCCTTTCACATCCACGTAAAAGAAGAGCAAAATGAAATCTGGTGCGTGCTCCAGGGCCAACTGATGATCTGGCTGGTGGACTGCCGCGCAGGTAGCCCTACGCTGGGTGTCAAGCGCAAGCTGATCTTTAGTGGCGAGCAGCCTATGCTGGTCTATATCCCCAGCGGCGTGGCTCACGG
>JAGLBF010000163.1:1523-4487 GCA_018260375.1 Deinococcus sp.
AAGGCACGCGCCATATCGCGGCGGCGGCGAACGCGGTGGGGGCCAAGTTGGTACACATCAGCACCGATTATGTCTTTGACGGCGAAACGGGCAACTACCACGAAGACGACACGCTGGGGCCGGTGGTCAACTACTACTCGCTGACCAAGCTGGTCGCCGAAGAAGCCGCCCGCGCCGCTCATCAACACCTGATCCTCCGAACCAGTTTTAGGCCGCGCGAGTTTGCCTATCCTGTGGCGTTTAGTGACGTATTTACGGGTCAGGATTATGTAGATATTATCGCCCCTGATATTGCGCTGGCCGTCACCCACGCGCTGGAGATCGATGACGAGGTGCTGCACATCGTCACCGAGCGCAAGAGCGTCTATGAACTCGCCAAACGCCGCAAGAGCGACGTGCAAGAAGGCACGCGGGCGCAGGCGGGCGTGACCCTGCCCGCTGACGTGAGCCTGAATACTGAGCGCTGGCAAGAGCTTAGAAGTAAACTCAGCGCCAAACGCTCAGGGCCAAACTGAGCTAGACTGCACGCCAAGCATGGCTGACCCACTACAGACGATTAACCTGAGGCAAGACCCCCCCGCTGGCTGGACGCTGGTGGGGTTTTCGCCTGTGCGCTCGGACGGAGTCAACCCCTTCCGGGTGCCGTCACAGACCACCCAGATACGCTTTAGCACCGCCGCGCCGTATATTATGCGCTTTCAGTTACAGCTGTATTCTCCTCAGTACAATGTGGTCGCCCAGGTGCGGCTAGACGGGAAGTCGTTGGGCGAGTTTCATTCCCGGGCGGGCAAATTTGAGACGGTATACCCTGGCGCACTGGGGGTGGCGGGCCCGCATACGCTGAGCGTGTTGCAGCGCTGCTTAACAACTACTGGTGCAGTTGTTTCAGATTGCGAGATACACCAGTACCACGCTGAAATGCAGTTTTATGCGCCGGCAGTGACCGCAGCTTTGCCGCTGCGTCAGCCTGTAGGTTACCGGACGTGGAAATGGTCGCCCAATGCTGTGGGGACGCCCATACAGGTAAGCGGCCTGTCAGGGGTGCAGTTTGACGGCCTCAACTTTTTTAGGACGCTGGATAGTCTGGCGCCGGCCACCATCACCCTGCCTCCAGGCGTACGGCCTACCAACCTGAAGTACCTGCCCCAGACCTCCAAGGGGGCCTTTAAACTGCACTGGAGGGCAGGAGATAAGCCGCTAGAGGTGCGCAGTGAGGGCGTAGAGTGGGCTAGCGCAGGGCATGACGCCGTGCAAAATGTGCCGCTGGTTACCCCGAAAGCGGCGACGCAGCTTACCGTTCAGGCTGAGTGTCAGGGCGGGGGCACAGACTGTTTGCCTATCCGCCTCTTTGCTACTGAGGTCACAGGCGTACCCCAGGAAAATGGCCTGAGTAGCCTCAGCGCCCCCAAGCAGGCGCTCAGCGTGGGCCTAACAGTATTGCTGCTGGTATGGGCGACATGGTTTTTGCGTCCCTGGCGTGCCCATAACGCTGAGGGTTGAGCCTCTACCAGTGACCGAGCGGATACCAGTGACCTGGCGGCGGCGTAGGTATAGATGTGTTATGGCTACAGCAGAAATTAAGTCTGCATTTCCCCCTTTTCATTCTTTATCAGCGGAGCGGTATCATCCACTTTAACTGTTGGGGTGGGTGCCATACTGATGCCCAGCACTGTCCACCACAGCTCTGCCAGGTGAGGGCTGGGTACGGCGATGATCACATCCACCATATTCATGGCGGTGTAGCCGAACATAATCGCGATAGACAAGGGGTCGCGGCGGCGATACACGCAGTACAGGCCGTAGGTATATAGGCCGCACAAGCCCAGTACACCGACCAGGCCCGTTTCCAGCAGCGAGTGAAGCCAGGCGTTATGGGCAATCAGCCACACGCCGTAAAAGTTGGTCAGGTTCTGCGGGCACTGGACGTTGTTAGCGTCGAGCGACGGGTTGAGGTGACAACCGTCTTTAAAGAGGTAAGTGAGATACGGCCCGCCCTGGTACGGCCCCACACCGCCGAGGGGCGAGGTGCGGAAGCCCGCGTAAGCATCTTGCCACACAAAGTTGCGCCCGCTGCTCTGCTTCTGGACAAAACGGCTCACGGGGTTACTCGGCACACCTGGACGACCAGCAAGGTAAGCCACACCCAGCAGTGCCGCTGTGCCTATCAGCAGCCAGTTGCGTGCTTGCCTGCGCCCCGTAAGCACAAAGGCCACGCCAGTACCCAGCAGCAGCGCCAGCAGTGGCCCACGGCTGCCTGAAGCCAGCCACGTCACTAAGCCCAGCAAACCCACCAGCCAGCGCCACCACAGCGCCCCGCCGCGCCAAAAGAGGGCCAGCCAAATGGTCAGCACGCCCACCAGCCCCAGTGACACCACATAGTAATAGGGGTGGCCCAGGCGCTGCAGCACACCGCTCAAGCCCTGGGTCACCAGGGTATAAGCCCAGGCGCTGAGCAGTATCACCACCTCACCCCACAGCAGCGGGCGCAACGTGCGGCTGTCTTGCAAGTAGACGCCCGCTGCAATCAGCGCCAGGATAAGGGCAGTTCGGGCTGTAGCTGCTCCCAGTGACACCAGCGGGTTGGGGCTCAAGAGGGCCGCAGTCAACTGGGTGGCGATAAAAGCCAGCAGTATCCAGCGGGCCACAGCACCCAGGCGGCGCAGACTGCCCAGCGCAGCAAATGCCAGCAGGTACAGCGGCGGTAGTACAGGTATTAGGGCGATGACAGGTGCAATCCAGCGGGGCAGGGCAGAAGAAGACTCAGGGCGCAGCACCCGCCCAGTATTCCACGGAAAAGCAGCCATTCACGCACAAGCAACCTGGAGGGCAAGTTGAGAGGGCGGCCCTTTGTCCCTTTTGTCGCCTGGCAGCTAGCCTACACGGACTGCGCTTTATGTTATACGGACTGCCGCTCCATTCCACCACAGTCGGAAAAGCGCCGCCTGCGGCTCCATACCGCACAGT
>JAGLBF010000164.1 GCA_018260375.1 Deinococcus sp.
TGGCGTACTTCCGAATCAATCCGAGCGGATGCGAGTGGGAACAGTATACGGACTGTGCGGTATGGAGCCGCAGGCGGCGCTTTTCCGACTGTGGTGGAATGGAGCGGCAGTCCGTATTAGTTTTGGCTACCCGTACTCGCCCGCAACACCAGTTTTGGCTCAAAGCTGCGGGCGCGGGCGGCACCTTTGTACCCGCTGAGGCGCGAGAGAAGCAGGGTGGCAGCTTCGTAGCCCATCGCCTCTACAGGCTGGTGCAGGGTGCTCAGGCCGCGCTGGGCCGCCCAAGGTTGGTCATCAAAGCCCAGGATTTTGATGTCACTGCCGATAGCGAGGTCGCGCTCTTTACATTCATCGAGCAGGGCGGCGGCCAGCAGGTCAGCCGAGGCAAAGACGGTGGCAGGCAACTGTATCTCATCAAGCATCTGGCGGGCGATGGTGCGGGCGGTAGAGACATCAAAAGAAGAAGTGTACTCGCCCGCAAGTTCGCGGCTGTGGACACTGAGACTTTGCAACAGCCCTGCACGGCGGTCTTCAAACACGCGCGAGCTAAAAAAGCGGTCCAGCTCGGTTTCTACCCACACGGCATACAGATGACCTGTTTGCTGGCTTAGAAAGTCCCCCGCCAGTACGCCACCCAGGTGGTTATCCATATAGGCGCAGTCAATGTCCTCAGTTTTGGCATCGACCAGTACCAGCGGCTGCTTGGGTTGCAAGCGGTTGCCCAGCATCATCTGGGTGAGGTTATAGGTGACCATCACCAGCCCGTCGGCCTGATACGCCAGCGTGTGGCTGCCCAGATAGCGCTCCAGGCGAGCGCGGTCGAGCAGAGGAAAAAGTGCTACGTCATAGCGCGCTGCTTGAAAAGCTGACTCTAATCCGTCGAGCAGCCGCACATAAAACTCGGTGGTGACCACAGGCAACAGTACGCTGATGGTGTACGATTTGCCCCCAGCAATGCGCCGTGCGTGCGGGTTGGGGGTGTACTGAAGGGTAGCGATGGCTTGCAGCACTTGTTGGCGGGTGGTATCCCTGACCGCCGTGTGGTTGTTCAGAACGCGCGACACGGTGCCGACACCTACGCCCGCCAGCTTTGCCACGTCCTGAATCGTTGGTTTAGACATCTGGTCAGCAGTGTAGAGTATTTGAGGATAAGCGGGCGCTAGCACACAGCAAAGCAGGAACATAGCAACGCAGCGGCGCAGCAACGTCGTGTATGTTGAGTGTTCTGATACGGATTCCGATTGATTTGGCGTACTTCCGAATCAATCCGAGCGGATGCGAGTGGGAACAGCATACGGACTGCGCGGTATGGAGCCACAGGCGGCGCTTTTCCGCCTGTGGTGGAATGGAGCGGCAGTCCGTATGAGTCACACGGAGTCTGGCTTGAACCCTACTAAAAACGCGGTGAAAGAAGGTCAGCGGGCGTAGACAGCGCAGCCCTAAGCCCACTATTTGCGCTATACTGACGAGGTTGTAACGTGGCGGCGAAAACGCCCTTTATTATGCTCATAGCGTAATTTGTGCTATGATGTGGGCCTGTTCGGGCGGCTATTTTGGCCCTCGCCGTGCGTGGCCCCGCGCCCCAACCCATAGGGAGTAAATTGTGACCGGAATACAGCCTGTAGATATCACCACCGAAGTAAAGACCAACTTTATCAATTATGCCATGAACGTTATTGTTGACCGCGCTCTGCCCGACGTGCGCGACGGCATGAAGCCCGTGCAGCGGCGCATTATGTACGCCATGTTGCAAGAGGGCTTGCTCAGCAACCAAAAGCATGCCAAGAGTGCCGCCGTGGTGGGTGAAGTGATGAAAAAATATCACCCCCACGGTGACAGCTCTATTTATGACGCGATGGTGCGCCTGGGCCAGTGGTGGAATATGCGCTACACCCTGGTTGATCCCCAGGGGAACTTCGGCTCCATTGACGGCGATCCGCCCGCCGCCATGCGTTATACCGAATCGCGCATGACCAAGCTCGCTGAGGAGGTGCTTGCTGACCTCGAAAAACGCACGGTAGATCACAAGCCCAATTACGATGAAACCACTGAAGAACCCGCGGTGCTGCCTGCTGCGTTCCCCAACCTGCTGGTCAACGGCGCATCTGGCATCGCGGTGGGCATGGCGACCAATATACCGCCGCACAACCTCACCGAAATTATCAACGGCTTACTAGCTATCACCGAAAAGGCGGGCGACACTGCTGAAGAAAAAGCTGCCCAAATGACGCTGGATGAGATGATGGTTCATGTGACTGGGCCAGATTTTCCTACAGGCGGGCGTATTCCCAAGAATGGTATTCGTGAAGCGTACCTGACAGGCCATGCCAGCTTAAAAGTGCGCGGTAAAGCTCGTATTGACGAAAAGAATGGGCGAAATCAGATTATCATCTCTGAAATTCCTTATCAGGTGAATAAAACCAATCTTATACAGACCATCAGTGCCATGTACAAAGCGGGGCGTATTCCTGATATTTCTGCCCTGCGTGATGAGTCAGACCGCAAAGAGCCGATACGTATTGTCGTAGAATTAAAGCGTGGTGCTATTCCCACACTGGTGCTTAATCAACTATATAAGTTTACTCAGTTGCAAAGCACCTTTACGGTCATGAACCTGAGTATTGTCAACGGTGAACCCAGGGTGTTGTCGCTAATAGACACCATGCGCTATTTTCTAGATCACCGTACCAATGTGGTGACACGCCGCACCCAGTATGAACTGGAGCAGGCCCAAGCTCGCGCTCACATTTTGCAGGGTCTGGTTATTGCACTTGATCATATCGATGAAGTGATTCGCCTGATCCGTGCCAGTAAAACGGGCGCAGAAGCCAAACAGAGCCTGATAGAACGATTTAGCCTCAGTGAAATACAATCACAGGCCATCCTAGATATGCGTTTGCAGCGCCTTACAGGCTTAGAGCGCGAGCGCCTACAAGACGAGTTTAATGAACTACAAACGGTAATCTCCCGCTTGCAGAGCATTTTGGGTGACCGCAAACTGTTATGGCGTGAAATTCGTAAAGAACTGCGCGAAATTCGTGAGCGTTACGGCGATGAGCGCCGCACCGTGGTCACCGAACTGGATGAAGACATCAATAAAGAAGACCTTATTGCTATAGAAGACATGGTTATTACCATGACCAAAGCGGGTTACCTCAAGCGCACCAATCTGACTGCCTACCGTGAACAAAAGCGCGGTGGTAAGGGTTCGTCAGGGGGCAAGCTGCGTGATGAAGATGTGAATACCCGTGTATTTGTAGGCTCAACACATGATTACCTGTTGTTCTTTACCGATCAGGGCCGTGTCTTTCACGAGAAAATCTATGACTTGCCCGCAGTAGGCCGTGATGCCAAAGGTACACACATCAAAAACCTCCTTCCAGGACTGCGAGAAAAAGAAAATGTGGCCTCGGTACTGAGTATCAAGGGCTTTGATGAAGCGGGTTACTTTGTCTTTGCTACCAAAAACGGCATTATTAAAAAGACACTGATTACTGAGTATTCCAACATCAGCTCGGCCGGTCTGATTGCCATCAATTTGCAGGCGGATGATGAACTGATAGGCGTGGGTAAGCTGCTTGACGGCGACCATGTGGTACTGGCGACCCGCAATGGTAAGGCCATGCGCTTTGATGGCTCAGAGGTGCGTGATACGGGCCGCGCCACCCAGGGCGTCATCGGTATTCGCCTGCGCGAAGGCGAGCATGATGCGGTGGTCAGCATGGCGCTGGTTCCTGGCGGCGACGAAAACAGCAAATTGCTGGCAGTCAGCGAACTGGGTCTGGGCAAGCGTACCCCTGTGGGTGATTATCCCAGTAAGGGGCGCGGTGGTCTGGGCGTTATCACGCTGGATATCACCGACAAAACGGGCAAACTGGTTACGCTTACCCGCGTGGGCGGCAATGAAGAACTGATGGTGCTCACTGAAAAAGGCACGGTGATTCGTACCAGCGTTGAAGACATCCGCGTTACAGGCCGCAACGCCCAGGGCGTAAGAGTTATCAACGTGAGTGACGGCGACACGGTTATCAGCGCCTTTCCTATCCGCCGTGAAGATGAGTTGTAATACAGGTTCCGTTTGAATCTTAGTTAAAAACGCGGTGAAATAAGAATAGCGGGCGTAGAAAACAGTACGCATTTCGCGATATGGAAGCACAGGTGGCACGAATCACTGTGCCTTAATAAAGCGGAATGCGTACTGCTTGTCTCATGAAAGCGAGTATACATACAAGCACTTGCATAAATACTTATAGATATACTCGGGAAAATAGGGGTAGAGCAGAGGGCAGATACATGCACGGCAAGTTTTATGCTGTCCTTTTCTAGAACCTGAAGAGAGGGTACCTTTAAGTTGCCAGGTACCATACGGACTGCCGCTAAATTCCACCACAGTCGGAAAAGCGCCGCCTGCGGCTTCATACCGCACAGTCCGTATGCTGTTCCCACTCGCATCCGCCCTGATTGATTCGG
>JAGLBF010000165.1 GCA_018260375.1 Deinococcus sp.
TTATACGGACTGCAATTAAATCCAGTTGTTTCTGATTTAATTCGGGCGAGTACGAGAAGGAAATAGACAGGTTTAGCGGTGTGGCAGTACAGGCGGTATCGTCTGGGCTGTAACAGAATGAAGCAAAATCCCTACTAGAGGCCTAAACTCGCTTCCCTCTTCCACGCCAGCTTTCGTTTTTGTGCTGATCTGTCTTATACACAGCGCAAAGCCAGCGCTAGGACTGTGTGCCGTAGGCTGTTACAATACAGGTCTATGGAAACACCAGACACCCGCCTTGTGGCACTGCACGCCGAAAACGGCAGCCCGCATGCTCGCCTGAGTAATGCCCTGGCTACGCTAGAAGGAGCCGACTGGGGCCTGATGCTCTACGGCGAAGCGGGCTTAGCGCGGCAACTCGCTGCCCTGCTGGGGCCAGGAACCCTGCGCGTAGACCCACGGCTGAGCCTGAGCCGCGACGTGTTTGCCGCTTATGGCCTGGCCCTCGCCACTATAGATGCTGACTGGCGCGGTGCCAAAGCTGTTTGGCTGCTTGAGCCTGCCGAGCGCGACTATAAGCGGGCCACCCGCAGTAGCGTACCCATTATTGCTGACAGCACCCTGGCTCCTGGCGGCGGCTGGTTGGCGCAGGGCGTGCAGTACCTGGTGTACCGCGATGGCGCGACCCTGAGCGGCTTTGGTGACCTAGAGTTGAGCGCCATTTTTGGCAAGGGTAAGGCTCCGGTACGCGCCGCCCCCGCGCCCAGTGACCTGAGTCTGGCGATGGTGCTGCGCGACCTCGCCACTATGCCGCTTCGCCTGGCCCGCGCTGCCCGCACCACCGAGCAACTTGCCGAGCAACTGGGCGGGGCGGCGCAAAATGTCGGCCCCACCGCGTTGCTGTTGGCCCCCGACAGCGCCGCCAACACCCAGGCGCCACTGGGCGGCGTGCTGGCTGCGGCCTTAGCGGTGCCAGCAGGAACCTTGATCACGCCTGGCGTGCAAACCATCAGCGCGTCACTGGCTTTGCTGCGCCAGGACTTGGCCCAAGAACTGGCCCAGCAGCAAGCCAATCAGTCGCAGCAGCGCCCGACTAAAACCAATGATCCCAAGCTGACCGAGCCCAGACCCGCTGAAGGCCAACCTGACGACCACTCATCTGAGCCTGCCGCACCCCAGCAGCAGCGCCAAGCCCCAGCGCGTGACGAACAGCGCCGAGCTGAACCTACGCCAGAAGCTCTGGGTTATACGCCTGAGATCGTCTTTTCTAACAGTCTCAGGCAGCACTCTGTGACTGAGGGCAGCGCTAACCTGACCCAAATCAGCCCTGTGTCGTCGGGGCCAGATGCGCCAGACATCAATATCTCAGACACCAGCATCTCAGACGTGAGTACCTCGGACATCAGCGCCCCGGTTGAGCATGAGCCCCCCCTGAACGAACAACCCGCGCCTAAACCAGCACCACCAGCAGGCCAGCGCCAGCAGTCAGACAGCCAGCCGCCTGATAAACAGCAGGCTGTCAAGCGGCAAGACAGGCCCAGCCGAGGCGAACAGCGCCCCCGGCCCGGAGCCGCAAGCACTTCACCCACCCGTCCGCCAGCCGGGTCAACGTCCGCTCCTCCAGAGCCAGCCGCCCCCGAAGACCTAGCCGACCCCGAAGACGTGGTGACGCTACCGCCCGACCTGCCCGAAGCTGGTACAGGCAGCGACGTGATCAGTGGGCTCAATGAAGAGCAGCAGCGTGCCTTTGAGCGCCTGCGCGACTGGCGTAACGCTGAGGCCAAGCGCCTGGGCATGAGCCGCTTTATCGTGGCGAGCAACGCAGGACTTGCCGACATTGTCCGGCAAATGCCGCGCAGCGAAGAAGAACTGCGCCAGATACGCGGTATGGGGCCTGAACGTGTGCGCAAATACGGCGCGGTTATTTTGGAAATCCTGCGCGGCTGAGGAGCCATATGGATCCCGCTGGCCTCCTTTTACCGCGTGTCTAATACGGATTCCGCTAAATTCCACCACAGTCGGAAAAGCGCCGCCTGCGGCTCCATACCGCGAAACCCGTATGCTGTTCCCACTCGCATCCGCTCGGATTGATTCGGAAGTACGCCAAATCAATCGGAATCCGTATAACACAATTCAAGTCAGAATCCGTATCACGTCCGGGATTGAGAGCATCCCCCTGTTTCTAGTTAGCCCCAGCCCATTTAGCGCCAACCTAGTCCTGGAGCCACATCCTTCAAAATGCTTTCTATAAGGTGCACGTTGTAGTCCACCCCCAGCTGGTTGGGAATGGTGAGCAGCAGCGTGTCGGCTTCGGCAATGGCTTCGTCACCGCGCAGTTGCTCTATCAGCTGGTCAGGCTCGGCGGCGTAGCTGCGTCCAAACACGGCACGGAAGTTGTGAATGTGTCCAAACTGGTCTTGCTGCTCACCGCTGCGCCCAAAATAAGCGCGGTCTTGGTCGTTGACGAGGGCAAAGATGCTGCGGCTGACCGACGTGCGCGGCTCGCCTGCGTTGCCCGCTTCCTTCCAAGCATTCTTAAAGACGCGCAGTTGCTCAGCCTGTTGCACGTGCAGCGGCTTGCCCGATTCATCAACTTTGAGGGTAGAGCTTTGCAAGTTCATACCGCGCTGCGCCGCCCAAACCGCTGTGGCGTTGGAGGCTGCGCCCCACCAGATGCGCTTTCTCAGGCCCTCAGAGTGAGGCTCTATGCGCAGCAGCCCTGGAGGATTAGGGAACATGGGGCGGGCGCTGGGCTGGGCAAAACCCTGGCCCTCTAGCAAGTTTAGAAACACTTCAGTGTGGGTGCGGGCCATATCCGCGTCCGTCTTGCCCTCGTCGGGCTGGTAGCCAAAATAGCGCCAGCCGTCTACCACCTGCTCAGCCGAGCCACGGCTGATGCCCAGTTGCAAGCGCCCGCCCGCAATCAGGTCGGCTGCTCCTGCGTCCTCAGCCATATAAAAGGGGTTTTCGTAGCGCATATCAATGACGCCCGTGCCAATTTCTATGGTGCTGGTCTTGGCCCCGATTGCTGAGAGCAGCGGAAAAGGCGAGGCGAGTTGCTGGGCAAAGTGATGCACCCGGAAGTACGCCCCGTCTGCGCCTAATTCTTCTGCGGCCACGGCCAGGTCTATGCTTTGCAGCAGCACATCAGAAGCCGAGCGCGTTGCCGAGTGGGGCGAAGGATTCCAGTGTCCAAAGGAGAGAAACCCAATCTTTTTCATGGGGAGAGTATAGCTAAAATGGTTTGAAAAGTAAAGCGGTTTATGTTTTACAACGAGGCTGTGGCAACTTCTACGCTGGTTTGAACATCACCGTTTGTAATACTTGTCCTACGACTTATACGGGATGCGCTGCATTGATTTCTTTTACTATTTGCCAAAGCGCCGTTTGCGTTCTTGAAAGTCGCGCAGTGCACGCAAAAAGTCTAGCCGCCGAAAACCGGGCCAGTACACATCACAAAAGTAATATTCTGAGTACACACTTTGCCACAGCATAAAGCCCGACAGCCGTATTTCGCCGCTGGTGCGGATAATAAAGTCGGGGTCGGGGGTGCCTGCGGTGTACATTTGGGCGCTGAGGTCATGGGGGGTGAGGGCGGCGGCGACTTCGGCAAGGCTCAGGCCCTGTGCGGCTTGGGTGACCAGGTGGGCCTTGACCGCGTCAATAATTTCTTCGCGGCCTCCGTAGCCTACGGCGATATTCAGCAGCATACCGGTGTGTCCGGCGGTGGCGGCCTCCAGGTCTTGCAGAGCACTGAGCACCTCAGTGGGGAAGTCGTGGTGTTGCCCGATGGCCCGCACACGCACGCGATTGGCATGAATGCGCTTGTCAGCCGCCAAGTTGCGGGCCTCGCGCTCAAAGAGTGTCATCAGGTGGCGCACTTCCTGGGGATCGCGGCTGGTGTTGTCGGTGCTCAGCACCCAGATGGTAACGGCAGGTATACCCAACTCCAGGCACCACTGCATCACCTCGTGGGCCTTGTCTACGCCCAGTTCGTGGCCCATTTCGCGCTGCAAACCCGTCACTTTGGCGTAGCGGCGGTTGCCATCAAGGATAAGGCCCAGGTGTTGCGGCATTTTGCCCTGCCTCACTTCGCGCTCTAATTTGCCTGCGTAGTACCAGTATACCGGCGATAAAACCAGGTCGGGTACGCGGAAAGCCGACTGCGCGGCGCGGCGAAAAGTGAGGCGTTTACCCATAAGTCTGCCTTGCAGTATAGACCAGAGGTCAGCGCCTGGGTTGCTGTACTGCTATGGGTGGTTAGAGGCAAAGACGGCTGACCAAGTGATGCACTGTTGATACGAACTGCGCTCACTTTCAGCACCGTCGCAAAGATGCCGCTGTGCGCTTGCCTATCGCGGAGCGCGTACTTGTTCTTATACGGACTGCGCTCCATTCCACTACAGTCGGAAAAGCGCCGCCTGCGGCTCCATACCGCGCAGTCCGTATGCTGTTCC
>JAGLBF010000166.1 GCA_018260375.1 Deinococcus sp.
CTAAGCACCTACGGCATCATCAGCCTGCGCGAGCCGGTGGAAGTAGCCCAGCGCGAGGTAGAGATGGTCAAGGCACTGGGGGTCACGGTGCAGACTGGACACGCACTTGACACCAAAGCTGACCTGGACACCCTGCTAGAGCAGCACGACGCTGTCTTTCTAGGGTTGGGGCTGGGCGCCGTTCCGGCACTGGGCATTCCCAGCGAGGCCCACATTCTGGACGGGCTGGCTTTTATCAAGCAGGCCAAGCTGGAGCGCGGTGCCTTGCCTGCCATGCGGCACGCCGTGGTGATTGGCGCAGGCAATACGGCTATTGACGCCGCGACGATGGCGCGCCGCGCGGGAGCCGAGGTCACTGTGGTTTACCGCCGCACCGAGCATGAGATGACCGCCTACCGTCACGAGTACGAGTTTGCCCTGCACGAGGGTATCCGCTTTGCCTTTCTGACACAGCCAGTGGTGCTGATGCCTTGGGCGAAATCTCACGCGGCCTAGAGAATGTAGAGTTCGCCTGTGGCGCGGCGCAACTGCTCAAGGGGGGCTACTCTGAGCAGGTCAGCAGCGGCATTGACGTCTACAGTATTCAGCAGCCACTAGGCGTAGTGGCGGGCATCACCCCCTTTAACTTTCCGGCGATGGTGCCGCTATGGATGCTGTGCAATGCGGTCGTTTGCGGTAACACCTTTATTCTCAAGCCCAGCGAAAAAGACCCCTCGGCTTCCCTATTCATCGCCCGCCTGCTCCAAGAAGCGGGCCTGCCTGATGGCGTGCTGAATGTGGTTCACGGTGACAAGGAAGTGGTGGACGCTATTCTGGAACACCCCGACATCGCCGCCGTGAGCTTCGTGGGCAGCACCCCCATCGCCAGGTACATCTATGAAAAGGGCACCAGTTTTGGCAAACGGGTGCAGGCACTCGGCGGTGCAAAGAATCACATGCTCATCTTGCCGGATGCTGATATCGGCGCAGCGGCGGATGCGGCGGTCGGCGCGGCTTTTGGTTCGGCGGGGGAACGCTGCATGGCCATTAGTGTGGCGGTAGCGGTCGGTGATGTGGGCGACAAGCTGATTGAGGCCCTCAAGGAGCGGCTGCCCCGAATCACTATTGGCCCAGGTGACCAACCTGGTAACGAGATGGGGCCACTCATCACCCGTGAGCACTGTGACAAGGTTGCCGCTTACATACAGTCTGCACAGGAGCAGGGCGCGGCGGTGGTGATAGACGGGCGTGACCACCGCTTTGAGGGCGACGGCTTCTTCCTGGGTGTCACCCTCTTAGACCATGTCAGACCCAGAATGAAAGCCTACGATGACGAGATTTTTGGGCCAGTGCTGTGTGTCGTGCGCGCCGCTAGCTACGACGAGGGCTTGAGGCTTATCGCTGAGAACCCGTATGGCAACGGCACCGCTATCTTTACCCGCGACGGCGGCGCAGCGAGGCGGTTTCAGTTTGATGTAGAGGTCGGGATGGTCGGTATCAACGTGCCGATTCCGGTTCCAGTGGCCTACTACTCCTTTGGCGGCTGGAAAACCAGTCTGTTTGGCGATACCCACATGTACGGCCCAGACGGAATCAAGTTCTTCACCCGTTCTAAAGTAGTGACGAGCAAGTGGCCCGATCCAGCCAGCAGCAAGGTTGACCTAGGATTCCCGACCACGGCTTAGTCGCGGCACTGACGTTGTTCTGACGTTGTCAACGTTGAGGATATGACGGACGGCGACTTGAACCGTGTTCAACACGCGGTAAAAGTAGGCCAGCAGGTGTAGGCACAAAGGAACAACTACGTGGTTTGCACTATGAAGGCGCGGCGCAGGCGGCGCCCTTCTTATTGTTCTGGAAACAAGTAAAACAGAGGTACAAGTTAAAAATTTCACAAGGCCTTATTATACGGATTCCGATTGATTTGGCGTACTTCCGAATCAATCAGTCCGTATGAGAATGGTCGCCATGATGAGCCACCAAGACTGATGAATAAAGCTGAGTGCTAAGATAAGCGTGAGATAACCCAGAACAGACTTAAGGAGAGGCGATGATTTCACATAAACAACAAGGCTCCACCCTCACCACGGTGTTGGCGGTTGTGGTGCTAGGCACGGTATTAGGCGTGCTGTTGCTGCTGCTGTTTGGCAACCGCAATCCGGGCACAGATACGGTATCTACCCTAGTTCCAGGCGCGGCGGGCACCACGCTGGTACAAAAGGATAAAGCGGCCTCTGCACCAGCTGACACCAGTGCAACGTCGAGCCCGGACACTGACCAGGCGACCCCCATGACCACCAACAGCGCACCAATGGCGACAGGCGCGGCGAGCAATACCCCGGTAGAAGGTCAGGCCGCCAGTGGTAGCCCTGGCCAGCAACAAGACACCAGTGCGGCCGCCGAAAAGACCCTAGAGCAAACAGTGAGTGACACGGCCTTTAGAGGTACAGGTCAGGAAATCTATGTGCAGGCCTGTCAAAGCTGCCACATGCCTGGGGGCAAAGGTGCTGTGGGCGCAGGAGTTTACCCACCACTCGCAGGCAATCCCAAGCTCAAAATAGCTCAATACCCTATCAACATGGTGCTGTTTGGCAACGGCGGCATGCCCAGTTTTGGGCACTACATGAGTGACGAGCAGATAAGTGAAGTTGTTAATTATGTCCGTACTGAGCTCAACAACAACACCGATAAGGTCACGCCTGCTGATATCAAAAAGGCGCGGCCCGCAGACCCGCACTACATGGTTTTTGGGGAGGCCGCAGGATAATGACCGTTTCACGCAGAGATTTCTTGGGTATGGTGGGCATGGCTGGTGGCAGCGCCACCGTGTTTCAGATGATGACCGTTATGGGCCTTGCTGCGCCTTCTACCTATGTGCAGCCCAAACTGGGTAATGAAGGCCAAGGCAAAAAGATCTTGATTCTGGGCGGCGGCCTAGCCGGTATGTGTAGCGCCTACGAGATGCAAAAGGCGGGTTACGAAGTAGAGATTCTGGAGTTTAATGCGCGGGCAGGCGGACGCGTGTGGACGCTGCGCGGCGGTGACAACTATACCGAGCTAGGCGGCTTTGAGCAGACTTGCCAGTTTGACAAGGGTCTGTATCTCAACCCTGGCCCCTGGCGCATACCGCACGTTCACCAGGCCTATCAGCACTACGCCCGCGAGTTTGGTGTAAAGCTGGAAGTCTTTCCCATGATTAATCACGCCGCCTACATTCACCGCAAAAGCGGAACCAAAGAGCGCCAGGGTGCACTGATGGTGGATATGCAGGGCCACGTCTCTGAACTGCTCGCCAAGGCGGTAAATCAGAACGCCCTGGATCAGGCAATGACGGCTGAAGACAAGGCCAAGTTGTTAGAAGCGCTGCGCGGCTGGGGCTTTTTGGATAAAGATTACCGGTACACCAAGAGCCTGGCGACCAGCCTCTACAGAGGCTACGAACGCGACCCAGGCGCACGCTTAGAGCCTGGTACGCCCTCTACCCCGCTCACGCTGGACGCTATTTTAAAAGAGGGCCTGTGGTCTAATCTTAACGACGGCCTAAGCTATGAGTTTCACAGCACCATTTTTGAGCCTGTAGGCGGTATTGACGCGATGGCGCGGGCCTTTGAAGCGCGCACGCGGCAGTTTATTAAGTACCGCAGCAAGGTGACGAGCATCAAGCAAGATGATGCGGGGGTCAGCGTTACCTATCAGGATCTGGCCACCAACACCACTAAAACGGCGCGGGGCGATTACTGTATCTGTACTATTCCGCTGAGCATCCTCAGCCAGATTCCCCTCACGGGCCTAAACAGCAAACTGGTCGACGGCATTAAAAAGGTGCCTTATGCGCCGTCCTTTAAGGCTGGTGTGCAGTACAAGCGCCGCTTCTGGGAGCAAGACGAGCAGATTTACGGCGGCGTCACCTACACGGATCAGACCATGAGCTTGATGTCCTACCCCGCCAACAACTACAACTCGCTGGGCAAAGGCGTGGTGCTGGGCGCGTACATGTTTGGCCCTGATGCGGTGCGGTTTACAGGCATGAATCCGCAAGACCGCCTCAAGGAAGTTGTGCGCCAGAATATAGCGATTCACCCGCAGGCCGAAAAGGAATTTGACAACGGCATCTCGGTGGGCTGGCACCGTGTACCCTGGACGCTGGGCTGCTACGGCCTGTACAACGACCAAACCCGCAAAGACATCTACCCTACCCTGTGCGCCCTTGACAAGCGCTTTATTCTGGCGGGCGAACATACCTCGTACTGGAACGCCTGGCAAGAAGGTGCACTCCTTGCGGCTGTGTCGGCTGTGGAGATTATTCACAAGGACGCGGCGCAGCGCAGCTAATAAGCATTCCGTAAAATTAGTTATAAGTATGTCTTCTTAGTTTGCCATAGGTCGGGCAAGTAGGGCAAACAGAGTACAACGAATTAAACGGAATCCGTATAATAC
>JAGLBF010000167.1:0-1534 GCA_018260375.1 Deinococcus sp.
CAGCAGGGCAACCGCAAAGTCCCTCAAATGTAAAGTGAAACTTTTCGTTTGAAAATCACGCTTCGCCATGCCAACAGTATTTGGCAGATGGATACAGTAAAAGTAGCCAGCCTACTTACTGGCTACTTATCAAATGTTAGGCAGTTTCCGACTTTGCGGTTGCCCTGTCTCTACCAGTCTCTACCAGGAAAATGCGTACTTGTTTCTATACCTGCTCAACATGATGCGGGTGGTTGACTTCATCAAGCGTTACATCATGGCCCTGGCCTTCAAATTCCTTGAGGGTGTCGGTGATGATGCGAATGCCTGCGCTGAGGTCGGCTTCACTGATGACCAGCGGCGGCGCAAAGCGGATGATGTTGCCGTGAGTAGGCTTGGCGAGCAGGCCGCGCTCGGCCATTTTGAGGCAGATGTTCCAGGCCATGCCGCTGTCCTCGTGGTCATTGATCACCACGGCGTTGAGCAGGCCCTTACCGCGCACCAGTTTGGCTACCTGGCTACTGGCAATGTACTGGCCCAGCTCAGCGCGGAACTTCTGGCCCAGTGCTTCGGCGCGTTCGGCCAGTTGTTCGTCGGTGGCCACAGTCAGCGCGGCAATAGCCACCGCCCCGGCGACCGGGTTGCCGCCAAAGGTGCTGCCGTGCTGGCCGGGGTGAATCACGTCCATGACGCTGTTATTGGCCAGTACGGCTGACACGGGGTACACGCCGCCCGACAGCGCCTTGCCCAGAATCAGAATGTCCGGCTTGACGTTCTCATGATCAACCGCCAGGCGGCGGCCTGTGCGGGCAATGCCAGTTTGCACCTCGTCGGCAATAAACAGTACCCCGTATTCTTCGCACAGCTTTTTTGCGCCGCTGAGGTAGCCATCTTGAGGCACATACACGCCCGCTTCGCCCTGTATCGGCTCGACCAGAAAGCCAGCTACCCGGCCTTTGTTATTTTCCAGCGCGGCCTTAAGTGCGCCGAGGTCGTCATAGGCAATTTGCACAAAGCCGCTGGTGTAGGGGCCAAAGCTGCGGCGGGCATTTTCATCGTTAGAAAAACTGATGATGGTCGTGGTGCGACCGTGGAAGTTGTTTTCGCACACGATAATCTGGGCTTCGTTTTCGGGAATGCCCCCCACCTCGTAGGCCCACTTGCGGGCGAGCTTGATGGCGGTTTCTACCGCTTCTGCGCCGGTGTTCATAGGCAGCACTTTGTCAAAGCCGAAATACTCGGTGACAAACTTTTCGTAGGGGCCGAGTTTGTCGTTGTAAAAGGCGCGGCTGGTCAGCGTCAGGGTTTGGGCCTGCTCTACCATTGCCCCGATGATTTTGGGGTGGCAGTGGCCCTGATTGACCGCCGAGTACGCGCTGAGAAAGTCAAAATACTCTTTGCCGTCAGTGTCCCAGACCTTTGCGCCTTCACCGCGTGCGAGCACCACAGGGAGAGGGTGGTAGTTGTGTGCGCCGTGTTGGTCTTCTAGGTCAATAAAGTATTGCTGGGTGTTGGGCTTGAGGGTGCTGGGATTCAGGGTGCTGGGATTCAGGGT
>JAGLBF010000167.1:1634-4334 GCA_018260375.1 Deinococcus sp.
AGGGTGCTGGGATTCAGGGTGCTGGGATTCAGGGTTGATGTAGACATACCTCTTATCTTAGGTAGTTGGCTAGACATTAACCACCCCCTCTCTACCGCCTTCTGTGGCAACCAGCAAGGCGAGCGCTGAACAACCGCTTACGTTCCTAGCGTAAACTAGACCTATGCTCAAGGTTCACTCCGAATACACGCCTGCTGGCGACCAACCTGCCGCCATTCGTTCCCTGGTTGACGGCTTAGCAAGCGGCCTGAGATTTCAGACATTGCTTGGGGCAACAGGCACTGGGAAAACCTATACGGTGTCACAAATTATTGAACAAACCCAGCGCCCGGCTCTGATCATGGCTCCCAACAAGCTGCTTACCGCACAGTTGGCCTCTGAGTTCCGCGAATTTTTCCCCGACGCAGCAGTAGAGTTCTTTATCAGCTACTATGATTACTATCAGCCAGAGGCTTATGTACCAGGCAAAGACCTCTTTATAGAAAAAGATGCCAGCGTCAATCAGGAGATTGAACGCCTCCGTCACTCAACAACACGAAGTTTGCTGACAAGACACGATACGATTGTTGTGGCCTCGGTGAGTTGTATTTACGGCCTGGGCGACCCTGCCGAATACCGTGCCATGAATATCTTTTTGAAAGTGGGCGAACAGGTGAGCCGCGATGAAATTTTGTCACGTCTCATCACCATGCAATATGAGCGTAACGATATAGAACTCGCCACGGGAAGGTTTAGAGTCAAAGGTGAAGTGATAGAGGTGTGGCCCAGCTATGATGAACAGCCTCTTAGAATAGAACTTTGGGGTGATGACGTAGAAAAGATACAGATTATTCACCCTGTCACTGGCGATCGCCTGGGCAACTTGGATGCTACAGTGATTTATCCTGCCAAGCACTATGTGAGCGGAGCAGAGAATATTGAGCGCGGCATTGTTTCTATACAACAGGAACTAGATGAGCGGCTGGAATACTTTCAGTCAGTGGGCAAGGTGCTTGAAGCCCAGCGTATCAAAGAGCGCACACTCTATGATTTAGAGATGCTGAAAGTCCTGGGGTACTGTTCAGGCATTGAAAACTACTCGCGGCATATTGACGGTAGGCGGCCTGGTGAAACGCCGTATACCATGCTGGACTACTTCCCTGAAGATTTTGTGACTTTTATTGATGAATCGCACGTTACCGTGCCACAAATCGGCGGCATGGCCAATGGTGACCGGGCCAGAAAGCAAACACTGGTTGACTACGGGTTTCGTTTACCCAGTGCTTTAGATAACCGCCCGCTTAACTTTGAAGAGTTTTTAGGCAAAACAGGTCAAATTGTGTTTGTTTCAGCAACACCTGGGCCGTATGAGCGTGAGCACAGCGATAATGTCACTGACCAGGTGATTCGCCCCACGGGGCTGGTTGACCCTGAAATCACCGTTCGGCCCATTCAGGGACAGATTGAAGACCTCTTGGGACGGGTGCGTGAGCGGGCCGCGAGGGGCGAACGCACGCTGGTTACCACCCTCACCAAGCGCATGGCCGAAGACCTGACCGAGTATCTGCTGGAAAAAGGTGTGCGGACGCGGTATTTGCACAGTGATATCGACAGTGTAGAGCGCCAGGTGATTATCCGTGATTTGCGTCTGGGCCATTATGATGTGCTGATTGGAATTAACTTGCTGCGTGAAGGCTTAGATTTGCCTGAAGTATCCCTTGTAGCGATACTGGATGCCGACAAACCGGGGTTTTTACGCAGTGAACGTGCCCTCATACAGACCATAGGCCGCGCCGCCCGTAACGTGAACGGCGAGGTCATTTTATACGGTGACACCATTACACCCGCTATGAAATACGCCATAGACGAAACCACTCGCCGACGTGAAAAGCAAGTGGCGCACAACTTAGCACACGGTATTACGCCCACTACCATCAACAAAAGTGTGCGCAATGTGATACGCGGCGAGGAAGAACCCACCGTGCCGCTGACAGGCGACCTGTCGACCGACCGCGATGCGCTGACCTTGCAACTCACCGACCTAGAGCTAGAGATGTGGCAGGCCAGTGAAGACCTAGACTTTGAAAAGGCCGCCTCTTTGCGCGACCAAATACGCGAAATAGAAGCCAAGTTGCAGGGCAAGGAATTTAAGCAGGCCACGCTGCCCGGCCAAAAGGTACGTACAAGGGGGCGGCGAGGCTGAGTGCCGGGTGACGGGGCAAGTACCGACGAGGCAAGTGCCGCGCTTCACCCGTATTCGCATAAGATGCCCGAGTTTTTTTCAGCACTCAGCACGGCTTTAGTACGCTGGCTTCATTACCACACCCACCGCGCCCGTTCCTGTGTTGGCGGCGACCGACGCGCCCAGTTGCCAGTCGCCCGCGTCCTTAAAAGTCACGTTACTAACCAGGTGACGCAGATGCTGCACGGCCTCCTCACCACCTGGACTGTACGCAAAGCCCAGCCGAATATCGTGGTAGCAGCAAGGCTGCCAAAGTTGTGGGCGGCGATGCGGGCGTGCAAAATATTTTCGGCAATCAGCGGGCTGGTGTGCAGGCTGATGATATGCTCGGCGTCATTGAGCAGCTCAAAATAGGCGTTGTGGTACTGCTCCACGCTAGGCGGACTGGTGGTGATGGTGCCTTTGCCGTGCGTCATAAGCATTACGGAAAATTAGTTATAGGTATATCTTCTTAGTTTGCCATAGGTCAGGCAACTAGG
>JAGLBF010000168.1 GCA_018260375.1 Deinococcus sp.
GGTAGGCGCTGAAGTGGTAGATGCCCAGCCGTCAACGCCACAGCAGCCAAACACTGCATCAGCAGAGGTAAGCGAATGAGCGACCCTCAAACGCCTAACCCCAACACCCCAGCCGAGAACAGCAACCAAGGCGCCGACCAGGGTTTGATCATGCAGGCCCAGGGGGTGCTTAGCGGTAAAGGTACGCTGCGCGGCTGGCGGCGGATATTGCCCTTTTTTGGCCCCGGCTTTATCGCTTCGGTGGCGTATATGGATCCTGGCAACTTTGCCACCAACATCCAGGGCGGCGCACAATTTGGCTACGCGCTGCTGTGGGTAGTGCTGCTGGCTTCGCTGATGGCTATGCTGATACAAAACCTCAGCGCCAAACTGGGTATCGCCACTGGGCGCAACTTGCCCGAAGTTATCCGTGACGAGTGGGGCCGCAAGGACGGTAAAAACGGCCCGCTGGTATGGTTTTACTGGATTCAGGCCGAACTGGTGGCGATGGCAACCGACCTGGCAGAATTTTTGGGCGCGGCGCTGGCACTGCACCTGCTGACGGGTCTGCCGATACTGGCCGGCGCCGTTGTAACCGCCATCATCACCTTTGGACTGCTGGGACTACAAAAGCGCGGATTTAGGCCGCTAGAGGTCGCCATCACCTTATTTGTTGGGATTATTGGGCTGGCGTACCTCGTGCAGTTTATTATCAGCAAGCCCACACTGGCACTTTTTGGCGGGTTTGTTCCCAGTTTTCAGGGCCAGGAGAGTGTGTATCTGGCGGTAGGCATTATCGGCGCTACAGTGATGCCACATGTGATTTATTTGCACTCTGACTTGACCAAGGGCCGCATCAGCACCAGCAGCGACCAACAAAAGCGGACACTGGCCCGACTCACCTTGGTGGATGTGCTGGTGGCTATGGGCATAGCTGCGCTGATCAATATGGCGATGCTGGCCTCAAGCGCCGCCGCCCTGTACGGCAAAAATATCGCCGACGCGGGCGACCTCACCCAAGCCTACCAAACCCTTACGCCGCTTCTGGGGCCGCTGGCGGGTGTGACCTTTGGCGTAGCGTTGCTCGCTGCGGGCCTGAGCAGCAGCGTCGTAGGCACGATGGCGGGTCAGGTGGTGATGCAAGGCTTTGTACGCTTTAGCATTTCTATCTGGCTGCGGCGCGTGCTGACCATGCTGCCCGCCTTTGCCGTGATTCTGATGGGGCTAGACGCCACCCGCGTGCTGGTGCTCTCACAGGTGGTGCTCAGCTTTGGTATCCCCTTTGCGGTCGTGCCGCTGCTGGTCTTCTCGGCCCGCCGAGACCTGATGGGCGTGCTGGTCAGCGCTCGCTGGGTGATGGTGCTGGGCTGGCTGATCGCCGCCGTGATTATCGGGCTAAATATGTACCTGTTGTGGGGATTGCTGGGCAGCTAATACGGACTGCCGCTCCATTGCAGCACAGCCAGAGAAGTACAGCCAGGGAAGCACAGTTAGAAAAGTACAGTCAGGGAGGCACAGTCGGTGCTTTCCCCCCGCTCCTTGTACCGGCTTTGCCAAAGTGCTAGGCTTGTGTCAATCCCCCCCAGGGGGGTAATGCGGATTCCGACTTGAACCGTGCTGAACACGCGGTGAACTCTGATAAGCGGAAGCAGGAAAACGTACGGACTCCACAATGTGCCAGCGCAAGCGGCACCGTTCTGACTGTGCGGCAATGAAGCCAGAGTCCGCATAAGGAGACCAACCATGAGTCAGGCACACATAAGCCAAACCATAGAATTGGGCGTGCGCGGTATGACCTGCGCGGCGTGCGTGGGCCGTGTAGAGCGCAGCCTCAACACGTTGCCCGGCATAGAAAGCGCCCAGGTTAATCTGGCGACGGAGCGGGCCACCGTGACCTTTGACCCCCAGCAAGTGGCCCCTCAGCAAATTATCGCTACCGTAGAGGACGCTGGCTATCAGCCCATCACGGCCCAGGCCGAGTTGAGCATCGGCGGTATGACCTGTGCGGCGTGCACGGGCCGTGTGGAGCGGGCACTCAGCAAGGTTGATGGGGTGCTGGGTGCCAGTGTCAACCTCGCCACTGAGCGGGCGGCTGTGCGCTATGTACCTACCACCGTCAGCCCCGCTAAGCTGGCACAAGCCGTGCAGGAGGCAGGCTACGAGGTGCGCCAGGGTGCTACAGGCCAGAGCCTGAACGACACCGAGCGCCAAGCCCGCGAGCAAGAGATAGCCCAGTTGCGCCGTGACGTATTGTTTAGTGCGCTGTTTGCCGTGCCGCTCTTATTGATCGCCATGCTGCCGATGCTGTATATGCCGCTGGAAATGTGGCTCGATAACCTGGCAGGTCAGCGCGTGCTTAACATTGTCATGTTGCTGCTGGCGCTACCCGTACAGTTTGGCCCAGGCTGGCGTTTTGTGCGGCTGGGCTGGAACGCGCTGCGGCACAGCAGTCCCGACATGAACACCCTGGTGATGATAGGCACACTGGCGGCCTTTGGCTACAGCCTGCTGGTGACACTGGCCCCTCAACTGTTTGCGCTGCAAAGCCGCCATGTGTACTACGAAGCCAGCGCAGTGGTGGTTACCCTGGTGCTGCTGGGCAAATATTTTGAAGCCCTCGCCAAAGGCCGGTCGAGTCAGGCCATGAAGGCGCTGCTGCGGCTACAACCCCCCACAGCGCGGGTGCTGCGCGGCGGGCAAGTGCAAGATATTGTGCTGGATGACGTAGTGGTAGGCGACATTGTGGTGCTGCGTCCAGGCGACAAAGTACCTGTTGACGGTGAGGTACTGTCAGGTGAGTCTTTTGTGGACGAGAGCATGCTCACAGGTGAGGCACTGCCCATCCACAAAACGTCAGGCGCACCTGTCACGGGCGGCACCATCAACGGTCAGGGGGCTTTGCAGTTCCGGGCCACCCGCGTGGGCGAACATACCGCCCTGGCGCAGATTATGAAGATGGTAGAGTCGGCGCAGGCCAGCAAGCCACCGATTCAGGGTCTGGCTGACCGCGTGGTGGCGGTGTTTGTGCCAGTTGTGCTGGGTATTGCCGCGCTGACGTTTGTGCTGTGGATGTTTTATGGCGGCCCTAACGCGCTGAGTACAGCCCTGATACACACCGTCGCCGTGCTGATTATCGCCTGTCCCTGTGCGATGGGCCTGGCGACTCCTACCAGTATCATGGTCGGTAGTGGCAAAGCCGCCGAACTGGGCATTTTGTTTCGCGGTGGCGCGGCACTAGAGGCGCTGGGCTATACCAATACTGTGGCCTTTGACAAAACAGGTACGCTGACACAGGGCCACCCGCAGCTTACTCACCTTATACCCGTTGCCGGGCATACCCGCGCCGAGGTGCTTACGCTGGTAGCCGCTGCCGAGCAAAATAGCGAGCACCCGCTGGGCCGCGCCATTGTCAACGCGGCTCAGCAAGAGGGGCTTGAGCTGCCTCCTGTGAGCCAGTTTGCCGCCAAAGCGGGTCACGGCCTTAGGGCTGTTGTAGCGGGGCGGGCCGTGCTGGTGGGTTCAGCGCGGTATATGCAAGAAGAGGGCCTCAATATTGAGCCGCTGGCAACTCAGGCCCTGACGTTGGCACAGCAGGCTCAGTCACCGCTCTACGCTGCTGTAGACGGGCAACTGTGGGCGCTGCTGGCGCTTAGTGACCCTGTAAAGACAGGGGCGAGCGCAGCACTGCAAGCAGTCCACAAGCAGGGCATAGAAACAGTGATGGTCACAGGCGACAATGCCCACACTGCCCAAGCCGTCGCCGCTCAACTGGGCATAGACACCGTGCGCGCCGAGGTACTGCCCAGTGGCAAAAGCGACGTGGTTCGCGGCTTGCAACAGGGCGACAAAAAGGTAGCCTTTGTGGGTGACGGCATCAACGACGCGCCTGCGCTGGCCAGCAGTGACGTGGGCATTGCCATTGGCACCGGCACCGACGTCGCTATAGAAACCGCCGACGTGGTACTGATGGCGGGCGAACTGAGCGGCGTACCAGCCGCTATTGCCCTGAGCCGCGCGACCATCAACAACATCAAACTGGGCCTGTTTTGGGCCTTTGCTTACAACATCATTCTTATTCCAGTGGCGGCGGGGGCCTTGCAACCCTGGCTAGGCTGGCAGCTTAATCCCGTGCTGGCCGCAGCGGCGATGGGGTTTTCAAGCCTATTTGTGCTGGCGAACGCCCTGCGGCTGCGCGGGTTTAAGCCGCCCGTGGCAAAGTAAGCGGGTGAAGGTGCGCTTATACGCCCTCACCCGCGCCTGAGCGCTCATACGGACTGCGCTCCATTCCACCACAGTCGGAAAAGC
>JAGLBF010000169.1 GCA_018260375.1 Deinococcus sp.
TGGAGCCGCAGGCGGCGCTTTTACGACTGTGGTGGAATGGAGCGGCAGTCCGTATCAGTGATCAGGCACAGCCCCGCCCTTTTTCTGCATAAACATGCACCCCAAAAGGCCGTCTGCCTGTACAATACAAACCATGACCCCTACCCTGACCCCCCACACTTTGCCCCAGCCTGTGCTGGCGGGGCGCGACTTTTTGTCTAACCTTGATATGTCTGCTGCCGAGTTGCGCGCCGTGCTCTCTACCGCTTCGTCCATGAAGCGCGGCGAGTGGAAGCAAGTCAAGCCGCTGGCAGGCCTATCGCTGGCGCTGGTGTTTGAAAAGTCGTCGCTGCGTACCCGCACCACCTTTGACGTGGGTATGTATCAACTGGGCGGGCACGCCATCACACTCACCAATGCCGAAATCGGTCTGGGCACCCGCGAGCGTGTCAGCGACGTAGCGCGCAACCTAGAGCGCTGGGTAGACGGCATCATGGGCCGCGTGTACCTGCAACAAACCTTGCATGAACTTGCACAGCATGCCAGCGTACCGGTGATCAACGGGCTGAGTGATATGCTTCACCCCGTGCAACTGCTGGCAGACTATCAGACCATCGAGCAAGAACTGGGCAGCGCACAGGGCAAGCGCGTGGTGTATATCGGTGACGGCAACAACCTGGCCAACAGCCACATGCACATGGGCATGCTGACGGGCAGCCGCGTGACCATTGTGACCCCTGTGGGATACGAACCCAACGGCGCGGTGCTGCTTGACGCGGTGCGTTCAGGCGCAGACATCACCCTCACCAATGACCTCAGTGCAGTGGAGGGGGCCGACGTGCTGTACACCGACGTGTGGATTTCTATGGGCATGGAAGCCGAAGCCGACATCCGCCGCCGCGCCTTTGCGGGCTATCAGGTCACGCCACAGATGCTAGATACCATCGCTCCAGACGGTATTTTCTTGCACTGTCTACCCGCCCACTACGGCGAAGAAACCGTACCCGAAGCAACCGAACATCCCAAGTCACGGGTATTTGAACAGGCCGAAAACCGCCTACACGCCCAAAAGGCGCTGCTGTATCACCTGATGGGCGCTATGCAACCGCGCTGGTAAAGCGTGAAGCAAAACCATAAAGGCCCGCCAAACCTTTAACATGTACCTGCGCCCAGCCATGGCCTTGCTGCCTGCCTTGGCTGATACCGCTTGGATTTCATGAACCTCGTTGAATGCGTGGTGAAATCCGGCCCGCAGAAGTAGGAAACAGTACGGGCTTTCCTAGTATTCAAGCACAGTCATACGGATTCGATTGATTTGGCGTACTTCCGAATCAATCCGAGCGGATGCGAGTGGGAACAGCATACGGATGCCGCGGTATGGAGCCACAGGCGGTGCTTTTCCAACTGTGGTGGAATTTAGTGGCAGTCCGTATCAGCGTTTTTGCGAGTGTGCTTGAATACTGTTCGTCCATACTGTGCTTAACTACTAGGCTTGACTACTTTGCTTAACTACTAGGCTGGAATCAAGCGGAATGCGTATAAGGCTAAGGCCTATTTGCCGCTCTTTACTTCTGCCTGAAGTGCCTCTACCTTATCTAGCCGCTCCCAAGGAAACTCTATACGTCCGAAGTGTCCGTAGGCGGCTGTTAGAGCGTAGATGGGGCGCAGCAGATCAAGCTCAGCGATGATCGCCTGGGGCCGTGCGTCAAAGTGGCGCAAGACGATGTTGGCCAGTTGCTCGTCACTGACCTTGCCCGTGCCGTAGCTGTCAACCCGCAGCGACACAGGATGGGCGCGGCCTATGGCGTAGGCCACTTCAACCAGCGCCCGCTGAGCTAGCCCCGCTGCCACCAGGTTTTTGGCGATGTAGCGGGCGTAGTAGGCCGCTGAGCGGTCAACTTTGGTGGGGTCTTTGCCGCTAAAGGCTCCGCCGCCGTGCGGTACGGCGCCGCCGTAGGTGTCTACGATGATTTTGCGGCCCGTTAACCCCGTATCGCCGTGTGGCCCGCCGATCACAAACTTGCCCGACGGATTGATAAAGTACTTGGTTTCAGGGCGCAGGTACTGCTCAGGGATCACCTCGCGGATCACTTGCCGCTCCATGTCATCGTGGATTTGTTGCTGGCTCACTTCTTCGCTGTGCTGGGTAGAGATAACCACCGTATCCACCCAAATGTCCTGGGTGGTATGGCCGTCTTC
Organism: Deinococcus sp.; assembly: GCA_018260375.1. Classification (GTDB taxonomy): domain Bacteria; phylum Deinococcota; class Deinococci; order Deinococcales; family Deinococcaceae; genus Deinococcus. Next base: position 2,179 of record JAGLBF010000169.1, read on the forward strand.
GGCGGTATCGCGCACCACCGTTACCTGGGCTTTGGCATCTGGGCGCAGGTATTCCACCTCGCCGCTTTTGCGCAGGTGGGCAAGTCGGCGGGTGATCTTGTGTGCCAGACTGACAGGCAGGGGCATCAGTTCGGGGGTTTCGTCAGTGGCATAGCCGAACATCAGCCCCTGGTCGCCCGCGCCGATCATGCTGTGGGCGTTGGCTTTGTCCTGGCGCTCGGCCTCAGACATATTGCGCCACTCTTCCGAAAAGTTGACGCCGCCTGCAATGTCGGGGCTTTGTTCGTGCAGCGCCACCAATACGGCGCTGTATTCGGCATCAAAGCCGTAGTGGGCGCGGGTATAGCCCACCGTTTTGACTGCTTCGCGTACCACCCGCTGCACGTCTACATGGGCGGTTTGGGCGGTGACTTCGCCCGCTACCACCGCCATGCCTGTGGTGAGCAGGGTTTCTACCGCTACGCGGCTGCTGGGTTCTTGTCGCAAAAACTCATCCAAAATAGAGTCTGAAATAAAGTCAGCGAGCTTATCGGGGTGCCCCTCGGACACCGATTCGGAAGTGTAATATTTACGCATGTTGGCCTCAAACAGGTGCTGTTGCTGAGTAGCTAAAGGGCGCGGGGTGTGTCTCACAGAACAGACCTGGAGAAAGGAGTGTTCACATGCCCGTGCCCGCAGCACCTGGCCTTAGCCTAGCAAGAATTGGCAGGGCGCAAGGAAGAGAGAAGGTGATAATACGGACTGCCGCTAAATTCCACCACAGTCGGAAAAGCGCCGCCTGCGGTTCCATACCGCACAGTCCGTATGCTGTTCCCACTCGCATCCGCTTGGATTGATTCGGAAGTACGCCAAATCAATCGGAATCCGTATAATAGGCATTCCGCTTTTGCAAGCGTGTTTATCTTGCGCGGCTTGCACTTCCTGTACTCTGCTTGCGTGCTTACCCTTACCCAACAGCCGTTACATGAGGTGTTGTTCCTGTTGCGCCGCGCCTTGCAGGAGGCCGAAAGCGTGACCTTTAACGCGCCTGACCCCGCTGGAGGCTGTGGACTGTACGCGGGTGAGGTGTTGCCAGGTGGCAGCCTGTACCGCTCGTGGCAAAGCTGGGCTGACATTGCCGAGCGGCTCAACGCGCAGCTGCTGACGCCTGAAAAGCAGGCCGGCGGGCGGGTGCAGCTGACCTTGCGCCGTTTGCCGCCCGTGCAGCGCCTGAGCGAGTACGGGCAAGGCAGCGACTTTCAGCGGCTCAACAAGCTGGAAGACCCCTGGTTCCTGGATACCTTTGTCGAGGCGTTGCAGCGCTGCAACCTAGCGCCAGGGGCCAGAATACTGAGCGTGGGTGTAGGCAGCGGGCGCGAGCTAGAAGCCCTGGCGCTGGCCTATCCTGAGCAAGCATTTGAGGTGGTGGGCCTGGACCTTGACCCCAGCGCGGTTGCTTTGGCCCGCGAGCGCTATGTACAAGCTGGTGGGCCTTCTGGTTGGCGCTTTGAAGTGGCTGACCTTAACGCACTGCCACAAAGCCTGGGCCAGTTTGACACGGTGCTGGCCCTCAGCGTGCTACAAAGTCGCCATGTAACCCTAGATACCGCGCTGCGCGGGCTGATCAAGTGGCACCTCAAGCCCACCGGAGCGCTGGTGGTGGGCTTGCCCAACTGCCGCTACACAGCGGGCGAAGTGCGCTACGGCGCCAGAATGCTCAACTTTCGTGACCCTGACCTGTCGCTGCTGCTCGCTGACGCGGCGCTGATACGGCGTCACTTGCAAAAACACAGCTTTAAGGTGTGGGTCACAGGCAAATACGAGGTGCTGATCACAGGACTCAGGGGGGAGAGGAGCCCTTAGCCCCTGCCACCAGGGGAGCATCAGGACACTACGTCCCTTATACAGATCCCCACTTCAACCTTGTTTAAAACGCGGTAAAAGCGAGGCCAGCACAATCCGTATTATATGGATTCCGATTGATTTGGCGTACTTCCGAATCAATCAGGGCGGATGCGAGT
>JAGLBF010000170.1 GCA_018260375.1 Deinococcus sp.
CGCGTCCGCTCGGATTGATTCGGAAGTACGCCAAATCAATCGGAATCCGTATCAGACATGTACAGCTCTAGAGCTTCAGACTTCTCTAAAGGAATCATCCCATGACAACGCACCAACTCCCCGTTCTCATCGTTGGCGGCGGCATCGCAGGCCTGAGTGCGGCCTGGGAACTGCAGCGCCTTGGCGTGCCTTATACCTTGCTTGAAGCAGCCGGGCGGCTGGGCGGCAAAATTGGCACCGAAATCACGCCAGACGGCTACCTGATAGAGCAGGTGGCAGACGCATTTATCGTTCAAAAGCCCTACGCTGAGCAACTCGCCCGCGAGCTGGGTTTAGCGCCGCACTTTATCCACCCCCGCCCCGACACACGCCACCTGTATTTTTTAAAGCGCGGCGTTTTGCTGCCTTTTCCGCCCAGGCTCAAGCTGTTTGTGCCGCTAGAAGACCAGAGCTTTTTGGACAGCGGTGTGCTGTCACCTGAGGGACTGCGCCGCTTTTTGGCTGAGCAAGAGGTGGCGCCCAAAGCGCCAACCACAGAAGATGAGTCGCTCGAATCCTTTATCGTGCGCCGTTTTGGGCCAGAAGCGCTGGATTTTGTGGTACCGCTGATGGCGGGTATCTACGTCGCCAAGGCCAGCGAACTGAGTATGCAGGCGGCCTTTGCACCGTATCTAGAGATGGAGCAGCGCTACGGCAGCGTGATAAGAGGCGTGCGAACCGCGCAAAGAGAGCTTGACAACCAGCCCGCCCGCCCTGTGTTCTTGTCATTTCAGGGCGGTATGCAAACCCTGATCAGTGCGCTAGAGCAGCAACTGACGGGCGATATTCGCCTCAATACACCTGTGGCTGAGGTTGATGACCACGCTGTGCGCTTGCACTCAGGCGAAACCTTGCAGGGGCGCGCCGTGATAGTCGCCGCCCCTGCCTGGAAGACCCGCGAGTTGCTGGCCCGCACCCAGCCCGCCGCCGCACAGCAACTCGCCCAGTTGCGGGCGAACGGCTCGGTGGCAGTGGCCCTGGCTTACCGCACGGACCAAATTGCTCACACCCTCAACATGCACGGTGTGATTGTTGACCGTCAAGAAGACACGCCGCTGTCTGCTATTACCCTTCACTCGTCAAAAATGCACGGACGCGCCCCCGAAGGCGGGGTGTTGCTGCGGGCCTTTATGGGCGCTCTAGAACCCGCCGAAGCCTTGCAGGCAGCTCAGCGTGAGGTAGCGCGGTTGCTCGGGGTCACGGGTGAGCCACTCTTTAGCCGCGTGCTTGACTGGCGCGGACAAAACCCCGCCTACCAACTGGGTCACCTGAGACAAATTGAGCGCATCAACGCTGCCCTGCCACCCACCCTGCGTGTCGTGGGGGCCAGCTACGGCGGCGTGGGCATCCCCGACTGTGTGCGCTACGCCCGGGCAGCAGCGCGTGAATTGTAGGGCGTACTACCGTATCAGTGGTTCCGGTTCGATCAGAAATGGCCTGATTGAAGCGCAGTCCGTATACCTTGTATAACCCCGCCTGCCCCCGCGCTATGCTGTAGCGAGATGAGCCAGCCCGAAACAGTTTCTATCCCAATGCCCAACACCTCAGCGCCCACTGTAGCCCCCAACTTTATTACTGAGATTATTGAGCACGACCTGGCGAGCGGCAAGTACCCACAAGTCGTGACCCGCTTTCCGCCTGAACCCAACGGGTACTTGCACCTGGGCCACACCTTCGCGTCATTTTTGGACTTTCAGACGGCGCGGCAGTACGGCGGGCGCTACCACCTGCGCCTTGACGACACCAATCCCACAGGTGAAAGTATAGAATTTGCTGAGGCTATTCAAGATGATTTGCGCTGGCTGGGCTGGGACTGGGGCGAACAACTGTACTACGCTTCTGACAACTTTGAGCGCTATTACCAACTGGCTCAGGAACTGATACGGCGCGGCAAAGCCTACGTTGACTCGGTTAGCGGCGACGAGATGGCCCGCTTGCGCGGCAGTGCCAGCGAAGTGGGACGCCCCAGCCCTTACCGGGAGCGCAGCGTGGACGAAAACCTAGCGCTCTTTGCGCGGATGCGGGCAGGCGAATTTGCCGAGGGTGAACATGTGCTGCGGGCCAAAATAGACCTGGCCAGCCCCAATATGAAGCTGCGCGACCCGGTGCTGTACCGCATACTGCACGCCGAGCATTACCGTCAGGGTGCGGCGTGGTGCATCTATCCCATGTATGACTTTCAGCACCCCATACAGGACGCGCTTGAAGGCGTAACGCACAGCATGTGCAGCCTGGAGTTTGTGGACAACCGCGCCATTTATGACTGGCTGATGGAGAGCTTGGACTTTGACCCGCGCCCCCATCAGTACGAGTTTGGTCGTCGCAGCCTGGAATACACGGTGGTTAGCAAGCGCAAACTGCGGCAACTGGTCAATGAAGGTCACGTTGAGGGCTGGGATGACCCGCGCATGCCTACCCTGCGTGCCGCCCGCCGTTTGGGGGTAACACCTGAGGCGATCAAGGCATTTGCCGCCGCCATTGGCGTAAGCCGCACCAACCGCACGGTAGATATCGCCATCTATGAAAATGCCCTGCGCGGCGACCTCAATCACCGCGCCCCGCGTGTGATGGCGGTTATTGACCCTGTCAAAGTGGTGCTTTCAAATGTCCAACCTCAGACCCTCAACCTGCCATACTGGCCGCATGACGTGGTGAATGCCAGCTCTGACGGCTTGGTGAGCTTGCCCAGTGGTGAGCGGGTCAGCCCTGATCAGGCCACGCGCTCTGTCGCCTTTGGTCACGAATTGTACATTGAGCGCGAGGACGTGCAGCAAGAGGCCACCAAAGGCTTTAAGCGCCTGGTACTGGGCGGCACGGTGCGGCTGCGCGGGGCGGGCATCATCCGCGCAGATGAGCTAGAGACAGATGAAGCGGGCCGTATTACGCTGGTGCGGGCTACCTTGCTGGGCGAGGACGCCAGCGCCAAAGGGGTAATTCACTGGGTAGACGCGGCGAGCGCCCTGAGCGCCGAATTCCGTATTTATGACCGCCTCTTTCGCGTGCCTAACCCCGAAGGCCCTCATCCTGACGATATCGTCCCAGAATTTGACCCTGAAGAAATAGGCCACGAGGACACCACTCAGCCGGTGAGCAGCGACTTTTTGCGCTACATCAACCCCAGCAGTTTGATCGTGAAGCGGGGCTATGTAGAGCGCAGTGTGGCGGCTGACCCAAGTGATACCCGCTATCAATTTGAGCGCCAGGGCTATTTCTGGCGTGACCCCAAACTAAGCCGCGAGGACGCGCTGGTGTTTGGGCGAATCATCAGCCTCAAAGATACCTGGGGCAAGCCCGAAACGGCGCCAGCAGCTGAGAAGGGGGCGGTGCAAAAGGGAAATAAGGCTAACAGCACCAAAGCCGGCAGTAAAGCGGGTGAACCTAAGCCCGCCGCTGCTCCTCTCAGCAGTGAGCAGCAGCGGCAAATGGCTTACTGGCAGGCTCAGGGTGTGGCCACTAGTGAAGCCGATATTCTGGCTCGCCAGGAAGTGCTGGGCGCGTACCTGGCAGATATAGCGGCCCAGGCGCCCCAGACTGAAGTAGCGCAGGTAGCCAGCTGGGTGGCGCGTGACCTGTCGGGTCTGGTGTACTCTGGGCAGATCAAGGTGAGCGCCCAAGATTTGATGGGGCTGGCTAACCTGGTCACGGCAGGGCAACTGACCAAGCAGATGGCCCGCGAGGTGCTGCTTGAGTCCGCCCACAGCGGTGAGACGCCCTCAAGCGTGGTGGAGCGCCGAGGCTTAAAGGTCATCAGCGACCCGCAGATTATTGGGGCAGTGGTTGACGAGGTGCTCAGCAGCCACCCCGACAAACTGGCCGAGTACAGGGGCGGCAAAGTGGCCTTGCTGGGCTTCTTTACAGGCCAGGCGATGCGTGCTCTGGGCGCAAAAGCTGACCCCCAGGTGCTGGCACAGGTGCTGGGGCAAAAGCTGGCGGGCTAAAGCTCACACAGTTGAATCACACAGTTGAATAACGGCGCCTACCTTCTTCAACCGTTGGTAGCAAATTCTGACCACTGATAAGCATTACGGAAAATTAGTTATAGGTATATCTTCTTAGTCTACCATAGGGCA
>JAGLBF010000017.1:0-16367 GCA_018260375.1 Deinococcus sp.
CATCCGCTCGGATTGATTCGGAAGTACGCCAAATCAATCGGAATCCGTATTATACAGGTTCCGATTAAATCAGGTTGTTTATGGTTGAATGAGGGCGGATACGAGTGAGAAAAGATACGGATTCCGCCTTTACTTTAAAGAGACTCCTTTAAAGCGCCTGGTCTATTTTTTGCCATGTACCCACTTCCTTAGTGCTTAAAATGCCCCAACTGCGGCACATTGGGCTTCCACTCGGGGCGGGCCAACACTTCACCAAACAGGTCGTATTCGTCGCTGTCTTCTATGCGGGCCTGCACAATGTCGCCGACCCTGACCTGGCCCACAAAGTCACCCGCGTAGAGGTACACCTGACCGTCAATGCCCGGCGCGTCGCCTTTGGTACGGCCTATCAGCCTGGTGCCCGGCTTGTCGTCTGCGTCATCATTCAGTTCATCAATGATGATGTCGAGGGTGCGGCCCACCTTTTCCGCCAGTTTCTCGGCGCTGATGCGCTGGGCCACCGCCATAAAACGCTCTAGCCGCTCTGCTTTTACCTCTTCGGGGACGTGGCCTGGAAGCGCGGCTGCGTCGGCCTCGTCCACATCGCTGTACGCAAAAGCCCCGACGCGGTCTAGGCGGGCTTCTTCCAAAAAAGTCAGCAGTTCTTGAAACTCGACCTCAGTTTCGCCAGGAAAGCCTACGATAAAGGTAGAGCGGATGGTGATTTCAGGACAAAGTTCCCGCCAACGCCTGATGGTGTCAAGCTGCTTGCCTGCTCCTGGCCGCCTCATCAGCTTTAAGAGGCGCGGGCTAGCGTGTTGCAGCGGCACATCAAGGTAAGGCAAGATTTTTCCCTGGCCCATCAGCTCCACCACTTTTTCAACATGGGGGTAGGGGTAGACATAGTGCATCCGCACCCACACGCCCATCTCGCCCAAATAGCTTGCCAGGTCAGTGAGGTGCGCGCGGACTTGCTCGCCCTGAAATTCGCTCTCGCGGTAGCGAATATCCACGCCATACGCGCTAGTGTCTTGTGAAATGACAATCAGCTCTTTGGTGCCGCCCGCCGCCAGCCGAAAGGCCTCGTACAGCACTGCTCCCGCGTCGCGTGACACCTGCTTGCCGCGCAGTTTAGGGATGATGCAAAAGGCGCAGGTGTGGTTGCATCCCTCGGCAATTTTGAGGTAGGCGTAGTGGCGCGGCGTGAGCTTGACGCTGGGAGCAAATACGTCGCCGTGGCGGGTATGTTCGCGCTCTGGAGCCGGTATAGGAGACACCCCAGGCCGCATTCCTGCAGCGGCGATAGGCAGCAGCCCTGTAAAGGGGTTTTGGGTCAGCGGCAACAGCTCGCGCACATGGGCCATCACATCATCTACCGCCTCACTTCCCGTTATGGCGGCGACTTTGGGGTGGCGCTCACGGATTTTTTCGGGGCGCTCACCCAGGCAACCCGTGACGATAACCTTACCCGTAGCGTCGAGCGCCTCGCCTATAGCAGCAAGCGACTCCTCTACGGCGGGGGTGATAAAGCCGCAGGTGTTGACAATCACCGTATCGGCGTTTTCGTAGCTGCTCGCCACTTCGTAGCCCTCAACGCGCAGCTGGGTCAGGATACGCTCGCTGTCTACCAGCGCCTTGGGGCAGCCCAGCGAAATAAATCCCACACGGTTGCGGGTATCGGGTGCGGGGGTGGTGTCTGCTTGGGTCATCGTTACTCCTGAACGCACAAAGGCGGCATTCAGCCACGAAGTATAGCGCGCTAGGTGGCTCAGTGTTGAACTTTGGCACAGTTGAACTCTGGCACAGTTGAACCCCAGCACAGTTGAACCCCAGCACAGTTAAGCCCCAGCAAATTTGAGCCCTGCCAAAACCACCAGCAGCAACAAAACGGCCTGGTTTCCACCACCAAGCCTTAAAAACCAACAACTCAAGGCCAAGACGCACATAATGACCCTATGTCTGTGTCTGCCCCCTCTGCCTTGTCTCCGCTCAAACTGCTGTGGCGCACGCCGCCCTTTGCCCTGATGACCCTCACTATTTTTATGCTGGGCCTGGCTTCGTCTTTTGTCATCCCCTTCATGTCACTGTACGGCGTAGAGCAAATTGGCATGAAACCGCTGTGGCTGGGCGCTTTTATGACCTCTCTGTCAGTCAGCAGTATTGTGCTCAGCACCCTGCTGGCCCGCTGGTCTGACCGCCTGCCCAGCCGCCGCCCCGCCGTGCTGGTGGCCCTTCTCAGCGGCACGCTAGGCTACAGCCTGCTGAGTGTCACCCATACCTACTGGCCTGCACTGTTGATCGCCGTTAGCCTGCTGGCGGTGGCTTCGGCGGGGTTTCCGCAACTGTTTACCTACGCCCGCTCACAACTGGCCCAGTCAGAGGGTGGCAAGGCTCAACCCCAACTCGCCGAGCACGGTGTTACCCTGCTGCGCTCGGTCTTTTCACTGGCCTGGGTAGCGGGGCCAGCTCTGGGCGCGGTGGTGTTGCAACAGCTGCACTTTGGCGGGCTGTTTTTGACGGTGGGCGGGCTCTACTTGCTTACTGCTCTGCCGGTACTCACCAGGCGATCACCCCATAGCGCCGCTATAGTCCACAGCGAACCCCTTCTCTCTGCTGCCACTAGCTCACCCGGAGCCGCTACCTCGCCCGCAGCCGTTGACCCGCCCGTTTCTATTTCACTGATTGCCCTGTCCTTTACCCTCTACGCCGCTTCGCTCAGCGCCCAGATGATCGCCTTGCCGCTCTTTGTCACGCAAGAACTGCACGGTAACGCTGGCCAAGTGGGGTTACTGCTTGGCCTGTGCGCCCTGCTTGAGATACCGATCATGCTCAGCTTTGTGCTTTTGCCGCGGCGTTATAGCAGCGAAACCCTGCTGCTGCTCGGTTTCGCCCTGGCAGTGCTGATGACCCTGCTGATGGCCCTCACGCCCAATATGGGCTTGGCGCTGGTATCGCAGATGGTACGGGCGGTGGTCATCGCCATCAGCTCATGCATCGGCATGGCCTACTTTCAGGATCTGATGCCAGGACGCATGGGCATAGCCACCACCCTCTTTGCCAACACCAGCAACGCGGGCGCTGTGCTGGCGGGCCTCATGGTGGGCGGCGTAGCCCAAATCGCTGATTACCGCACGGTGTTCTGGGCCTGCTTGCTGCTCAACGTGCTGGCCTGGCTGCTGCTGCGATCAGGCACACGGGCCAAACGCCACAGCACATAGCCCGCCGCCCAGCTACCTAGCCGCAACCACCCAAATGCCCTTTCATACACCCTGACCCCGGTAGGCCAAATAGGCCAAATGCACTACATGCAAATCCTGTGCTGACGTTGTACACTGTATCCTGTCTTTGGGGGCGATCCGGTTTCGACGGGGGCTTTGAAGGACGTGTTGCATGCCGAGGTGCCGTGGGCCTCGTAAAAAAACGGTAAAGCCTTTAACTGGCAACAATAGCGTTGAATACGCACTTGCAGCTTAATTGACTGCACAGTGACCACGTAGCCCCGCCTTTGGCGACGTGCAAGCTGACTTAAAAGAAGGCTAGCTTATGGGCCAGGCTCCGTAGCCTATAAGTGAACTTTTACGGAAATAAGCTCAGAGCGCCCTGTTTGCTGGCAACCTCTGGGCCGACAATGTAATAGGCAAACTACGCATGTAGACGCACGCTGGACGGGTCTTCGGACGAGAGTTCGACTCTCTCCGCCTCCACCACCAAAGGGGCCGCTTTCTTAAACAAGGAAAGCGGCCTTATTTTATGGCTTCTTGGCAAGCTGTCTACGGCCCTTTGCTACAGGCGAGAAAAGTGCCAGGGTTTTGCCTCAGACACTGCCGCGTGCCCTGCACCAATGCAGCGCCACCTGGCTGCCTTTCACTGGCCTTTTACGCTTCAGTTACCACGCCCACCCTCTCAACGGCAACTTCCCGTAGATCCAGCTTACTTTGGTGAATTATCAGATTGCTTTCAGGCTCACTTGTCATACTATAGGGTGTAGATCTGGCCAGTACACGTCTGGTTTCCGCTTTACTTCACTACTGAATTCTGACTGCAACCTGGCTTTAATACGGAGGAACCACCATGAAGAACCTGACAGCTTTGATCGCCCTGACCCTGCTCGGCCTTGCCAGCGCCCAGCCCGCTACCACCGCCCCAGCACCTGCCAAGCAGACTACCAGCCCGCTTAAAATGGTACTGGTGCGCTCACAGGTGGTCACCACTACCGCCGCCGACGGCAAAAAGACCGAAACCCTGAAGGCCAACCCCGTCTCTACCAAGCCTGGTGACGTGCTGGAAGATACCAACACCGCCACCAATGTAGGCAAACTGCCCCTGCGTACGATCAATATCAACATGAACATCACCCCTGGCGTGTACGTAGCAACCTCGGCGAGCCGCAACGATATCAAGTCGCTGTTTAGCATTGATAACGGCAAAACTTTTGCAGCGGCGCCCCTCAAAAAGACTGTTACTGTGCAGGAAAATGGCAAAAGTGTTACCAAGCAGGTAGACGTATCACCCAGTGAATACACCAACGTGCGCTTTGTGATTCCCGGCTTAGCTGCTGGCGAAAGCGTGAAGTCCACCGTGCGCTTTCGCGTGCAGTAAGCGCCCAGTCACCTTAACATTGGTTAGCCGCCCCGCAGTGGGCGGTTTTTTTGGCAACAGATGTACTTGTTTTTGTGGCCACTGGCCTTCTTTCACCGCGTGTTGAACAAGAGGTGGATGCAAGTCGCAGGGCATATAACCCAGGCAACTGAGTGTTAGCAAAATAGCCTTATACAACAAAAAAAGACCCTCATAGAGAGAGTCTTTCCTATGTGCTGGTCGAGGCGGCGAGATTTGAACTCACGACCCCTACTACCCCAAAGTAGTGCGCTACCAGGCTGCGCTACGCCTCGCTATGCGAGCATCTCAAACCAGCGCTAGGCACTATAGCTGTTTTATAGAGCGTGGTCAAGGCTTATACGGCAGCTCCAGACCACACTCGCTGTTTCGCTGGCCTCAGCAGGCTAACGTCTAGGGCCAAAAGGGACTGTACTAGGCGCGTATGGTACAGATTTTACGCCTGCTGGCCTTCTTTCATCACACTTTTAGCAAAGTTCAGGTTAACAACGTGCAGGTTAACAGAGTGCAGGTTGGAATCCGTACTACCCTGCTGCGGCCCTTCTCATAAATTGGCCCTGTGTTCTTAGGCCGCTGTGTTAGCCTGTGGTTGTGCGTGGCTCGTTTCCGTTTTTCTTTATGCTGCTGATGGCTGGCGTGACTCTGTTTGGACTTATGCCATTGGCCCAAGCCCAGACCAACAAGGCCCAGACCAACAAGACCCAGAAATCCGTTACTACACCCCCCCCCAAACTTGCGCCCGCTGCGGCGCAACAGGTGACCCTCAAGCCTGTGCTGTCACCCGCTATTGCCGCGCTGGTGGCACGCGGGCCACATACGGGCAAGGCCCACCTGGGCCTACTGGTGTACGACCTTGCTACGGGCAAGACGCTAGAAGCTGCCCGGCCAGACGAGTTATTTATTCCCGCGTCTACCCGTAAACTTATCAGCATGGGCGCACTGATGGCGCAGCGCGGCCCGCAAAGTTGGTACAGCGTGGATGTGACCGCCCCCGCCCAGGAAGTCAGCCGCAAAAGCAGGCGCCTGAGTTACGTCACCCTGCGCGGCGATGCTGACCCAAGTTTTGATGCAGAAGGCACCTACTCGCTCTCGGCCCTTGCCAAGCAACTGGCGGCGCGGGGTGTACGCGAGGTGGGTGAGGTACGGCTGCTGAGCAGCATTAACGAGGCGACGTGGCCCAATCAGCCGCTGCTGGGGATGCCTGTCAGCAGCTTCCGGCTGGCCTCTGTACCAGGCTGGAACGCCTCCGCCGCTACCTATCAGGGCTGGGTAAAGGCGGCCTTTGTGCGCCGCTTGCAGGCGGCAGGCCTGAAGGTCACAGGTAGTGTGGCAAGCGGAGGCTTTGGGGAGCTGGTGGCGCAGAACTTAAGCCAACAAGCGGCAAGACAACTGGGCGCAGCAGCGCCGTCTACCTTGGCCGATCAGGGCATTGCCACTGTCCGCAGCGCCCCGCTTCACCAACTGATTGCCCGTACACTCAAGCCGAGCGACAATATTTGGGCCGAGCAACTGGGGGCCACCCTCGGCCAGAAGGGGGCCAACACTGGGGGCACCACCTGGCAAAAAACAGCGACCCACGCCGCCATGATCGCCGCTGAGCGCCAGTATTTGCAGCGCCTGGGCATGAACACCGCGCCGCTGACCCTTGCGGACGCATCGGGGCTTTCACGGGCCAACCGCATAACGCCGCGCACCTTGATCACGCTGCTACGCCGCAATTATGACCTGCCGCCCTTGCCTGCTGGCAGCACACTGACCCCCGCACAGGCCTACGCTCAGCACAAAAACCTCTTTATTGAGGCGCTGCCTGTGGCCGGTACAGGCAGCGCCACCGCCGCAGCCCTAGCACGCGGCGGCACCCTCTCAGACCGCCTCAAGGGGCTGGATGTGCGCGCCAAAACAGGCACACTGCCAGGGGTATCTAGCCTGGCGGGGTATGTGCGGGCCAAGTCGGGCCACCTGCTGGTGTTTAGCATCATGATCGACCAAACGCAGGTGGGTACACTCGAGCTGCGCGCCTTTCAGGACGAAGTAGTAAGGACGCTGGCAAACAAGTACTGAGGTGAGCAGTAAGGCGCAGGCTGGTTGAGGGTCACAAGCGCCACTCGCATCCGCCCTGATTTAATCAAAAATGCACAGATTTAGTCGCTATCTGTATAACGCATAATACGGATTCCGATTGATTCGGAAGTACGCCAAATCAATCCGAGCGGATGCGAGTGGGAACAGCATACGGATTACCCGGTATGGAGCCACAGGCGGCGCTTTTCCGACTGTGGTGGAATTTAGCGCAGTCCGTATAAGTCGGAATCCCTACCAGACTACCTGCCAGCGTTGCCATCTCTGCGCCCTGCCGCTTGGCGTCGGTGCTTGACGTTGGCGCTGCCCTGTAACTATTCTGCCGACATGTCCTTTATTTTTAAACTTATACAGATTCCGCTTCAGGACAGCACACCTGTAAAGGTACTGCCTGCGCTTGCCTACCGCGAAGTCCGTACTTTTTCCTGGGCACGCTGGCCTTCTTTGAGCGCGTATTCAACAAGGTTCACTCGGAATCCGTATGCTATTGCTATGGAGCAGTGTTGACTATCTCTAGCCGTTTTGCCCTGGCAACGCACATACTCAGCCTTATCAGCCTGAACGCCGAAGCCAGCAACGTGCGCTTAAGTTCAGAGAAAATGGCACAGAGCACAGGCGTAAACCCTGTCATTGTGCGCGGCATTAGTGGCATGCTGCGCCGCGCAGGTCTGGTACAGTCGCGCCAGGGGGTAATCGGCCTGAGCCTCACCCGCCCCGCCGACCAGATTACCTTGCTGGATATTTACCGCGCCGTGCAGTCGCCCGAACAGCTTTTTTCACTTCATGAGCACCCCAACGCCGCTTGTATGGTAGGGCGCAACATCCAGCCCACGCTTATAGAGGTGTGCAGCCGCGCCCAGCACGCCCTGGAAGCCGAACTTGCCAGCACCTCACTGGCCTGTGTTAACCGCGAGGTACAGACGCGTGCCCTGGCCTGTACACAAGGCGACATTGAGCCTACCCCCACCCCAGGGATAAAGGATGTATAAACGGATTTTAGAGGTAATTTAACCTAAAAAGACCTTTTTCTCTTGTCATCCACCCCCAGGGGATATAGCATAGGCGCATGACCACCTTAACCATTTCGGGAATGTCCTGTGGACACTGCGTCAAAGCCGTAGAAAAAGCACTGAGCAGCGTACCAGGCACACAAAACGTACAGGTAAACCTGGAAGCAGGCCGCGCCACCGTAGAGGGTAATGCCGATGTACAAGCACTCGTCGCCGCTGTCAAGGAGGAGGGTTATCAGGCAACCCCTACAGACGCATGAGTAGCGCCGCTTTAATGCTGGCAGCCGCGCTGCTGATACCCAGTGCGCCGCCAGCGGGGGAGCTAGGCCCGATTGTAGTCAGCCCTGCGCCGGGCCATTTAATGGCGAGCATGAACCACAGCAGCATGCAACAGCAAATGCCAATGCAAGACATGCTCGCGCCGCTGCGCAACAAAGCCTTTGATGTCAAGTGGACACAGCTGATGATTGACCACCATCAAATGGCCCTAGACATGGCCCAGCACGAATTGAGCATGGGGCAAGACCCCCGTGTTAAGGCCGAGGCACAGCGGGTGATTGCAGCCCAGAAGCGCGAGATTGCGACCATGCAAGGTTGGCTCAAGGCTTGGACGGGCCAGAGCAACACGCCCAAATCTATGTCTATGGACATGCCGATGTCGGACCACATGAAGGGCAGCATGGACAGATGGTTTCTGGAAGGCATGATTCCGCACCACCAGGGTGCAATTGATATGAGCCGCCTGATTCCTTCCCGCACGCAAAACCCCCTAGTACGGCAGTTGGGCAAGCAGATTATTGCGTCGCAGACAGCAGAAATTGCCCGTTACCGCACACTGCTCAAGACCATAAAGTAAGCGACTATGAAACCCGACCAAGACCCGCAGCACTGCGCCGCGTCAGCCGCTCCTGCTCACCTGTGCATGCCCGAAGAAGCCCGCAAGCGCGCCCGCCGTCGCCTGAGTATTGCCAGAGGACATCTGGAGAGCATCGTCAAAATGCTGGATGAACCCGATGCCTACTGCGTAGATGTGCTGAGGCAAATCAAAGCCGTGCAGGGCGCTCTGAGCGGTGCAGGCGAAGTGGTGCTGCGCGGGCACCTAGAAGCGCATATGACAACGGCGGCCCAGCGCGGTGACGGTGTAGAGCTGGTTGATGAGCTGCTGGAAGCCCTCAAATACCGCTGAGGGCTGTTGTTGCCAAGTGATAAGGAAGGCGACAAGGCCACCACACAGCCTCAATTCCTCTGCCCTACTTTGCTTATATATCCCGCTTATACGGATTCTGCGGTATGGAGCCGCAGGCGGCGCTTTTCCGACTGTGGTGGAATTTAGCGGAATCCGTATGCTGTTCCCACTCGCATCCGCTCGGATTGATTCGGAAGTACGCCAAATCAATCGGAATCCGTATTATACGGACTGCGCTTGCATAGCAGGCAACCCGTATCTTTTCCTACTCGAATCCGCCTTCGTTACATCAGAAGGCGTATTACTGCAGCAAACCCCTGACCACTTTGCTCACATTGGCAGCGCTAAAGCCGAACTTTTCAAAGAGGGTCTTAGCGGGAGCCGACGCGCCAAAGGTGCTCATGCCGACCACTGCGCCGTCGAGGCCTACCCACTCATACCAGGGCTGCGGCGAGAGAGCTTCTATCGCCACACGCTTAACGCCTGGGGTCAGAATGCTGTCTTTATAGGCCTGGTCTTGCTCGCGAAACGCCTCCATACAGGGCATGCTCACTACCCGCGCCCCGATGCCCTCGGCACTCAGGACTTCGGCAGCTTCTAGGGCCACATGTACCTCACTGCCCGAAGCCACCAGAATAATCTGCGCGCCCTTACCGTCTGTGCCTTCAGCGTCTTTGAGTACGTAGGCGCCCTTTTTCACGCCGCCGTGGTTGCGCGGCAAAATAGGCAAATCTTGACGGGTGAGTATCAGCGCAGTGGGGGCTTTGGTCTGCTCCAAGGCCATCTGCCAGGCAGCGGCTGTTTCGTTTGCGTCAGCGGGGCGAATGACGTAGCTGTTGGGTACGGCGCGCAGCATCGCCAGTTGCTCAATAGGCTGGTGTGTGGGGCCGTCTTCACCCAAGCCAATAGAGTCGTGGGTCAGCACATAGGTTACAGGCTGCTTTTGGAGCGCCGAGAGCCGAAAGGCGGCCTTGAGGTAGTCTGCAAACACCAAAAAGGTGCCTACCATCGGGCGCAGTCCACCGTAAAGGCTCATGCCGTTGGCGGCGGCACTCATGCCAAATTCGCGCACCCCGAAATAAATGTTGCGCTCTTTCATGTCTCCTGACTGCATCGCCCCCGAATTTTCAATAGTGGTCTTGGTGCTGCCCGACAAGTCCGCACTGCCGCCCAGCAGCCCTGTCACCTTGGGGGCAATGGCATTGATCACTTTGCCACTTGCGGCGCGGGTTGCCATTGCCTTGCCGCCCACGTCAAAGCTGGGCAACACATCGGCAAAGTCTTTGGGCAGGTCGCGGGCAAACATGGCGTCAATCTCGGCAGCTTCAGCGGGGTATTCGGCGCGGTACTGATTCATCAGGGCGTTCCACTCGGCTTCTTGCTGTGCGCCGCGCTCTACGTGGCTCATGTGCTGCGCTACTTCTGCAGGCACGGTAAAGGGTTCAGGATACGCCCAGCCCAGGGCTGTTTTGGTAGCGGCAACACCCTCTTCGCCCAGCGGCTCACCGTGCGCTTTATTGGTGCCAGCGCGGGGGCTACCGTAGCCGATGATGGTCTTTACCCGAATCAGGCTGGGGCGGTTGGTGTCGTTGCGGGCGGCTTCAATGGCGTTTTTAATCGCCACAATGTCGTTGCCGTCAGCGACTTCCAGCACCTGCCAGCCGTAGCTTTCGTAGCGCAAACTGGTCTGGTCGGTAAACGTTTTGGAAGTTGCGCTGTCAAGCTGCACATCGTTGTCGTCATAAAGCCAGATCAGTTTGCCCAGCTGCAAGTGTCCGGCCAGGCTCGCTGACTCGTGGTTAATGCCTTCTTGAAGGTCACCGTCAGACACCATGCTGTAGGTGTAGTTATTAAAAATATCCAGTCCAGGCCTATTAAAGCGCTGGGCCAGGTGTGCCTGGGCAATCGCCATCCCCACCGTCATGCCCGCGCCCTGGCCCAGTGGCCCGGTGGTCGCATCTAGCCCAGGGGTGTGGAAAAATTCGGGGTGGCCCGGTGTTTTGCTGCCCCACTGCCGAAAGTGCTTGAGTTCGCTTAGCGGCATGTCGTAGCCCGTGAGGTGCAGCAGCGAGTAGATCAGCATGCTGGCGTGGCCTGCCGAGAGCACATAGCGGTCGCGCCCCATCCATTCGGGGTGCTTGGGGTTGTGCCGTAAAAAATCTTGCCACAGCACATACGCCATCGGCGCCATACCCAGCGGCGCTCCAGGGTGGCCTGAGTTGGCGGCCTGCACGCCGTCAATACTCAGGGTACGAATAGTATTAATGCTCAACTGGTCTAGGTTCATGCTTCGTAGTCTAGCGCTCTGGCCCTAGGAAATGTTTGCTGGATTAGGCAAGTGAAGGTAAATATAATACAGATTCCTACGCCCACTGGCCTTCTTTCACCGCGTGTTTAACAAAGTTCAAATCGCAGTTCGCAGTCCGTATAAGCCCACGCCACCACATCTAGTCATGCGGTGAAGCAAAGCGCTAGAGGTACACGTCTGCGCCGCAGCCAAAGGGTCACAAAATAAGTTATCCACAATTTCCCTGTGGATAACTCGGCGTTATTGTGGATAACCTGACCCTCATTGTCATGCGCCTGCTGTTGTAAGGCGACTAACTGTACTCAACAGTGCCTTATTGTATTGAGGGTTTATTTAGAATGTACGGTATTGATCACAGAGTTTTTCTACACGCACCATATTGGTACTGCCCTGTAACCCAAAAGGTACACCGGCCGTAATGACGTAGCGGTCACCCAAATCAGCTAGGCCGCTGTTGCGCAGCACTTCATGGGCGATACGGGCCATGTCATCGGTGTTGCGTGGATCTTCAGTTAGAAAAGGCACCACGCCCCAACTCAGCGCCAACTGGTTGCAGGTGTTCGGGTTGGGCGAGAGGGCCAGGATAACCGCCTTGGGACGGTTGCGGGCCACCCGAATAGCCGAGTTGCCCGACTGGGTAAAGCACACGATGGCAGAGGCTTTGAGCAAATCGCCAATAGTGCAAGACGACAGGGTAATCACGTCTTGGGCGGTTGTGGTGTCTAATTCGGTGGCGCGGGTAATGGCGTAGGCTTCGCTGGCCTCAGCTTCGCGGGCAATACGGTCCATCATGGCCACTGATTCTACAGGGTACAGCCCCGCCGCTGACTCTGCCGAGAGCATCACCGCGTCGGTACCGTCATAAATGGCATTGGCAACGTCACTGGCCTCAGCGCGGGTAGGGCGCGGTAGGTGAATCATACTCTCAAGCATCTGGGTGGCGGTAATCACAGGTTTACCTGCCTCACGGCACAGGCGAATCAGCTTTTTCTGAATGGCAGGCACTTGCTCAGGACGCATCTCTACCCCCAAATCGCCGCGCGCCACCATGATCCCGTCTACCTCTTTCAAAATATCTTCAAAGCGCTCAACCGCCTGTGGCTTTTCAATTTTGGCCATCAGCTTGGCCCGCGAGTTAAAACGGGCCATGTAGTGCCGCGCCAGCAGCAGGTCGTCGCGCGAGCGCACAAAGCTCAGGGCCACCCAGTCTACGCCCAGTTGGGCGCCAAATTCCATATCTTCTACGTCCTTGTCAGACAGGGCAGGTACGGTCAGGTCGGCTTCGGGCACGTTGATGCCCTTGTTGTTTTTGAGGCTGCCGCCCACCAGCACCGTGGTATGGATGTCATTGCCGCGCACGCCCTCTACCTTTAAGCTCATATTGCCGTCGTCGAGCAGCAACACCATGCCAAGGCGCACATCATGAATCAAGTTTTTGTAGGTGGTGCCTACGCGGTTTTCGTCACCCTCTATGTCGTCCATGGTGATGGTAAAGGGTGCACCTGCGGGCAGATTAACCTCGCCATCGCGAAAGCGCGCCACCCGAATCTTGGGGCCCTGCAAATCTTGCAGTATGGCCACCGTGCTGCCTTTTTCGGCGGCAAGCTGGCGCACCAGGTCGTAGGTCTGGCGGTGGTCATCGTGCGAGCCGTGGCTAAAATTCATACGCACCACGTTCAGGCCCGCATCAAACATCTTGCTCAGCACTTCGGGGTTGCGACTGGAAGGGCCGATAGTCGCTACAATCTTGGTGGCACGGTCAAAATGTTTCATGGTGGGTTCTCCAGCCTTTTTAGGCCATACGTTGCTGTTGAGGCGATTGTCGTTGAAGCGCTTGTGCTTATTTTGTGATACTGATCTTCTTTTTGGAAGTGGTTCCAATGGGTTTAAAGATTCAGCCGCCAGAAGAATAAGTATCTCAGAAGTACCGTTCTGGCGGCTTTGGTTATGTTTTAGCGCAGGGCTTTGCGGCCCAGAAACTGCGCGGCGCTGCCCAGCTCATCTTCGATACGCAGCAACTGGTTGTACTTGGCAATGCGGTCTGACCGGCTGGCCGAGCCTGTTTTGATCTGGCCGGCATTGGTTGCCACAGCTAGGTCGGCAATAAACGCGTCTTCAGACTCACCACTGCGGTGGCTGATAATGGTGCCGTAGCGGTTGCGCTTGGCCATTTCAATGGCTTCCAGAGACTCGGTCAGGGTGCCAATTTGGTTGACTTTTACCAAGATAGCGTTCCCTACGCCGGTCTCAATGCCTTTGGCGAGGCGCTCAGGATTGGTCACAAACAGGTCATCGCCCACCAGTTGCACCTTATCACCAATCTTTTGCGTCAGCAGACGCCAGCCGTCCCAGTCATCTTCAGCAAGCCCGTCTTCAATGCTGACAATGGGGTAACGAAGAGCCCAGTCGGCCCAGAAGTCCACCAGTTCTTCACTGCTCAGCACACGCTTCTCGCTTTCCAGGTGGTACTTGCCGTCTTTGTACAGCTCCGTGGTGGCGGGGTCAAGAGCGATGGCGATGTCTTTACCTGGCTCGTAACCCGCTTTCTGGATGGCTTCCATCAACACTTCCAGGGCTTCTTCATTACTCTTGAGGTCAGGGGCAAAGCCGCCTTCATCGCCTACGTTGGTGTTATAACCGCGCCCAGACAGCACTTTTTTCAGGTGATGAAAAGTTTCAGTGCCGTAGCGCAGCGCTTCACGGAAACTGGGTGCGCCCACAGGCATCAACATAAACTCCTGAAAGTCTACCGAGTTGTCGGCGTGCATACCGCCGTTGATAACATTCATCATCGGTAACGGCAGCGTACGGGCGTTGGCCCCGCCCAGGTAACGGTAGAGTGGAATATCCAGCTCAGCGGCAGCGGCGCGGGCCGTCGCCATACTCACCGCCAAGATCGCATTTCCACCCAGCCCACTCTTGTTGGGTGTGCCGTCTAGTTCAAGCATGGTGTGGTCAATCAGGCCCTGCTGCGAGGCGTCCAGACCCTCTAGGGCAGGAGCAATGCGCTCATTGACGTTGGCAACGGCCTTTTGCACGCCTTTGCCCATATAGCGCTCGCCGCCGTCGCGCAACTCTAGCGCCTCGTGGCTACCAGTAGACGCGCCCGAAGGCACGATGGCGCGGCCCTGATAGCCACTGTCAAGTGTTACTTCGGCTTCAACGGTAGGGTTACCACGGGAATCCAGGACTTCGCGGGCTTTCACTTGTTCAATTTGCATGGTTGTTCTCCTTATGTAAAAAGCGGGGATATGCGTCAAACGGGTGCAAGAAACGTGATGTACTCATCATGAAAAGCTTTTAAAAAGCAGGTCTGCAAAGCAGTTGTGCGTTATGGTCTACTCGTCTTGGGGCGGTCATGCCGTGAGTATACTCCGCCTATTGTCTTGGTTTTGTCTTTTCGTGCTTGTATCTTTCGTGCTTGTATCTTTTGGGATGTTGTGCCGTGAGGTTTCATCTTTTGAGCTGCATGGGTCAGTCGCTCAGCCCCGCCTGTGGCAACCACAGTCCGCAAGGAGAGCAGTGATGCCTCTGCTTGCCCCAAAAAGGCCCCTTAAACGCGCAGCGGCACCACGACAGCCAAATACCCCTCATCCCCACTTGCCTTGAACATAGCGGGGCTGGTAGGGCCAGAAAAGCGCATTTCGGCCTCGCCCTCTATCGGCCCTAGCGCGTCAAGAACATATTTGGCGTTAAAGCCCAGGCTCATGGCTGGCTCGCTGCCTTCTTGATCTACGTCCAAACTGTCTTGCCCGCGCCCGTAATCGCCCTCAGCGGCCAGGCGCAGCTTGCCCTCACTCACCAAAAATTCCACACGGTTATTGGCATTTTTGTCAGCGAGCACCGCCACACGCGACACCGCTTCTTTGAGAGCGGCAGCGCTAAGCTTCACGGTGAGCTTGATATCGCGGGGAATAACCCGCTCGTAGTCGGGAAAATCGCCGTCCAGCAGCTTTACATTCATGCGTACGCGGTCAGTCTGCAAACACAGCACTCCATCGCCGTATGCCAGCCGTACCTCGCCGTCGCGTAACACCCGCACCATTTCGTCTGCGCTGCGTGCAGGAATAATCATGCTGCGGCTCTCACCTGGTGCAGCAAATTCGCGCATGGCCAGACGGAAGCCGTCCGAGGCCACCACACGGGCGCGGGTTTCGTGCTGCTCCACCTTGATGCCGCGGAACACTGCCTGAAAAGCCTCGTTGCTGGCGGCGTAGCGCACGCTTGACAGTGAGCGCGCTAACTCGTGTGCGTCGAGCGTCGCGTCTGAGTTGGCGGGAAAAGTGATCTCAGGATAGGCTTCTAAGTCACCTGTTTGCAGCTTGAATTCTGAGCCGCCTGCGCGCAAGGCCAGCTCTGAACCGCTGAGTTCTAGTTCCACCAGCTCCCCGCCCAGGGTGCGCACAATCTGGGCCAGCAAATGCGCTGGAACCACCAGGCTGGCGGGCTGTTGCACCTCGGCAGGCACCATGCAACTCAGGTCAATTTCTAGGTTGGTGCCGCTGAGCAGCAAGCCGCGCTCACTGGCTTCAATTTTGAGCGAGGTGAGCAGCGGGTTGCTTGACCGGCTGGGGATAACGCGCTCCAGGATGCTGAGTCCTTCATTGAGGGTTTTTTTGGTGACTTGTGCTTGCATCTGTTCCCCATTCTGACAGATTTTGGCCGGCCACATGCGTTGTCACAAATTGCAGACGCTCAAGAGCTTTTGGCTCATACCTGAGTGCACCCTTGAGGGCGAAAAGTTTTATGAGAAAAGGGCCGCTCTGGTTCCTGTTTTGCCTGGGTGGGCTGTTTGCCTTTTGGGCTTTTGACGCTTTGGCGGTACAGAGTAAGGCCCAAGTCCTATCTTTAACTGTTCTTCTTTAAAACTATAAATAGTAGTAGTAGTAATAGGGCCTGTGGAAACTGTGGATAACTAGCCTAGAGGCGCGCTAGGAGCCAAAAAGTTATCCACAGGCAGCCTGTGGATAACTCAAATATCTGTGGATAACCTGTGGATAAAAACGGCACTTATCCACACCCCCATTTGATTAAGGCAATTTAATCAAAGTTATCCACAGGTTATCCACAGGAAAAGGGCAGTTATCCACAGGTTATCCACAGGTTTATCCACAGAAAATAATTTTATGTACAATATGACTAGACAAGCTGACAAAGCAAAACAATCTTGTCTGGGAGGGCATTGAGA
>JAGLBF010000017.1:16467-25212 GCA_018260375.1 Deinococcus sp.
ACATCGCGTGAGCGCCCGCCGCCGCGCAGGATGTCGGTACTCAGGCTGTAGCGCTCGGCGACTGCCGCCAGAATATCTTTCATCTCTACTTTTATTTCTTGCGGAGTAAAGACGTTACTCAGTGCTTTTGCTGCCACTGCCCGTGAAAAAGGCACATTATTGAGGCTGGCAAAGGCTACTACGCGCATCATCGCGCCTTCTAATTCACGGATATTGCTGGTGACCTGGCGGGCAATCAGTTCCAAAATATCTTGCGGGATGTTAATATGGTTATGTTCGGCATTCATTTTTAAAATTGCCACGCGTGTTTCAAACTCTGGCGACTGTATATCAGTAATAAGGCCCCATTCAAAGCGGCTGCGCAAGCGCCCTTCTAGGGTTTGAATATCACGCGGTGGCCGGTCTGAACTGAGAATAATCTGCTTATGACTTTCATATAGGGCATTAAAGGTATGAAAAAACTCTTCTTGTGTTCGTTCTTTGCCCGCCAAGAATTGAATATCGTCTACCAACAAAAGATCAACATTGCGGTAACGGTTGCGAAACTGCGTAGTTTTGTCGTCGCGAATGGCATTGATCATCTCGTTGGTAAATGATTCGGTAGATACGTATTCCACCCGTTTGCCTGGAAAGCGTTCGGTGATGTAGTGGCCTACGGCGTGCATCAGATGAGTTTTGCCCAGGCCCACGTCGCCGTAAATAAAAAGCGGGTTATAGGCTTTGCCAGGTGACTCGGCCACTGCCAGAGCCGCCGCGTGCGCCAGGTTATTGTTCTGGCCCACGACAAAGTTTTCAAAGATGTATTTGGGGTTGAGGTTAGGCGCACGTTCACCCCCAGCAGGCATGGGGCGCGGCAAGCCGCTCAGGGCCGGCGCGGGCTTCGGGGTTGCTACAGGTGCAGGCTGCTCGGCAGTTATCATGGCCTCTTGTACGGCGGGCAGCACCTGAAAGCTGACCTGCGGCTGCTCGGCCCCCAGTGAGCGCAGCGCATCTTCAAGCAGTTCTAGGTAGTGTTTACGGAACCATTCCTGAGCAAATGAGTTGCGTACACCCAGCACCAGCGCGCCACTCTCGACGCCCAGAGGCTTAACAGGCGCAAACCAGGTGTGGTATTCCACCTCCGACACGG
Source organism: Deinococcus sp. (assembly GCA_018260375.1). Taxonomy (GTDB): domain Bacteria; phylum Deinococcota; class Deinococci; order Deinococcales; family Deinococcaceae; genus Deinococcus. The sequence continues at coordinate 17,597 of JAGLBF010000017.1, forward strand.
TATTGCGGACATAGGCCAGCACGTCTGTCCAAATTTCTTGTGAATGTGAAATAATGTATTCCTCCCTCTCGGCAAGCATTGTACGTTGGCGGTCATCATAGCCCACTGCGCCGGCGAACTAGGCATAAAAAAAGCCCCAACAGCGGGGGCTTTGCATACTCTGGGTGTCCAGCTGTTGACTTATAAACTGCTGTAAGCAGACCCGAAGGTGTTGCAGTATTTGGGATCGCCTGTTTCTAGGCCTGTGGTAAACCACTTGATGCGCTGAGCGGCGCTGCCGTGGGTAAAGGAATCAGGCACCACATAACCGCGCCCCTGCTTTTGTAGGTTGTCGTCGCCAATGGCCTGAGCAGTATTAACGGCTTCCTGTACATCGGCCTGGGTGATGTGGGTAAACTGCGCGCTGTCTTTGCCCCATACACCCGCAAAGCAGTCGGCTTGCAGCTCTAGACGCACGCTGATCTGGTTGGCGGCAGCTTCAGAAGGCGCAGTTTGCTGGGCGCGGTCAGCCTGGGCGGCGATGCCCAGTTCGTTTTGCACGTGGTGTCCGACCTCGTGGGCGATGACGTAGGCGTAGGCAAAGTCGCCACCACCGCCAAGTTGCTGCTTCATCTGATTAAAAAAGCTGGTATCTAGGTATACTTTGCTGTCATTGGGGCAATAAAAGGGGCCTACGGCGCTGTTAGCCGTGCCGCAGCCACTCGCTGTTTTTCCTGTGTACAGCACCAGCGTGGGCTGAGTATACGTTTTGCCCGAGGCACTAAAAATTTTGGACCAGGTCTGGTTGGTGCTTCCCAAAATCTTAGAGACAAATTGCCCGTCAACGTCACTGATTTGGCCTTCATTGCCCTGGCCCTGCGACTGTGATTGTGGTTGGGACTGTGATTGTGACTGCGACTGGTTCTGACTGGAGTTGCCACCGCCCAGAATGACGCTAGGGTCAAAGCCAAAGAACATCCCCAGTAAGGCCAATACCAACGCGCCCACGCCACCAATGGCTACGCCGCCACCAGGCAGGCCGCTACCGCCGCCACGTCTGTCTTCTACATTCCCACTTGGCAGGTCTTTCCAGTCCATATTGTGCTGTCTCCTTAATTATTTTTATTTGTGGTAGGTATGCTACTGATGAGGCCGCAGTACAACACCGAAGTACAGCGTAGTTTAGGGCTAATGCGGCCTTATAACCTTATGATGCGGGCAATGACCAAGAAAATAATCAAGATTTATAAAGGATAGCTTAAGCCGCCGCAGCGTCTCTAGGTCATCAGTTTTGGTCTTTGGGCGTGAGCACCAGGGCACTTACCTCTTTAATTTTGGCAATGGAGCGCAGTTTACTGGCGTCCAAGTCGCCCGCGCGCGCCAGGGCTTCGGCAGTTTTTTTGTCAATGGTTGAGACTTCTAAAGCCGCTGCGTCGCCAAACACTTCGCGGAAGTGCTGGGTGGGGTACTCTACGCGCCTTTGCACCTTGATACTGGCGCGGTAGAGGTCAGATTCGGCCTGCTCGCCGCGCAGCAGCGCTTGTTTAATCACCTCACCCAGCTTATTTTTTTCGTCTTCTAGGCCCAAAATGGTGTCGCGCAAGGTTGCGTAGCGCTCAAGCACATCATTGAGTGACAGGGTGTCTGTGTCAGGCCTATCGTCGCCTTTATTTTGCATGTTTAGAACATAACATAGCGGATGTATTTAGGGTAGGTAGCTGATTATGTTTAGGCCCCAAAGGTAGACCGGGTGCAGCACAGACGGGCCCGGCGCGGGCATAATCTTGCTATGCCTGATCGCCGCGCTTCTCGTCTGCCAGATACTGCTGATATTGACCCCCAAGAGTTTCAGCGCAAATTGCTGTATGCCATCCATAGGGGCGCGAGTATGGCAGATATTGCTGATATTAAGCCCGAAACAGTACAGTCACCCGCTCAGGCGATTGAGGCGCTGATAGACGGCAATACCCGCTTTTTTGATGGCACGTCTAAGCGCTCCGAACTGGGAGCCAACGAGCGCCGCGCCCAGATTATTGGGCAAACGCCTTTTGCAGCGGTGCTGGCGTGCAGTGATAGCCGTGTACCTGTAGAGTTGGTGTTTGACCAGGGCTTTGGCGACCTGTTTGTGGTGCGGGTAGCGGGCAACGTGGTGGGTGAATCGGGGCTAGGTACGCTGGAATACGCCATTCGCCACCTCAATATTCACCTCATCATGGTGCTGGGCCACGAGGGTTGCGGCGCGGTGTCGGCGGCTCTGTGTCCCGAAGAAGAGATTATCCTGCACCCGCCCGCTTTGCAGGCACTGATACGCCGCATACAGCCCAGCGTACAAAACTTGCCACCTATACGCGACAAAAAAGCCCGCATGCGCGAGGCGGTAATCAACAACGTGCGTCACCAGGCCACTGTGCTGCGCGCACAAGAGGTGATCCGCGGCGCCGAAGACAGCGGACAAATTCAGGTGATCGGCGGGTTTTATGAAATAGGATCCGGGGCGGTGGACTTTTTTATCGACGAGGAGGATTTGAAAGAGTAAAACAGAAGCTGATAAAAGGCGTTAACCGCGTTTGAGACAGTGTTTATACCTTTAGTCAACCACAGTCCAGCCACAGTCTGGTTACAGGACAGCCCCCTTTGCTCAGGTTCTCCGCAAGATAAAAGAAACATATGTGTTTCCAAAATAGCCCTCAGGGTATATTCTGGGATTATGACTCAAGTATCTGATACCTCAACCGAACAAGTCGTGGTCACCTCTGGCGGCGGCCCTCTGTCTATCAGCGAAATGGGCGCAGCCAAGGCTTCGGCGGCCATTGCCCAGAGCGGCAAAGTGGGCGCTGGCGTGCGTGTCTTTATCAAAAGTGGCGGGTGCAGCGGCTACCAGTACGGCATGGCGATAGATGACCGCGAACTAGAAGGCGACACCGTGGTGTATGACCGCGGCGTCAAATTGGTGGTAGACCGCATGAGCCTGCCCCTGCTGCAAGGCTCAGAAGTGGATTACCTAGAAAACATGATGGGCGGCGGCTTTACGGTCAACAACCCCAACGCCACCTCTAGCTGCGGCTGCGGGCATTCTTTTCGCACCGATAATGCGGTATCGCCCGACGGTGAAGGCTCAGGCGGCTGCGGCAGCCACTAAGTACAGCGCTGGGTGACGGACACGTAAGCAAAAGCCTTGTTATTGTCTAGTACGGACTCCGACTAAATCAGGTCGTTTCTGATTGAGTCGGGGTTCGTATGACAAAGCAGGTTACTCCCTGTTGCACTTTACCCTGTGTTGCACGCAGTGGTAGGTTCACCATCAACACCACTCAAGGCGTTTTGAGGGCGTATCCGATGCCGCGTACAGTGCGGATAATCCCGTAACCGTCTAAGTCTCGCAGCTTGGCGCGCATATTAGCCATGTGTACATCAACCACGTTGCTGTTGCTGGGCAGTTCGCCGTTCCATACCTCGCGCTCAATCTCCTGGCGTGAGTAGACACGCCCCGGTTGGCGGGCCAGGAAGGTCAGCAGGTCAAACTCTTTGGGCGACAAGCGCACCTCATGACCGTTGTAGTGGCACAGGCGCTTTTGCGGGTGAATTTCAAGTGCGCCGATGTGTATCACTTCGCCGTGTTGCTGGTGGCGAAGCTGAACCTTGACACGGGCCACCAGTTCTTCTGGGTGAAAGGGCTTGGTCATGTAGTCATCTGCGCCCGCTTCTAGCAGGTTGACTTTGCGGTCTACCGCGTCCATCGCTGTCAGGATAATAATGGGCACAGCACTGGTCTTACGCAGGCGGCGGGCGATTTCTGCGCCGTCAAAGTCAGGCAGGCCCAGGTCAAGTATCACCAGGTCGGGCGAGTGCTCGCGGGCGCTGGTCAGACCAGTTACGCCGTCAGGGGCGGTGAGGACGCGGTAACCCGCTTGCTCTAGCTCATACTGCACCACACGGGTAATATCGGGGTTATCTTCAATCAGTAAAATGCGCTGTTCCATAAAGTTTCGGTTCCTTGTCAGCCCGCACAGTATTGGCCTGTAACAAAACAGCGGGGGGTTCATTGTCCTGTCAGGTCAGAGGGTATCTTAATCTATAGGGGGGACAGGCCCGTGATAGAAGCGCCGAGAGGCACTTTATAAAGCCTTAACACCCTCTGCTTCAGTCCAAATCAGTGGCCCACCACGCGTCACGCGCCTTGGCCATAGCCGCGCGCGAATCACCCACTGCACTGAGCACCCGTTCCAGGCTTTGCCAATCGGTTTCGCTCAGGGGGTCAATGCTCAGGGCGCGCTGATAAAGCTGCGCGGCGTCTTTAGGCTTGCCCTGTTGCTCGGTGGCGCGGGCGGTGAGGCTCAGCAGCGAAAACTGCTTTTGCTCTAGGCGTGCACGCACGTCTTCGGCCCAGGGCGAGTCTACGCTGGGCAAAAACTCGCCGTACATGTCGGTCAACTCGCGCAGTTCTTCTACGCCCAGCCACCCTGCTTCGGCTTGCTTAGCGAGTAGTTCGTAGCGCTGCACGTCATACTCAGGCTGCATATCCTCAGCCAGGGTGTAGCGCCTGTTGGTGCTGACCACCGCTTCATTGCTCAGTGAGCGCCGCAGGCGGTGCAAGGTGGTGTGAAAGAGGCTGCTGGCCCGCGCCTCGTCCTTTTCAGGCCACAGCGCCTCTGCCGCTTGCCAACTGGTCACCTCTTTGTGCTCTAGCAGATAAAAAAACAGCTCTAGGGCCTTGCGCGACACCCAGGATACCGCCTTGCCCTTCCAGATAACCTGGCCCGTACCCAGCGCCTTGGCTTCGGTGTTGCTGGCACTCTGCATCACCCTGCCCGCCCGTTTGAGACGTGCGTCAATGGCGCTTACCAGATCCTGAGGCGTAAAAGGCTTGGGCAGGTAATCATCAGCCCCCAGGTTCATGCCGCGCCGCACATCACCGCGCTCAGCATGGCTGGAGAGCAACATAAAAGGAATAGAAGCACGCTTGGGATCTTCACGCACCTTTTCTAAGAATTCCAGGCCCGTCATGTAAGGCATAACCACATCACTAATAATTAAATCAGGAATAAAGACATTCAGCAGCTCCAGCGCTTCTACCGGATGGGCACTGGTGCGCACCTCATAACCCGCACGAGAAAGAATGACACTGATTAATTTCAGGATGGCAGCGTCGTCATCAACTACCAGTATTCGCGGCATAACGCTACTGTACCATTTCTGGCATTTAGCAAAAGCACTTGGTCAGTCACGCGGTATACTCTCTACTTGCGGCAAAGGGCGGCGCAGCCTCAGCCTCTGACCGCCGTTTCGCCCTACCACCTGTTTACAATGAAGGAGCCAAGCAGCCATGACCCAAACCGCCGCACACAACCCACCTATCCAGCGCCACCTCCCCGTAGATCAGCAGCTTGCCATACTGCGGCGCGGTGTGGTGGACCTGGTCAGTGAAGACGACCTGAAGCGCAAACTACAGCGCAGCCTAGCAACGGGCCAGCCGCTGCGCGTCAAGCTGGGGGCCGACCCTACACGGCCTGACCTGCATCTGGGACACGCGGTGATTTTCCGCAAAATGCGGCAGTTTCAGGACCTGGGCCACAAGGTGATCATGCTGATTGGTGACTTTACAGCGACCATTGGCGACCCGACGGGCAAAAGCAAAACGCGCCCTCCGCTGAGTTTGGAGCAAGCCCGTGCCAATGCCCAGAGCTACCTAGAACAGTGTCAGGCCATACTGCGCCAAGACGAAGAGGTGCTTGAAATCCGCTACAACAGCGAGTGGCTTGAGTCTATGGGCTACAAGGACATCATCTCTTTGGCGGCGAAGTACACCGTGGCCCGCATCCTAGAGCGCGACGACTTTAGCAAGCGCCTGAGCGCGGGTACGCCTATCTCTATGCACGAGCTGCTCTACCCACTAACGCAGGGCTACGACTCGGTGGCGCTACATGCCGACGTAGAGCTGGGCGGCACCGACCAACTCTTTAACAACCTGGTGGGGCGCGGTTTGCAGCGCGACTATGACCAGGAGCCGCAGGTGGTCATCACTTTGCCGCTGCTGGTCGGGCTAGACGGCAGTGAAAAGATGTCCAAGAGCCTGAACAATTACATCGGGATCACCGACGAGCCGCACACCATGTTTGCGGGCCTGATGAAAGTGCCTGATCACTTGCTTGACAACTACTTTACCCTGCTAACCGACTTGCCCCGCGAGCAGATTGACACGCTGCTGGCTGGCCACCCCGTTGAGGCCCACAGGGTACTGGCCCGCGAAGTAACTGCCTTTTTTCACCCAGAGGCAGACTTGGATGCAGCGCTTGAACGCTTTCAAAGCGTCGCTAAGGGCGGTATTCCCGAAAATATTCCCAGTATCGGTGTACCCGCAGCCGAAGCCAATGAACAGGGCCAATACCCCGTAGCCCGCTTGGTGGTATTGGCTGGCTTAGAGCTTAGCAACGGCTCAGCCCGCAGGCTGATACAAAATAAGGGCCTCAAAGTGAATGGAGAAGTGTACCTCGATCCTTACGGCACACTGGAACTGCTGAGTGAAGGTCTGGTTATACAGAAAGGAAAAGACAAGTTTGTAAGAGTAGAGAAGAGAGAGTAAAATACGTTGGGCAAGCCTTTAGGCGTGGTAACCATGCGTTTATGGGTTTATGTATTGACTGTCCACTTTTACCTTGTTCTAAACGTGATGAAAGAAGGTCAGCGGGCTTAGGAATACGCGTTTCGTGTCATGGAAGTGCGGGCAGGCCCCTTCTGACTTTGCTGGTCTGAAGCGGAATGCGTAGAACATGCAGGCATCTTTTTCACTACCCTTCCAAAAGGAAATGTATATGCAGCTCACCCTTCACTTTTTTGCCCGCTTGCGCCGAGAACTGGGACAAGATACCTTACAAGTTAGCGTAGACAATGGTCTGAGCGTGCGGCAGCTGGCCCAGCAGCTTATGGCCCAGCATGGTCTACAGCTTAAGGGGTGCATGGTGGCGGTCAATGACGAGTATGCAGAGCCTGATCAAGTGCTGCAAAGTGGCGATGAAGTGGCGTTTTTGCCGCCCGTTGCAGGAGGAAGCGGTATACCCTCTGATGGGGACATTCCTGCTGACTATTTTGCGCTTACCACCCAACCGCTGCGCCTGGAAGACGCCGCAACCCACCTGAGCGCGGCGGCACACGGGGCCAACGCTTTTTTTTCGGGAACAGTGCGCTCACCCAATGACGGGCAACAGGTCAGCGCCATAGACTACGAAGGCTACGAGGCGCTGGCCCTCAATGTCATGGCCTCTTGCGCGGCGCAGGTGCGTCAAAAGTTCGGCCCGCTGAGCGTGTATACCGTTCACCGGTTGGGCCGCGTTGTTCCTGGCGAATCCAGCCTCATCATTGGAGTCAGCAGCGCCCACCGCCGCGCAGCTTTAGACGCTTGTAGCGAACTGTTAGAGCTGCTCAAGGCAGAATTGCCCGTGTGGAAGTATGAACATGACTGTAGTGGCGAACACTGGGTAGCGGGGACGGCGGCGCATAAGACCCTGTAAAGGGGTGAGGAACTTGGGTTCTTCTTCTACGCATGGCACTTCATTCCAGCACCAGCTGCACTTCCCTACCGCAAAATGCTTACTTTTGCTACGCCTGATAGTCTTCTTTGATCACGTTGTAATACGGACTGC
>JAGLBF010000018.1 GCA_018260375.1 Deinococcus sp.
GCGACATGGTGGGCAAGGAAGTGATTGACGAGGGCCAGATTGACGCGGTAGACCAGATGATTGAGGCTGTGATGCTAAACGGTGGCCGGGTGCGCTTTGTGGACAACGACCAGCTCACCGAATACCAGGGTTTGGCGATGATCACCCGCTTCTAACGCTCAGGGAAAGGCTTCTTCAGTTTGCCCACGACAGCTCAGGCGAACTTGTACATTGAAAATAAAATAGGGCAGAACAGCCCAGTGGCAATGGAGGAATTCCCAGTGTTCGGGGGTGACAGACGTGCCACTGGGCTGCCCTATGCTTCACTGGGCCGGCGTGACAGGCAACTGGGGATGCGTGGCCCCAACCCAAACCTGCTTCAGGGAAGCGCATCTGTTTCCCCGCAAGGGTGATGCCCTGTTGTGTTACACTGGCTCCTGCCGAAACATTGCGTGTAAGCCGTACTCACTCTCATAGACCGAGGTTCTAAAGCATGCATCTAACCGACCGTGAACGCGATAAGCTCCTGATTTACCTTGCAGCGCAACTGGCCAAGGAACGCCGTGCCAGAGGACTCAAGCTGAACTATCCAGAAGCTGTAGCCCTGCTGACTGCCGAGATGCTTGAAGGCGCACGCGACGGCAAGAGTGTGGAAGACGTGATGAGCCTGGGCGGGCAAATCCTGACCACCGACGCCGTGATGGACGGCGTGGCCGAGATGCTCAAGGATTTGCAGGTAGAGGCGACCTTCCGCGACGGTACCAAGTTGGTGTCTATCCACAACCCTATTCGCGGTGACCGCAGCCAGGTGGTGCCGGGCGAGTACCTGCTGGAACAGGAAGAAATTGACCTGAACGTGGGCAAGGAAGTCACCAGCATGACCGTGGCGAATACTGCCGACCGGCCCATTCAGGTCGGCAGCCACTTTCACTTTTTTGAAGCTAACAAGGGGCTCCGATTCCCGCGTGAGGAGGCTTACGGCAAGCGCCTGAATATCCCCTCGGGCACGGCGGTGCGCTTTGAGCCGGGTGAGGAAAAGGAAGTCAAGCTGATTCACATTAGCGGGCGGCGCGTGGTGTACGGCATGAACGCACTGGTCAACGGGCAACTTGACGACCCCGCCGTGCGTGAACAGGCGCTGGAACGTGCCCGGCAGCAAGGCTACATGGGCGAACAGGCCCCGACTGACTTAGGAAATGAAGTATGAACATCAGCCGCCAGCAGTACGCTGACCTGTTCGGCCCGACCACGGGCGACCGCATTCGCCTGGGCGACACCGGACTGTTCATCGAGATTGAAAAGGACTACGCCAGCTACGGCGACGAGGTGATGTTCGGCGGCGGCAAGGTCATCCGTGACGGGCAGGCCCAGAGCAGCACCGCCGCCCGCCGGGACCCCAACGTGCCCGACTTGGTGATTACCAACGTCATCATTCTGGATCACTGGGGTATCGTGAAGGCTGACGTGGGCGTGCGCGACGGGCGCATCTGCGGTATCGGCAAGGCGGGCAACCCTGACACCCAGAACGACGTCAGCCCCGGTATGACCATCGGGGCCAGCACCGAAATTATCTCTGGCAAGGGCATGATTCTCACGGCGGGCGGCATCGACACCCACATTCACCACGTGGCCCCGCAGCAGATCTGGACGGCGCTGGAATCGGGCCTGACCACCATGATCGGCGGCGGCACTGGCCCAGCAGCGGGGTCAACAGCCACCAGCATTACCCCTGGCAAGTGGTACATCCACCGCATGTTGGAATCGCTCTCTGGCCTGCCGATGAACTTTGGTTTGCTGGGCAAAGGCAATTGCAGCAGCCCCGAACCGCTGGTCGAGCAGATTCGAGCTGGAGCGGTGGGCCTCAAGATTCACGAAGACTGGGGATCGACGCCGCCCACCATTCGCCGGGCGCTGGAAGTGGCCGACCAGTACGACATTCAGGTTGCGCTGCACAGCGACAGCCTCAATGAATCCACCTTTGTGGACGGCTGCATCGACGCCTTCGAAGGCCGCACCATCCACAGCTTTCACACCGAGGGCGCAGGCGGCGGACACGCGCCCGATATCATCCGCATCTCGGGGCTCCCCAACGTGCTGCCTTCCAGCACCAATTCCACCATGCCTTTTACGGTGAATACCATCGTCGAGCACCTCGACATGCTGCTGGTGGCGCACCACCTGGATTCCGACATTCCCGAGGACGTGGCTTTTGCCGAAAGCCGCATTCGCCCCGAAACCGTCTCCGCCGAGGACGTGCTGCAAGACCTGGGCATCATTTCCATGATGAGCAGCGACTCGCAGGCGATGGGCCGCGTGGGTGAAGTGATTAGCCGCACCTGGCAAAGCGCCGACAAGATGAAAAAGCAGCGCGGCAGCCTGAAGGGAGATGGCCGGGCCGACAACTTCCGCGCCAAGCGTTATGTCGCCAAGTACACCATCAACCCCGCCATCACGCACGGCATTGCGCACGAGGTGGGCAGCGTAGAAGTGGGCAAACTGGCCGACTTGGTGCTGTGGTATCCCAAGTTCTTCGGGGTCAAGCCGAACATGGTCATCAAGGGCGGGCTGATTGTGGCTGCCGACATGGGCGACATCAACGCCGCCATCACCACGCCGCAGCCGGTGTACATGCGCCCCATGTATGCCGCGTTCGGACGGGGCATGAGCGCGACCTGCCTGCATTTCGTCTCGCAACTCAGCCTGCAAGAAGGCAACCTACCCGAGGTTGACCGCCCGTACTGCGCCGTGAAAAACACCCGCGACATAGGTAAAAAGGACATGATTCACAATAGCGAAGCGCCTGAGATTTACGTCAACCCCGAAACCTTCGAGGTGTACGTGAATGGCGAACTGATGACCAGTGACCCTGCCGAGGAACTGCCGCTGGCGCAGAAGTATTTCCTATTTTGAGGTGCGCCGCAAGTGCATGAAGCTTCCGTGGCTCTTTCTCTGATCGAGGTGGTCTGCGAAGTGCTGGAGGAACACGGCGCGCAGCGCGCTATTTCTCTTACTGTACGCCTGGGCGAGTGGGCGAGCGTGGTGCCCGAAGCACTAGAAGCCGCCTTCCCCGCCTGCGCACAAGGCACCCCGCTGGAGGGCGCGGCCCTGCATATTCAGCGCGTGCCGGGCGTCGGCGAGTGCCCCACTCACGGCCCCATACCCCTGAACGTGCTGCGCGGCCTGCGCTGTCCAGAATGCGGTCAGCCCACACCCCGACTCTTGCAGGGCGATGAACTGGAACTGGAAGAGCTGGAACTGGCATAGAGCCGTCTATATTCCCCGTATTCCACAAGCCGCCGCTGCCAACAAAGGAATTTCACCCATGACCACCACCCCCCGCATCGTCACGGTACGCCAGAACATCCTAAAAGCCAACGACCACACCGCTGCTGAGAACCGTCAGACCTTTGAGGCGGCGGGCGTGCGGGCCATCAACCTCGTTTCTAGCCCCGGCGCGGGCAAAACGGCCCTGCTGGAGTGCACCCTGCGTAACCTCAGCGCTCAGGTGCGGATGGCCGTTGCCGTCGGCGACCTCGCCACCGAAAACGATGCGGCCCGCTTGCGGCAGTGGGGCGCACAGGCGGAGCAGATTGTCACGGGAACCATTTGCCACCTCGACGCGGCGATGGTGCAGAATGTGCTGGAAAAGTTCAGCTTGAATGACTTGGACGTACTGTTTCTGGAAAATGTAGGCAACTTGGTGTGCCCCAGTTCCTTCGACCTGGGCGAAGCCGCCCGCGCCGTGCTGATTTCAACGACCGAGGGCGAAGACAAGCCGCTGAAATACCCCACCATATTCAACACAGCGGACGTGGTGGTGATTACCAAGATGGATATTGCCGAGGCGGTGGGCTTTGATCTGGCGCTATGCCGCGAGAACATCGACCGCGCCTGTCCTGGCGTGCCCATCTTGGAACTCAGCAGTCGTCAGGGCACGGGGCTGGACAAGTGGTTTGCCTTCGTGCGTAGGCAGATGGAGGTCGCCCGTTGACCCGACTAACTGGCCTGCGCCGCGCCGTTCTGCCCCAGGACACCCGCCCCCTGCCGGAGCCTGAGACGCTGCTGGAGCAGACGGTGCGGGTGCCCATGACCGCCGTGGATCGCCGCCGCGTGCGCCGCCGCCTGAACGCTCCCGACGGCACCGAGTTGCAGCTGGCCTTCCCGACGGGCACGGTGCTGACACCCGGCAGCGTGCTGGGCGAAGTAGACGGCGTGACCTATCTGGTGGAGGCCGCCGCCGAGGACGTGGCGACGGTGCGCCCCAACTCACTGCCCGAAGCGGTAGCCGTCGCCCACGCGGTGGGCAACCTGCACCGCGACTTCGTGGCTTGCCAGGACGAGGAAAGCACCTTTTTGGTGCTGTGGGACGCCCCAATGGAACTGCTGCTCAGCCGCCTGGGCGTGCCTTTCGTGCGCGAGCAGCGGCCCTTTCACGGGCGGCCCAGCTGGGAGCACGAAGGATGAGTGCCGCCCTCCCCTCCCCCTTTCTGAGTCAGCTGCGGCTGCTGCAACTGGCCGATTCTGCCTTCCCGACGGGCGCTTACGCCTTCAGCGACGGCCTGGAAACCCTGACCCAGCGCGGCGCGGTTCGCACGGCGGACGACCTCACCGCCTTTCTGAGTGGGCAGTTGCGCCACGGCTTCGGGCTGCAGGATGTGCCCGCCTGTGCGCTGGCCTGGAGTCTTTCGCCCCAGGAACTGCCTGAGCTCGATGACCTGCTGGACAACTTAAAACTGGTGCGCGGCCCGCGTGAAGCCAGCTTGCGGGTCGGTGCTAACCTGCGTAAAGCGGCCCTGCACCTCTGGCCCGCCGACCTGCAAGACTTGCCTGCCACCCGCCACCATGCCACCGTGTTCGGGGCGCTGGCCCGGTGCCTAGGCGCGGCGCAGGAGCAAGCAGTGTGCGCCTACGTTTCGGCCTGGCTGCTGGGCCGCGTGACTTCGGCCACCCGCTTGATGAAACTGGGCGGGCTGGATGCCCAGCGCTGCGCCGCCCGCTGTGAAGACAAAGCGCAGTGGGCCGTAGCGCAGGCGCTGCAGGCCACGCTAGATGACTTTGGCGGTTTCAGCACCCTGCTGGATATCGGCGCGCAGGAGCAGGCCAGCCTAGAGCAGCGGCTCTTTCAATCCTGAATTCTCAATCAATCCCCTAGTTCTGAGGACATGCGATGACTAACAAAGAACCGAGACAAGGCCCCGTCAAAATCGGTGTGGGCGGCCCAGTCGGCAGTGGCAAAACCGCCCTACTGGAAGTGCTGTGCCGCCAACTGCGCAACCGTTATGACATCGCCGTGATCACCAACGACATCTACACCTTTGAAGACCAGCGCATTCTAACCCGCGCCGCCGCACTGCCCGCCGAACGCATCCGGGGCGTTCAGACGGGCGGCTGCCCCCACACCGCCATTCGGGAAGATAGCTCGCTCAACCAGGAGGAAGTTGAGAAGCTGGAATCCGAGTTTCCCGCGCTGGAACTGCTTTTTATCGAATCTGGCGGCGACAATCTGGCCTCTAGCTTCTCGCCCGAACTGGTGGACGCCTGGATCTTCGTGCTGGACGTGTCGGGCGGCGAAAAAGTGCCCCGCAAGGGTGGCCCTGGCGTGCGCAACTCTGACCTTCTGGTGATCAACAAGACCGACCTCGCGCCCTTGGTGGGGGCCGACTTGAGCGTGATGGACGCTGATGCACGCGCCCAGCGTACCGTGCAGGGCGAAGTCAATCCCTTTGTGTTTACCAACATCAAAAGCGGCGAAGGTGTCTCCGAGGTCATCGCCTGGATTGAACACAGCCTGCTGTTCAGAGACGTTTCTCCCCCCAAGGTGGGTCTTTGAGCCTGTTTAACCGCACCCGCCACGGCATTTTGCACCTGGAGTTCGGGCTTAGGCGGGGCCAGTATGGGCCAGAAACCTTTTTGCGCCGCGACAAACAGAAGACGCCACTGATGATTATTCGGCCCTTTCCGCTGCCCTGCGGCACATTGATGGTGTTTATCGTGAACCCCACGGGCGGCGTATTCGGGGGGGATACCAGCGAAATCGTGGTGCAGGCGGAGGCGGGCACGCGGGTATTGGTGCTCACGCAGTCGGCCACCCGCATTCAGCCCTACCGCACCGACGACGTGGCCGTGCAGGACATCCACTTTAAGGTGGCAGGCGGGGCGCGGCTGGAGTACTACCCCGAGCGCACCATTCCTTTTGCGGGCAGCCGCTTTCGGCAAACCATTCACGCTGACCTGGAAGACGGAGCCGAGTTCGGGTGCACCGAAACCTTTTCTACAGGACGAGTACAAAGCGGTGAGCGGCTAGCTTTCGCGCTATACGAGAGCCGGGTGGAGGTGAGGCAGGGGGGCCGCCGGGTATACCTTGACCGGCAGCGGGTGGTTCCGGACGAGCATCTGCGTGCGCCAGGGCTGCTGGGCACGGCAGATTATGTCGCCAGTGGGGTGTGGGTCGGCGGTGGAGAGGTCAGCGAGTGGCCCACCTTGCCAGGAGAACTCAGCACAGGCCGCACGGCAAGCGGGGCCGTGTGGTTGCGCGGCGTCGCGGGGCGCGGGCCAGTGCTGGACGCCCGCCTGAACGCCGCCTGCGAGCAGTTGCGCGGGCAACTTTTTGGCGCGGTGCCCCTGAAGGTGAGACGCTGAGGCAGCAACAGTGCACGGGACGCGCGTGCAGTAGCGGGTTCAGTAGGGGTAGGCAGATAGGAGGTTGCGTGCCAGACGGCTTGTCTGCATTCAGAATGCCAATGGAATTCTTCTGTAGGCATAGGTAATGCTCACTGTTTGCTTTTTGGGTACATATACCTACTAGAATGCGGTATGAGAACTGTAGCGAACGATCAAAATGTGGTGTTTGGCACGCAGTTTTCCCGATCAGTGCCGAATGCGGTTCGGCACGAACCCCTAGCACCCGAGGTGAGAAGCATCATTCAACACACCGTCTGGCTGCACCGCGCTGCATCCCGCCCCCCGCTGCACCGCGAGTGCGTCGCATCATCGCTCTTTACCGGAATGGTGGCCTGGACGCGCTCAAGGAGTGCATTCACTCTGGACGTGCAAGTCGGTTCACGCCAGAAATTTTGGAAACTCTCGAATGACAATCGCTTCAAAAAGTAAAGTCTATCTGGCACTTGTCGTAGTAAAACTACAGAACCTTTCAGATAACGAAAAGACTCTATATCGAGAGGACATCCTGCTACAGGCAGCAACCAATATTGAATTAGCACAAACCCTTATAGCTGAAACCGCCAAGAGTGAGGAAATATTCTACCAGAATAGCTATGGAGAAACCATCTCGGTTCAATTTCTGAAAATACAGGATATCAAAGAATATGATGGCAGCAATCAGCTATACAGCAGGCACTTCAAAGATATACATACATACGAAAATCTTAATTCACTAGATTGAGGGCTAAGGAAAGCAGTCGCTTAGCTTCATTTTGTGTTGCACTTCTTACACGAGTCCATTATGACTGCTTAAAATTTACGGTTCTTATATTTAACTGAATTTTTATGCCATGTAAAGCCCTAATCGCTTTTATATCATTTCTAATAAATAATTTTTTAGCACAATCTACCTTTAACCTCAATCTTTCACATACGGACTACAATACTCTAAACTACGACAATCGTATATCCTTATTCGCGAATCGACTAAACTTCTGCCAATCAAAGGCAGATTGCTATAATGCCCCCCAAACGACCTATCTTTAAAGTCTATTGAAACACTTCCTGACGCTTGGTCTTGATACCAATGGCCCTTATAAACTGTATTGTTGCTTTCTAATTCACCCGCTGGGTGCCTAAGAGTTACTCTACCATCTCCACTGAGTTCTATTAACGTATGGTTGAGCCTATATAGGCCAGCAAGCGATTCTTTGTTTAGATGTCTTGCACTATTAGTCCCTTGAAGAACATCAACAAATGGTAGAAAAAATAAAGTGCTGCCCGCCAACGAAATCATAGTCATGAAACCTAGCACAGTTCGTAGTTTCTTCTTGGAAAACAAGAAAAGTATAAATAGAATTCCTGTCAGGCACAACAGGATCTGAAAGCCGAAGAGTGAATCAGTTTGGGAGTATAAAGACCAGGCATCATGCATATTTCTCGCCTCCGCTCAGACTAGAAGAGAAGTTATTCAGGATGAATTCTAATCACTTGGTGTCAGAGAACTGTAAGATGTGGACAGAATTAAAGAAGACCAAAACATACCATTTACAGTGTTTCTTTAACTGGCTAGCCTATACGGGCAATACGAGCGAACTGTATTTTATTCAGTATCCTTGCCCCGCTCCAGCACGGGAAATCCAGCGGAAGCCGTGCGAGTTAAGCAGGGCGCGGGTGACCGTTACGGGGTTCCCTTCAAAGCGCATGCCAGAACGACTACCCCAGCCACTCAAAGACGAATGAAGCAGACCTCTGCAACGCAGGACTGGCGAGGTGGAAGGCAACAGACCGCCTAAAATTCAGGCTGCCCAGCAGGACATTTTGCCTCTTTGATACGGATTCCGATTGATTCGGAAGTACGCCAAATCAATCAGGGCGAATGCGAGTGGGAACAGCATACGGACTGTGCGGTATGGAACTGCAGGCGGCGCTTTTCCGACTGTGGTGGAATGGAGCGTAGTCCGTATGAGCTGAAGTTGCCAGAACCCTATACACTAAGCTATGCAAACGTACCACAATCTTTTGCGGCATATTTTGGCCCAGGGCCATCACAAAGAAGACCGCACGGGCACAGGCACACTCAGTATTTTTGGCGAGCAGATGCGCTTTGATCTCAGCGAAGGCTTTCCGCTTGTAACCACTAAAAAAGTACACCTTAAGTCGGTTATTCACGAATTACTGTGGTTTATACGGGGCGATACAAATATCAAGTACCTGAATGATAACGGCGTGACCATTTGGGATGAATGGGCCGACGAAGACGGCGACCTGGGGCCAGTGTATGGCAAACAGTGGCGCAGTTGGCCTACAGGGGGCGGTTCTATTGACCAACTGGCCGACGTGATAGAACAGATAAAAATCAACCCTGATAGCCGCCGTCTTATTGTAAATGCCTGGAATGTTGCTGAGCTGCCCGGTATGGCTTTGCCACCGTGCCACTTGCTGTTTCAGTTTTATGTGGCTGAGGGCAAACTCAGCTGCCAGCTTTATCAGCGCAGTGGAGACGCCTTTTTGGGTGTGCCTTTTAATATCGCTTCTTACGCCCTTTTAACGATGATGGTTGCCCAGGTGTGCGGCCTTGAGCCAGGTGAATTTATTTGGACGGGCGGTGACTGTCATATTTACCTGAATCATTTAGAACAAGTGCAGACACAGCTCCAGCGTGAGCCGCGCCCTTTGCCCACCATGCACCTCAACCCCGAAATTACAAGTATCTTTGATTTTAAATACGAGGACTTTAAGCTGGAAGACTACAACCCTTATCCAGCGATACGGGCAACGGTGGCCGTGTGATGAGCCCTGCTACACCTCAGTTGGTTGCCGTAGTTGCTATGACCAACAACCACGTTATTGGTAAAGACGGCAGTATACCGTGGCATTTACCCGCCGATATGCATCACTTTAAGCAAATGACTATGGCTAAGCCGTGTGTGATGAGCCGAAAAGTGTGGGATTCGCTGTATGTGCGGCCCCTTCCTGGCCGGGAAAACATTGTGCTGACCCGTCAACCTGGTTTTGTCGCCGTAGGTGCCCAGGTGGCGCACTCACCCCAGCAAGCGCTGGCTCTGGCAGGAGAAGCCCGTGAGGTAGCGATCATCGGCGGAGCAGAAATCTACGCGCTGTACTGGTCGCAGCTCAGCCGCCTAGAGCTGACCATTATTGACACTCAACTACAAGGCGACACGTTCTTTCCCACTTTTCCCGCTGCACACGAAGCTGATCAGTGGCAACTCACCGCCGAAAAGCGGCGCCCCGCCGACGATCGCAACGCCTACGCGCTGAAGTTTCAAACCTGGCAGCGCAAGTAGCCGCAGCAACCAGTAGATACAGTTATCAGCCAGGGGTAGTATTTTTCGCCGTCACCTGATCCGTGGAGGTATCCCTGTACGGATACTCTTCTACCAATGCGTCACGCTGCACCACCTGGCCGCCTGCATACTCTAGGGCACGGCTGAGTACAATTTCCCAGTTGGAATGTTGCAGCCACTTGATGCCTGAGCGGTACACAGCACGGTCAAAGCCGTTGCTGGAGCGCACCACGCTCTCAATATCCAGCTCAAAGTGAGTGCTGCTAACAGGCCGCGCACTCACTTTGACAAGGCCCGCGTCGGGGTGTTGGCACAGGGTGCGAATGGTAAAGCTGAGTGGCGTAATGTCAGAAACCTGCACCTTGCCCACGCGCAGCAAAAACAGCCGGATGTCAAGCTTTTCGCCCTCACGCACCCGACTTTGGGGCGGGCGGCGGCGAAATACCCACGAAAGCAGCGACGGCATATACTCGGGGAAGTGCTGCAAAAGGGTATCAATCACTTCTGGCGCGCTGTGGACGCTGCCGCGCACCTCGGCCCAGACTTTGCG
The DNA here is from genome assembly GCA_018260375.1 of Deinococcus sp. Lineage (GTDB taxonomy): Bacteria > Deinococcota > Deinococci > Deinococcales > Deinococcaceae > Deinococcus. The sequence goes on from JAGLBF010000018.1 coordinate 10,498, forward strand.
GCGCACCACTGGCCCTACACCGTCTCGCAGGCTGGTTAGCTGCTCGCTGCGTGCCTTAGCCTGGGGAAGCTGGCCCAGCAGGGTGAAGGTAGCAGTGGCGCTGCCCAGCACCAACAGGGTAGAGGAAACGGCGCGGCGCGAAGTCATTTGGTTATCCTAAGCCAAGCGGCGCAGTGCCGGTCTTTATCAAAGCTAAAGGTGCAGAACTATCTAGAGGACTATCTTCTAGCTTCTACCATTCACCTTCTGCTCTCCCCTTCCCATTTACCAAAGCTAAAGGCTGCTGCTCGCCGCGCCGCGCCTGCGCTAGCTTAACCCCATGAAGCTTGACGCGGTGGTAGTGGGCGCTGGCCCCAATGGTCTTTCGGCGGCGATCACTCTGGCGCGTGCAGGGCTGAGGGTGCAGGTGATTGAGGCACATGACCAGGTGGGCGGCGGCCTGAGCAGCCAGGCGCTGACCTTGCCAGGCTTTACCCATGACTACGGCTCTGCTATTCACCCGCTGGCGGCAGCCAGTCCTGCCTTTCGCCAGTGGCCCCTGCACGCATTTGGGTTAGACTGGATACACCCCGGAGCGCCCGTAGCCCACCCACTGGCGGCGGCGCTAGGCGGCGGCATTGTGCTGGAGCGCAATCTTGACCAGATGGTAGCGCTGTTGGGGCCAGACGGAGCGACTTACCGCCGCCTGTTGGGGCCGCTGCTCCGTGACTGGCAAGGGCTGCTTGATGATATTTTGCGCCCGCTGATTCACTGGCCCGCCCACCCTTTTACGCTCGCCCGGTTTGGGTTGCGCGGCCTGCCCTCAGCGCAGATGTTGGCGGCGCTGTTTGACACGCCGCAGGCCCGCGCCCTGATTGCGGGTATGGCGGCCCACACCACGTTACCACTCAGCACCCCCGGTACAGGTGCTATGACGTTGGTGCTGCTGCTCCTTGCGCACGCGGTGGGCTGGCCTTTTCCGCGTGGTGGCGCGCAGGCACTCGCTCAGGCGATGCAAAGCTACCTGGAATATCTGGGCGGTGAAGTGATAACGGGCGTGCGCGTTGAGCGCCGCGAACAGTTGCCCCCCAGCCGCGTGGTGCTGGTAGACAGCAGCCCCCAGGTGCTTTTGGGATTACTAGGCGACCAAGCCCCGGCCTCTTACCGCGCCGCCCTAGAGCGGTTTCGCTACGGCCCAGGCATCCAAAAGTTTGACTACGCCCTGAGTGCGCCCGTGCCCTGGGAAAACCCGCAGATGCTGCGCGCCGCCACCGTCCATGTAGGCGGTACCTTTGCCGAAATTTCCGCCTCCGAGCGCCACCACGGCGGCCCGCGCCCGTATGTATTAGCGGCGCAGCACACCCTCTTTGACCCGGCCCGCGCCCCTCAGGGTCACCACACCTTTTGGGCCTATGCACACGTGAGCAGCGCCAGCAGCGCCGACATAACCGCGCAGGTAGAAGCTCAGCTAGAGCGCTTTGCACCTGGGTTTGCCGGCACTGTTTTGGCCCGGACCCAGACCACCGCCCTCACCTTGCAGCACTTTAGCCCCGTATTTCAGGGCGGTGATGTCAACGGGGGCAAGGGCGACCTGCTCGGTCTGCTGATGCGCCCTACCTTATCGGTGACGCCTTACCGCACGCCCGTCAAGGGCTGGTATCTGTGCTCTAGCAGCACGCCGCCAGGCGGAGGAATACACGGCATGGCGGGCTACCACGCGGCGCTGACCGCCCTCAGAGATGAATTTGGCGTGCAGGAGAGCGTGTAGCAAAGCAGGCTCAGGGCAAAACAAGGGTCCTGCGGCGTTTGAATCCTGGATACGCGCCACTTTCCCACCTGAGGCTCCAATTTGCCTTATGCTAAAGGCATGGATCTCAATGCAGATGCGGGCGAGTCATTTGGGCACTGGCCGTTAGGCAACGATGAGGCGCTGTTTCCGCTGCTCACCAGCGTGAACTTGGCCCTCGGCTTTCATGCGGGCGACCCCCTGACCCTTCACGCCGCTGTCAAACGTGCCGCGCAGCACGGGCTGGGCATCGGCGCACACCCTGGTTATCCTGATTTGGTGGGCTTTGGGCGCCGGGCGATGGCGCTGAGTGCTGCCGATATCTACGCCAGTACGGTGTATCAGCTGGGGGCCTTGCAGGGCTTTTTGAACATAGAGGGCGCAGCCTTGCAGCACGTCAAGCCACACGGGGCCATGCACGGACAGATTCATGAGCAAGTGGATGCGGGCGAAGCGTTTTGTGAGGCTGTGTCGCAACTGTACCCAGGCACGCGCCTGATGGTGCTGGCTGGCCCAGCAGGTGAGCAACTGGCGCAACAAGCGCAGGCGGCGGGGCTCAGGGTGGCCCGCGAAGCCTTTCCAGAGCGGGCCTATACCGCTGATGGCAAACTGGCCTCACGTCAACTGCCGGGCAGCAGCATCCACGACCCGCAGCAGGCCGCCCAGCGTGCGCTGGCTATGGCACGTGGTGAGGTAGTCAGCCTTGAAGGACAGCTGGTGGCGCTTAAGGTAGATACGCTGTGCATTCACGGTGACAACCCTGTAGCGGTAGACATTGCCCGCGCCATTCATGAGGCATTTGACGCAGCGGGGCTGACGTTGTCGCGGCTGGGTGCATCCAGACTGGGCTTAGACGCTTGATGTCTGGCGCTAGCGCCTACTGGTATTACCGCCCTGCTGACCCTGACCGGCAGCAGCTTCTGGCGGCGCTGGCCCGCGCACTGCGTGAGGCGGCAAGCGGGCAGCTAGAGGGCGTGCTAGAAGCCGTACCCGGGTACACGGCCCTGTATGTAGAGTACGACCCACAGGCCCTGCCGCTCGCCGCACTGCAGCAGTGGGTGAACGACTGGCAGCCACAGGAGCAAGCGGCGCGATCTGCCGTGCGTATTCCTGTGGTGTATGACGGCGAAGACCTGCCCGAAGTGGCTCAGCGTGCGGGGTTGAGCGTGCAGCAAGCTATTGACCTGCACACAAGCGCCACATACCATGTGCGGGCACTGGGGTTTGTGGCGGGCTTTCCATTTATGGAAACCACACCGCCGCCCTTGCAGGCGCCGCGCCGCGCTTCACCACGCCCCAAAGTCAGTGCTCACTCGCTGGCGGTGGCCGGCGCACAAACGGGCATCTATCCTGTAGAGGCTCCTGGGGGCTGGAACCTGCTGGGGCATACGCTGGTGGCCTTGTACGATCCCCACGCGCCGCAGCCCTTTTTGCTAGAACCCGGCGACCAGGTACAGTTTTTGCCCACTGAGGGCGAGGTACCGCCTGCCCTCAGCCCGTTGTCACTGCTGCCCGACTCGCCCAGGTTGCCGGTGCTTCAAGTGCAGCGTCCTGGTTTGCAAGACTTGGTGATGGACGGGGGGCGCGTGGGAAGCGCCCATCACGGCCTGGTGCGTTCAGGTGTGCAAGACGCTCAGGCTGCTGCTATTGCCGCGCAGTTGCTGGGTAATCCGCCCCATTCGGCGCTGCTTGAAATGCCCCTTAAAGGCCCTACCCTGCGCGTGCTGAGCACGGCAACGCTGGCCTGTACAGGCGGGCTGGTGGCAGTGGTCAACGGACAGGAGCAGTTGCCTTACAGTTCGTTTGAGGTGCAATCAGGCGACGTGCTCAGCTTTCGCCCAGGGCGCGGCAGGATAGGTTACTTGGCGCTGTGCGGCGGCCTGGAAACTGTGCCCTTTTTAGGCAGCAGTAGCAGCGACCTCAAGGCAGGGCTAGGACGGCCTTTGCAGGCGGGCGACTTACTGGGCGCACAGAGTGAGCATAAGCGTCTGGCGCGGCAATTTGTGCCGTACTGGGTCACGGCCCCTCTTCGTACTGTGCCGCTGCGCCTGCTTCCTCTGGCCGCAGACAGCCGCATTGACCCTGTTGACCTAGCGGCGTTGTGTGCCCGTCCCTACACCCTGCGCGACCTTGACCGCATGGCGGCGCGCCTGAGCGGTGAGGCCCTGGCAGGCGGAGAAATCAGGTCAGAAGCCTCGCCCGTAGGCACGGTGCAAATTCCCCCTTCAGGCGAGCCGATGATCTTGTTGCAAGACAAAGGCACCATGGGTGGCTACCGCACCCCCGCCCGCGTACACCCTGCTGATCTGCCGAGGCTGGCACAGTCCCTGCCCGGCAGTAAGGTGCAGTTTATCGCCGCGCTTGCAGAGTAAAATAGGCCTGCCGCGAGAAGTGGAACAGCTGGAATGACACTGCCTGTACCGCCATACCGCGAAACCCGTATTTCTCCTTATCACATCCGCTCGATTGAATATGAAATAACTAGATTCAATCGGAATCCGTATCAGAACAGTATAAAATTCGTCCAGAAAAACACAATTCCACAGTCATTTGCTAAGAATCCCCCTTTTCTGGAACACTTTATTTCAGAAAATTAGAGTGATGGCGTTTCAGGTAGTCTTCCAGGGCTGCTGGAGATGCTGCACCAACAAGCTCCTAAGTGAATCTACTAGGTAGTATTACCCCTTCACTTCAGTCAATGAGTGAGTTGCTATCTGTAAGCGCGATATCCCTTCCCGAATCAGTTGTGGCCCTGTGCTGGCATAGCTCAGGCGTATAAAGTTCCCCTGCGCTTCTCCAGCAAAAAACGGCGTTCCTGCACTCAGTTGTACACCCTGCTTTCTGGCCGCCTCAACCAGTGCCTGATCGGACAGAGTCTCCGGCAGACGCAGCCAGGCGTTATACCCTCCACGGGGAAGGTGCACCAGTTGTACTTCCGGCCAATCGTGGAGGGCAGAAACTAACGTGTCCCGGCGAGTCTGTAAAGCGGCACGAAGGGTCTTGAGATGGCGGAGCCATTCCTGGGATGTGACCAGTTGCAACGCGGTTTCCTGCAAGACAGCAGACATAAAAAAAGACTCGACCATTCGCGCCTGTTTCAGGCGTGTCATTACCGGGCCACGTCCACTCAACCCTGCTATCCGTAGACCTGGTGCTGTTAGTTTAGTCAGTGAGCGTAGATAAAGGACTCGTCCCGGCTCACGCAATGCCAGCGGCGTAGGTGGCGTACCTTCAAATGTCAGTTCCCTGGCATAGTCGTCTTCAATAATGAAAGCGTCTGCTTCGGCGGCAGCTTCAAGGAGGGCCATGCGCCGCTCCTCGGCCAGAACTGCACCGGTAGGATTACTGTGCAAGGGTTGCACATAAAGCAGTTTGGCCCGCGTTTCCTGAAAAGCCCTTTTGAGTAGCTCAGGTCGGATTCCGTCCCGGTCGGCAGGTACTGGAACAGTCGTAACCCCGGCTGCCCTGGCTGCGGCGAGAATGCCGAAATAAGTGGGCGATTCAACCAGCAGTGGCGCTCCAGGCGTCAGGAGACTGCGAAGCAGAGTGACCAGAGCAACCTGCCCACCTGGGAAAATAACTACATCAGAGGCCCGGTAGTCCTGACTGAGTTGCCCGGCAAACCAGATTCTTAAGGCCTCCAGACCTTCCGGTGGTGTCCGTCCCCAAAGGTCAGGGCGGGTGCCCGCCCGTTTCAACGCTCGTCCAAGAAGAGCGGTAGGCTGCAAGGTTTCATCTAGATAACCGTTCCCGAAGGGAATTTCTTCAGTTCCCGGACGCTGAAAGAGGTCATAGTTCTGTGCCGCGTGAGTCAGGCGGCTCGGCAAAGTCACGGTCTGCCAGTCCAGGTCTAATTCCTGAGCCGGGAGGCGCGGCTCAGATACGAATGTACCTGCCCCAGGCCGTGTATAGACCAGGCCCTCCTGCGTAAGCTCAGCAATGACTGCACTGATAGTAACGGGACTGGCATGGTAACGCTGTATCAATTCCCGCACAGGAGGGAGCTTCTTTCCCACCGGTAATTCTGTGATGAGTGACTCTAATTCACTTCTAAGACGCTGTCTAGATGTTTTAACCTCCGGTCTGTGTTTCACTCTGTTATCATAACACGTGAAGAATAAGCGTAGCGTTACTCCAATTTCCAGAGAAACAGTTGGCTGGTGGTGGGCCGCTCTTGGGGTGCTGTGTTTCAGTTTTACTCTGCCAGCAACTCGCCTAGCTGCCCCTGAGTTTGGCGGTTTTCTCCTGGGCTTCGGGCGTGATGTGGTGGCCGGACTGCTGGCCGCTGTCTTACTCGTTGTTCGCCAGGAAACATTACCCGAGCGCCGTCACTGGCCTGGCCTGGGACTGGTATCGTTGGGAGTAGTCTTCGGCTTTCCCCTGTTCACCTCACTCGCTCTACGAACGGTGCCTTCAAGTCATGGGGCGGTGATTGTTGGTCTTTTGCCTGCGGCCACTGCGATTGCTGCCGTACTGTTTGCCCGCGAACGTCCCCGTCCTGCCTTCTGGATAGTCTGTGGCCTGGGCGTCCTAGCTATCCTGGGTTTCGCACTCAGTAGCGGAGCAGGTCAACTGGGTCATGGAGACGTGTTCATGCTGTTTGCTGTTGGTCTGGCAGCTATTGGTTATGCCGAGGGCGGCAGACTGTCCAGAGAACTTGACGGCTGGCGAGTCATTAGCTGGGCGCTGATATTTTCGTTACCGCTGGCGAGCGTTGCTTCGCTATGTGTGCCTCATCCAGCGCAGTGGCCCTCGCCAGTCGCCTGGCTTGGCTTCGGCTATGTCTCTGTGGTAAGCATGTTTCTAGGATTTTTCGCGTGGTACAAAGGGCTGGCCCTCGGCGGTGTAGCAAAGGCTGGTCAGACGCAACTGATGCAGCCGGTATTAACGGTTCTCTGGTCGGTCTTATTCCTGGGTGAGCATATAGACGCTAAGACCATCTTAGCGGCAGTCGTAGTGGTACTTTGTGCACTGCTGAGCCGTTTGACGCGCTAGCAGCTTTTATTCTCGCTGGCACGTCATGGCATAGCATCAGCAGAGTAAAGTAATACGGACTCCGACCTAAACCGTGTTGAACACGCGTAACTGACAAGCGGGCGTACAAACAAGCATGAACTTCGCAGTATAGAAGCACAGTCAGTAGTTTCCCGACTGTGCTGGAATAGAACAACGTCCGTATTAGAACGCAGGAATGATAGCGCCACTGTACTTTTTAAGGATAAAGGCTTTAGTTTCGGGACTTTGCAGCGCCCTGACCAGCTTTTGGTAGTCGGCGGTCTTGAGCGTAGCTGGTTTGCCCGCCAAAAAGTTAGCGTAAGGGCTGTGCTTGTCTTCCAGCACCAGCGCGTCCCTGAGCGGATTGAGGCGGGCAGTCAGGGCGTAGTTGGTGTTGATCACTGCCGCGTCAACGTCACCCAGCGCACGGGGCAACTGGGCCGCGTCCAGCTCGCGAAATTTGAGCCGTTTCAGGTTGGTGGTGATGTCTAGCCGAGTAGCGCTTGTCCCCGCCGAGGGCTTAAGGTGTATGAGCCCCGCACGCTCAAGCAGCTTGAGTGCCCGCCCAGAGTTGCTGGGGTCGTTGGGTATAGCGATGGTGGCGCCCGTTTTAAAGTCGCTCAGCTTCTTTACGGTGTTACTGTACAGGCCAATAGGCTCAATATGAATTTTGGCACCGCCCACAATACCCAGGGGCCTGGTCTTTTGAAAGCTGTCCAAGTAAGCTTGGTGCTGAAAGTAATTCAGATCAAGACTGCCGTCAGTCAACGCCAGGTTGGGCTGAACATAGTCATTAAATTCCTTAATATCCAGAGTGACGCCCTGTTTTGCTAAAATAGGTTTAACAAAATTCAGTATTTCAGCGTGCGGCACAGGTGAAGCACCGATACGCAGCGTACCTGCCGAAGCAAACGTCAACAGGCTAGAGATAACAAGAGCGGTAGCGGTCATGTATTTGGTCATGGTGATGTTTCCTTAGGGTGATTTTGTAGGCACGTCGTTCTATAGCTGCGCATTAATGATTTATACACATTCGATTTAGTTGCAGCCCGGTCATTAAAGTACCGATTGCGTTTATATACTGGGCAACCCGTATCTTTTCTCTCTGGAATCCACACGGATTCAATCAGGGCGTTTATGCTTTAACCTGAGTCCGTACTAAAAGGTAGGAATAATACTACCCGCGTACTTTTTCAAGATCCAGGCTTTGGTTTCGGGGCTGGTGAGGGCCGCTGTCAGCTTTTGGATATCGGGGTCATTCAGCTTGTCTTTGGTGGTCGCCAGAATGTTGGCGTACACGCTATTTTTGTCCTCATGAAAGAGCGCATCTTTGACGGGGTTGAGGTTGATCTGCAGGGCGTAGTTGGCGTTGATGACCGCCGCGTCCACATCTGACAGTGAACGGGGCAACTGCGCTGCGTCAAGCTCAACAATCTTTACTTTTTTGATATTGCTGATGATGTCTCTGGGCGTGGCCTTGCCGCCTATGCCTGCCTTAAGGCGTATCAGCCCGGCCCGCTGAAGCAATTGCAGAGCGCGGGCTTCGTTGCTGGGGTCGTTGGGTACAGCGACGGTGGCGCCCGCTTTGATATCGGTGACACTTTTTACTTTATTGCTGTAAAGCGCCAATGGCGGCAGGTAAATCTTTTTGACAGCGACGATATTCAGCGGACGATTTTGCTGAAAGGCGGCCAGGTAAGGCGCGTGCTGAAAGAGATTGGCGTCAATACTGCCCTCACCCAGTGCAGTGTTGGGGCCGATATAGTCACTAAATTCTTTAATCTGCAAGTCTACACCCTGCTTGGCTAGGATAGGCTTAACAAAGTTGAGTATCTCGCCCGCAGGCACGGGGGTTGCCCCTACCCGCAACGTACCCGCTGAGGCACTAGAGATAAAAGCGAGGGTCATAATGCTGGATAATACATTTATTTTAGTCATGAAAGACTCCTTTTCAGTAGATAAAGGCTATAAATTTACGTTAGGTCGCCAGAATATAGAAACTTTTTCTCTATTCAAATTCTTCTGTGTATTTAGCTGCTGCGTATTTAGTTGCTATGTATTCACAGGAGTTGTATTGAACTTTTATCTGTGGTCAAGTGTTCGCGCGGCCCTATCGCCTAGCCACTGTACGCCCTGCACCAGCAGCAGCAGCACCAGCACGGTCGCTATCATCACTTCTGTCTCAAAGCGCTGATAGCCGTAGCGAATCGCCAAGTCGCCCAGGCCACCGCCGCCAATGGCCCCCGCCATTGCTGAGTACCCAATAAGGCTAATCAGCATCACCGTAAAGCTGTTGACCAGCGCAGGGAGAGCTTCGGGCAGCAGTACCTTGCGGACGATCTGCGAGTTGGTCGCGCCCATAGCGCGGGCGGCTTCGGTAACGCCTTGCGGTACGTCGCGCAGTGCACCGTCCACCAGCCTCGCCACAAAGGGTATAGCGGCGATAGTAAGCGGCACGGTAGCTGCTGTAGAGCCGATACTGGTATGCACAATCAGCCGCGTAACGGGAATCAGAATGACCAGCAAGATGATAAAAGGCAAGCTGCGTCCAATGTTAACCACCGCATCCAGGCTTCTATTGACCAGGGGGTTAGGGCGTAGACCGCCGGGAGCGGTGACGCTCAGCCACACGCCCAGCAGCATGCCGAGAATTTGGGCGATGATGGCTGAGGGCAGCACCATCCAAAAGGTTTCCAGGGTGGATTGCCACAGTAACGGATAGATTTCGGCCCAGTTCATAACACCTCCGCCAGAGGAGACAGTTTGAGGGCGGGAGCTGCTGCGCCACTGAGTGCGCCCAGTTCAGCCTCACTCACAGTGTTGGGCAGCAACAGCCAGGCGTCTACGCCCAGGGGGTGCGCTTGGGCCTGCACCACGCTGGCTTGCAGGCGGGCCAATGTGCTGAGGGTCTGTGCGCCCAGATTGGCAAGCGTGACCAGGCGCAGCATTTGCCCGTTGCCAGGGGTAACAGCGGGGCGGTGAGCCTCTAAAAGTGCGCGGGTAACGGGGTGCTGGGGGCTGGCAATCACCTGACGGGTGTCACCAGTTTCGACCAGGTGTCCACTGTCGAGCACAGCGACGTGGGTGGTAGCGGCACGCACCACTTCCATCTGGTGGGTGACGATAACCAGGGTCAGGTCGCGCTCGCGCTGCAAGTCGGTGAGCAGTTGCAGAATGCTGGCGCTGGTTTCGGGGTCTAGCGCACTGGTGGCCTCGTCAGCCAGCAGCAAAGTGGGGTTGGTCACCAGGGCGCGGGCGATGCCGACGCGCTGCTTTTGCCCGCCCGAAAGCTGCGCGGGGTAGCGCTTAGCGTAGGGTGCAAGCCCGACTTTGTCGAGCAAGGCCAGTGCGCGGCGTTCACGCTCGGCGCGTGGCACGCCCTGAAGCTCCAGCGGCAAGGTCACGTTGCCTAGTACCGTACGCTGAAGCAGCAGGTTAAAGTGCTGAAACACCAGCCCGGTGCGGGCCTGACGATTGCGGCGCTGCGCAGCGCTGAGTTGAGCAGGGTTCTCGCCGTCAATCAGCAGGCGCCCGCTTTCGGGTTGCTCCAGGCCGCTGATCAGGCGCACCAGGGTACTTTTGCCTGCGCCGCTACGCCCGATAATCCCCAAACGACTGCCTCTAGGAACACTGAGATTCAGATTATTGAGGGCGGGTTGGGCCTGGTTGGGGTAGGTTTTGCTCAGGTGCTCAAAAGTGAGCGCGGCAAGGGGGGCTGTGTCAGAGGACATAGTCTCGGTTTCCTTTGGGGAAGGGGGCAGCAACAAAAAAGTCACCTGCCAAAGCGGAGGGCTTATGGAAGGGGACTTCGGCCCGCCAACAGCGGCGGGGGTTGGTCTGCGCTGCGCCCTGGTCTCAGAGGAGTCCGTGAGAGGGCGCACCCTTCCTTTATCGTTCCCAGCAGAAAATACCTATACAGTGCGTTATTTTTCTGTGTATACAAAAGCCATCGTTAGCCGCTGCTGGGCTGGCAAAGCACCGTTGCCGAAATGGGGGCCGGTTGCTGCGGTGGTCGTTGGGCCAGGTCCCTGCACCGCTCTGGATAAAGGTGTGACCTGTCAGTTAAGGTCAGGTAGGGAGTATAAATCAGTTGATGAATGTTGTCAACTGTTGCCAGACAGTGAGACAGTGACAGACAGTGGCCTGCACGTTCATTCTGTAGGCTACGGCAGCCTGTACCACGGACTAGCCTGTGTCCCTTCCCTGTTGTCGCGTCAACCTGTAGGCCCAGGCGCTGCCAATACACTAGGCTGCTACGCATGACCATGTCTTTACCCGATGAACTGTTGCCCGCTTCAGAACGCCAAGTGAGGGTCGCCTTTCAGGGCAATCCTGGCTCTTACGGCGAAGTTGCCGCGCTAGGGGTCGTACCAGAGGCGGTTATTCACGGCTACACGACCTTTCATGAGGTGATAGAAGCGGTGAGCCGTGGTGAGGCTGATTTGGGCGTGCTGCCCGTAGAAAACAGCCTGATGGGGGCTATTTTGCAAAGCCTTGACCTGCTCGCCGAAACTGACCTGCATGTGGTGCGCGAAATCACCGTGCGGGTGTCGCATGTGCTGATGGCGCTGCCCGGCGTAGAGCTGAGCAACATCAAAAAGGTGTATTCGCAGCAGCCTGCACTGGATCAATGCACGGGCTTTATCAAAAAACATGCACTGACCCCGGTCGCTGCCTACGACACTGCTGGCAGCGCCCAGGACCTGGTTCGCAGTGGCGCGCGCGACACGGGGGTTATCGCCTCGGCCCGCGCTGCCAAACTCAACGGGCTTAACATTCTGGCGCATCACATAGAAGACGAGCCCTTTAACTTCACGCGCTTTTTGGTGCTTTCACACCGCGAGGCTCTGCCCAGCGACGAGCCGCACAAAACCAGCCTGGTCTTTGCCGTGCGCCACACGCCCGGGGCTTTGCTGGAGACGCTGGCCCAGTTGGGCGGGCTGAATATGTCCAGCATCATGTCGCGCCCACGCAAAGACCGCGCCTGGAGTTACCTGATGCACATTGACATTGACGGTAAAGCCGATGACCCCGCCGTGAGCGCCGCGCTGGGGCAGGTGCTGCGCAAGGCCAGCTTTGTCAAAGTGATCGGCAGTTATCCTGTCGCGACCACGGTTTTGGAATCCTGAACAGGTTGGCACGCGGCAGTCGGCAGTCGCGTCACGCGGTGAGCCGTCAGGCCCCCAGTAGCATGAAGCCGGCAAAGAGGCGCTGGGGGTCAAAAGCCTCTGGATAGTGCAGCGACGTATTCCCGAACCGTGTTGACCAGGTGATCAACGCCGGGCGGCGACCCCACAAGTACGGGTTTCGCGCTGTGAAAGCACGGCCGGCACCTTTCTGACGGTACCGGAATGGAGCGCAGTCCGTATCAGACTATCACCTCAGACGGATTCCGATTGATTCAGAACTGCACTGAATCAATCCGAGCGGACGCGAGTGGGAACAGCATACGGGTTTCGCGGTATGGAGCCGCAGGCGGTGTCTTCCCGACTGTGGTGGAATTTAGCGGCAGTCCGTATCAGACCTGGCCTCATTTCCACTATGGCCCAGCAAGATGCCGTGCTGAGCGCTACAGTAGAAGGTACATGAACGTGCCTACCTCTACCCCTTCACCTACTCTGCAAGATTCCGCTTTTCTCAAGTCCCTGCGCTGCGAAAGTGCGCCGCATACGCCTGTATGGTTTATGCGGCAAGCGGGGCGCTATATGCCCGAATACCGTGCGCTGCGGGCGGGCAAGTCTATGTTAGCGTGCATCCGTACACCCGAACTCGCCGCCGAAATCACCCTGCAACCCGTAAAGGCTATGCCGCTGGACGCAGCGATTTTGTTCAATGACATCCTGACCCCGCTGCCTGTCATGGGCCTGAACCTGGACTTTGTGGGCGGTGTGGGGCCGCAGATCAGCAACCCCATATCAAGCGTGGCAGATGTTGACCGCCTGGGCGTACCTGCCGCCGCTGAAACGATGCCCTACACCGCCGAGAGCATTCGTCTGCTGATGCCAGAGCTCAATGCGCGGGGGCTGCCGCTTATCGGCTTTGTGGGTGCGCCTTTTACTCTTGCCAGCTACGCCATAGAAGGCAAAGGCTCGCGCAACTACGAAAAAACCAAGCGCTTTATGTACGCCGAGCCTGCTGCCTGGCAGCGTTTGATGGAAAAATTTGAAACGTTGCTGGCTGACTACCTCACTGAGCAGGTCAAGGCGGGGGCGAGCGCCGTACAGATTTTTGACTCGTGGGTGGGAGCGCTGTCGGTGTATGACTACCGCACATTTGTCAAGCCTGCTACGGGCCGTCTGATAGCCAAGGTCAAAAAACTGGGCGTACCCGTCATTTATTTTGGGACGGGTGCCACCCACCTGATGCCCGATATGGCGAGTCTGGGCAGTGACTGCATGGGCGCAGACTGGCGCCTGCCGCTAGACGAAGCCCGCAAGCTGATTTTGCCGGCGCAGGCCATACAGGGCAACCTTGACCCGCTGCTGCTGCAGGCGCCCTGGCGCGAACTCAAGTACCAGACTGACCGCATTCTCGCTGAGGCCGGCGGCAAAGCAGGGCACATCTTTAACGTGGGACACGGCCTGCTTCCCGGCACCGACCCCGATATGGTGCTCAGGCTCACTGAGTATGTGCATGAGCAAACGCGCAGAGGCTAAGCGCCCATCAGCGACTCAGCGCAACCCACAGCGCAATCTACCCAGACAGGCAGCGGTTTGCCAGATAGGCACCTTGCCTGCCCAGCAGTCGTCTGAACCACCACAGTCTGAGCCACGACCATCTGAGCTAACACCGTCTGAGCCACCACACTGATTGATTAAGGAGAATAAAACCCATGACCATTTCCCCTACCAAGCCCCCTATTGGCGTACTGTTTATGGCTTACGGCGGCCCCGAAACACTGGAAGACATGCCCGGCTATCTGGCAGACATCCGTGCTGGGCGCGTTACCCCTGGGCGCGTGCTTGACGAAATCACCAATAATTACCGCCTGATTGGAGGCAAGTCGCCGCTGCCAGAGTTCACCCGCCTTCAGGTAGCAGCGACCATGCAGCAGCTACAGCAACGAGATCCAGACCACGAGTACCGCGCCTACACCGGCATGCGCCACTGGTCGCCCTGGATAGCAGATGCGGTGCGCGATATGTTGGATGACGGCATACAGCAGGCTGTCGCTATTGTCCTGGCCCCGCAGTATTCCAGCATGAGCGTCGCCAAGTACCAGCAAAAAATTAAGGCCGCGCTTGAGATGTACCACGCTCATATTGAGTTCACCTTTGTCAATTCATACCACGACGCTCCTGGGTACATCACAGCGCTCGCCAACCGCGTGCAGCAGGGCATTGCCGAGTTTCCTGAGGCCGAGCAACCAAGCGTACATGTGGTGCTCAGCGCCCACAGTCTGCCTGTACGCATCGTCAATGAAGGCGACCCCTACCCCGTGCAGATGCAAGAAACCGCCCAACTGGTAGCGGCGCAGGCGGGTCTTCGCCCGGAGCAGTGGTCTTGGAGCTACCAGTCAGCAGGACGCAGCCCCGAACCCTGGCTCGGCCCGCAGCTGGATGAACACCTCGAAGACTTAGCCACTAAAGGTATAAAAAACGTAGTCAGCATTGCTATAGGTTTTGTCTCTGACCATGTTGAAATCCTCTTTGATATTGATATTGCCGCCCAAGAGCAAGCCCGCAGTCTAGGCATGACGCTGGTACGCCCTCCTGCGCTCAATACTGACCCCCTCTTTATTGACACCTTGGCAAATGTCATAGAACATCAGGCCGCGCAGCTACAACACTGAGTCTGAATCATTGTGGCTGAGACGTTTGTGGTGCTTGAACTGATACACACTGGCTGATACCTAGAAAGTATCTGGCTGCTGTTTCAGCACATGGTTCAGGTGTTCATTCCTCATACGGACTGCCGCTAAATTCCACCACAGTCGGAAAAGCGCCGCCTGCGGC
>JAGLBF010000019.1 GCA_018260375.1 Deinococcus sp.
CCACCACAGTCGGAAAAGCGCCGCCTGCGGCTCCATACCGCACAGTCCGTATGAGCAGGTTGTTCTGCCAGATGAGCCTGATCATCTTTTGGGCGTTTTCGCTACCTTTTGGGCGTCTTCGCTACCTTTTGGGCATTCTAGCTGTGCCACATTTCCACGTCTGTATGCTGGGCGCTACACTGGCCCTCATGACTCAGCCCAAGCCGTTTCGCGTTGCCGTTTGCCCCGTGACCGATCTCGCCTCAGGAGCACAGCGTGCCGTAGATGTCAGCGGCGTAAGCGTGCTGGTGCTCAATGACGGCGGCACATTTTATGCCCTGCGCAACCAGTGTACCCACCAAGACTACCCGCTACTGGGCGGCGAAGTGAGTATGGGGCGCATCACCTGCGCCAAACACGGCGCCAAGTTTGAACTGGCAACGGGCAAGGCCAAAGTGTTGCCCGCTGTAAAACCCGTAGCCCTGTTTCGCACGGTGGTAGAAGACGGCGTGCTGTATGTGGAGTCGCTCTAGAGATGATGATATGGATTCTGGTCGAATGCAGCAGTTTTGGATTTAATCCGAGCGGAGGCGATTAGGAAAATACCGACTGCGCTTCAAAAGACTGTACTCAATGCCCAGGCACTATGTCCTCAAGCCCTATGTTCTTAACCCTGTCCCGCATCATCCCCCAGCCGTTTCTACGCGGTTACGGCCTGCGGCTTTGGCGCGGTAGGTGGCCTGGTCGGCGCGCTCAAAGAGGCTCTCATAGGTTTCACCGCGTCTATACGAGGCCACCCCCAGGCTCAGGGTGATATTCAGCCCCGCCATCGGGTTGTTGGCAATCTCTTTGCGGATCTGCTCAGCGAGGGTGATGGCTTCATTGCGGGCGTAGCGCGGCACCAAAATCACAAATTCTTCGCCGCCCCAGCGCCCCACTTTGGCTCCAATGGTAGCGGTGTTATGGCGTAGTTTTTGGGCCACGGCCCGCAGCACGTCGTCACCTTTGGCGTGTCCGTGCTGGTCATTTACCTTTTTAAAGTGGTCTATGTCGCATACGATCAGGCTCAGGGCGATTTTTTGCTCTGCGGCGCGCTCGCAACTCAGCTCTAGTTCATACTCTATGGCGGCGCGCCCCAGCACCCGCGTCAGCGCGTCTAGGCGGGCGCGACTGAGGGCCTGCGCGGTGGTGGCGATATGTTGGTCACTTTGCTGCAAAAAGCGGCTAAAACCGTAACCCACCACACTAAAGGCCGCGCAGCTAAACATAAGCTGTATCCAGGCCCCCAGCAAGGTGGCTTCTAACGGCGCCGAGAGAGCAAAAGCCAGCATCAGCACCACCACGACCACCGACACCACCACCACCCCGTAGGCTGAGCCAAGCACCACAAAGGACTCTAGCAGTA
The DNA here is from genome assembly GCA_018260375.1 of Deinococcus sp. Classification (GTDB taxonomy): domain Bacteria; phylum Deinococcota; class Deinococci; order Deinococcales; family Deinococcaceae; genus Deinococcus. The sequence goes on from JAGLBF010000019.1 coordinate 1,385, forward strand.
TCAGCGGCGTCCACAGGCTCATACCCGTGGGCAAGGTATTGGCGTTCAGCGCCCGCGTGATGTCCCCAAAAGCAGCGACCACAAAGGCTGCCAAACACACCAGTCCCCAGCCCATCAGCGACAGGCGCGGCCACTGTCCCAGTGCCAGGAGCAGCAGCAGCGCCACGATTTCGCGCCAGTGCAGTACCCAGGTGTGGCTCAGCAAGTACACATAAACTGTTTGTATCAGCAGGGCCGTGAGCAGCAGCCCTATCGTCAGTTGCAGCGTGCGGCGCTGCCCTGCCAGCGCCGAGGGGTCAAAAAGTGAGAGTAAAGACACCATAGCCGTAGAACTCATGTTAGCAGCTTGGCCGGCGACCGACAGTTACTCATTCGGAGCAGCCTCAACCCTCATACGGATTCTAACTTGTACCGTGTTATACGGATTCCGATTGATTTGGCGTACTTCCGAATCAATCCAAGCGGATGCGAGTGGGAACAGCATACGGACTGTGCGGTATGGAGCCACAGGCGGCGCTTTTCCGACTGTGGTGGAATGGAGCGCAGTCCGTATTAAACACCCATGAACGCCGAGAGGCGCAAGCAGGAAGAAATACCCCGTGATATAGAAGCGCAGCCCGTATCAGGTCGCAAGAGGGCGGATAAACGCCCCCACTATGTCAAGTTTAAGCAGGGTAACTTCAGGCTCAAGCTAACGACAACAGGAGCATAAAGCAGGCAGCTCTTTGGTGGGTAGATAACCTAAATTTGATAATATCGAGCTTTTATTCTTATTGAGATGCTTAGAAATTTAATGCACGGGACATAAACTTCCTCACTGTTATGTGATTTCCTAATTTTAGTGGTATGTTTTGCCGTATTCAACCTGCGGCCTCCGTAGCCTATACTGGCCCCTACCGTGTTGCTCTCACCCGCACTTCTTTTGACGGCTACCCTTCCGCTTCTCCTAAGCATCCCCGATCCTGTGGGCGATGCCAGCGGTGACGGCAGTTATCAGCTTCCCGCGCTTCCCGCCCTGCAAAAAACGGCCCTGGATATTCGATCACTAAGCGCCGAAAACCGGGGCGGCAAGTTGCAACTGGTGGTGGCCTTATCCACTATCAGCAACCCCTGGCAAGCGGCGAGCGGCTGGTCAGGGGTCACGCTGGATATTTTTATCAAAACAGCGCCAGGAGGCCGCAGTACGCTAGACGACCTGCGCCTGAGCACCCCAGGCGCACTAGGCTGGCAGGAGCACTACCGCCTCAACGGCTTTGCGGCGCAGCACTGGCAGTTAGCTAACCCGACAGGTGGCAGTGCAGAGGCCGACCAACAACCCGCACAGCTTTTGCCCATGTCGCCCAAGGTCAGTGTACGCGGCACCGAAATCATTCTAGAAACTGACTTGCCGGCCAGTAACAGCTACGCCTATTGGGTGACGACCAGCGCCTACACCCCGTTGAATGCCAGTGGCGTACTGTCCCCGTCTGGAGACAGCAGCGTGAATACGCTCAGAAGTGCGCTTGCCGGCTCCCCTGCCCCGCTGGATGTGCTGTTGAGCGGCGACCAGCGCAGTGTGTACCTCAGCGGCGTATTGCCCCCTGTAGGCCAAGTCAAAGACTACCGGTCGCTCTTTTTGCTGGCGGGGGCGTTCGCCTGCTTGCTGCTCACCACTGGACTGGCGATTATCGTCTGGCGGCGGCCCTAGCGTGTCTGTATCCCCCACAACCGGAGGTCAACAGTCTGACCCCTCTATGTCCTCTGCCGCCATACCCACCTTATTGGTGATGCTCGCGGCCTTTTTGTGGGGCACCATCGGCATTTTTAGCAAATTTTTGCAACACAGTGGTCTGCTGCCGCTTGAAGTTGCCTTTTGGCGGGCACTGCTGGGCGGCCTATGCTTTTACCTCAGTGCCCACGCAAGCCGTAGTGTGCTGCCACGCGGACGCGACCTGGTGTATACCGTCATCTTTGGCGTGTGCGGCGTGAGCCTGTTTTACGGCAGTTACCAACTTGCTGTGCGCAGTGGAGGGGCCAGTCTGGCTGCCGTGCTGCTTTACACCGCACCCGTCTTTGTGGCGCTGGGAAGTTGGCTATTGTGGCACGAAAAACTGGGCTTGCGCGAGGTACTGGGGCTGGCCCTGACCCTAAGCGGTATAGGGCTAATTTCCTTTGCGGGCGGTGGCTCTGGCGTGCATGTCAATGCCCTGTCGCTGGCCTGGGGTCTGACCGCTGGCTTGACCTATAGCCTGTATTTTTTGTATGGGCGCGCCTTTTTTGGGCGCTACAACCCGCAGGCCCTGTATGCTGTCGCCCTACCCGTAGGCGCACTGATGCTGCTGCCTTTTGTGCAGTTTCACCACAAAATGCCACTGGCCTGGGGCAACCTGGGCATCATGTCGGTGCTGTGTACCTTTGTGGCCTACAGCTTGTACAGCGCGGGGTTGCAGCGCCTCAACCCCACCCGCGCCAGTGTCATTGCCAGCCTAGAACCTGTAGTCGCGGCCCTACTCGCGGCCCTCATCTTTGGCGAGCGCCTCTCGGCTTTGGCCCTCGTCGGTGCGGGGTTGGTGGTTGGCGCGGCACTGCTGCTAAGTCTGCCCACCAAGAAGCCTGATACTGACCAAAGCCAGGTAGAGGCAAAAGGTTGACGGTCATCTGTGAAAGGAACACAGCAGAGACACCAGAAGCCCTACTTCACAGCTTGCGCGCTATCAGTGTTTTCCATTACCAGTGTTGTCGATTACCAGTGCTGCCTCAACAGTTGTTATAAGCTACTTCATAATGCAAGGTGAATTTGTTGTTTTTGACCTGGAAACCACCGGGCTCAGCCCTGAAAAAGATGCCATCGTAGAAATTGGCGCACTGCGAATTATTGACGGGGTTATCTATGAAAACCAGCGGTTCGAGAGCCTGGTCAGGCCGCTGAATGCACAGGGCGGGGCCATATCTATCCCCTGGTACGCCACCAAAGTACACGGCATCACCGACGCGATGGTGTGCTCGGCCCCCACCATACCTGAGGTGCTTCCCACATTTTTGGACTTTGTAGGTGGGGCTAGCGTGGTGGCACACAACGTTACCTTTGACTCAGGATTTGTGCGGGTGGCTGCAGCTCGGCAGGGTCTAAGGTGGGCGCCGCCGCAGCAGCTTTGCACTGTACAGCTCTCGCGCCGCGCCTTTCCCCGCGAAAGAGCGCACAACCTTGACGCCCTGTCACAGCGCCTAGGTCTTAGCTTTGCTGACGGGAGCCGGCACCGCAGCTTTGGCGACGTACAAGTCACCGCACAGGCCTTTTTGCAGCTGCTCAACAGGCTAGAAGGCGTCAGCAGCAACCATTAACGCTCTTCCCTCAAAGGTGGCCTGAAGCCCTGATACGAACGGCGCTTCTATGCCAGGGAGTCTGTACTTGCTCCTGCTCGCATCCGCCCTCGTTGAATCTGAAATAACCAGATGCAACCGCAATCTGTATAAGTACCCTCTACCCCGCCTGCTGGCGCAGCTGCGCTAATTTTACATAACCTTCTATCAGGTGAATAATCATCGGGTTATGGGTGTGTACGCCGTGCGCCTGGTCTCCTTCACTACCGGAAATAAAGTGAGCGATGACGGCGGCCTCACTGTCACGGGTGAGTAAAAAAGCCTGTTGCCCCTCGGCAGCGATGCTCGGCAACTCTGCTAGGCCGCTGTAAATCACCTTGACGCCGCGTGGGGTCAACTTTTCTAGGTGCTCTGCCAGGACCTTATCGCCCGCCATAACGACTTGAGTGCGGGCATTGAGGGTTAGATCTTCGCACATGGCGCGTATCGCCGCTTCGCCGTGCAGATGATAGACCGCTTCGGGCGCAGGGTCGGGGGTCAGGCGTGAGAGGTCGCGGTCAAGCACCTCTAGGCGGTCATCAAAGGAGCGGCGTGCTCGTGCCAGGTACTCACGGGCCGACAAAGGCGCGTACTCCAGCGGGGTTTGGCCTACCCGCGCCGACAGGCCGCGCCCTTCGAGCCGCTCAAGTGTTTCGTAGATCTTAGGGCGCGGTATGCCCGCTTGCCGCGCCACCCGCGCAGGTACGGCCCGCCCCAGCGCCAGTAAAGCGGTGTAGGCCCTGGCCTCGTACTCGGTTAGCCCTAAGGCTTGCAAATGAATAACAGCGCTCACGTTGGATCAGTGTACGGCAAAAGAGGGGTGCAATGTCAGAGGGTGCGCCGCCAGAGCGACGCTGACACCGCGCACTCCTTAGGGAGACTGTGTCCTTAGGGGGACTGTGCTCCATTCCAGCACACTCCATTCCAGCACAGTCGGGAAAGCACCGCCTGCGCCACTAGGAAACGCTTACCTTTTCCTACGCCTACTGGTCTGCTTGCACCGCATTGTTAATAAGCGTTGTTACTAAGGTTCAAGACAGAATCTGCATCAAAGGGATAAAGACACCTTGCACCGTCAGCAAGAACAACTGCCTGGCCCAAAGATCAGAGACTGGAGATCAGAGTCAGCCAGATTCAGAGCCAGGCAGACGGCGCTTGACCTTTCTTTCTTTTCGCCTCTTTCTTTTCGCATCGCTGTACCAGCAACTATGCAACGATTGGCCAGTAAACGTGTGCCATTATACGGATTCCGATTGATTTGGTGTACTTCCGAATCAATCCGAGCGGATGCGAGTGGGAACAGCATACGGACTGCGCGGTATGGAGCCGCAGGCGGCGCTTTTCCGACTGTGGTGGAATGGAGCGCAGTCCGTATTACAGGTGTACCAGTGACGGCACACCCTATGTGTACAGGCTTACAGCGACCGCCTGGCCTACTTCAGCTTAGTCAGCGCGGCGCGCAGCTGGGCATCAGCTTTCAGGTCTACTGATGCTTGGCCCCGCTCCGCTGAGGAAATTGGACGGGCGACTGTGCCGATGTAGGTGAACTTACCATCTTTGTCGGCGGTCACGGTCACAGGCTTGCCCTCTACGGTCATGGTGAGTTTGGTGCCAGGTTTAACGCCGCTGCCGATAAAGTTGAGCGGTATGGGCCTGCGGGTGTCCTCTACCTTGATATCGGGGGTGATGCCTTTTTTGTGAATCTGGCGGCCTTTGGGGGTCAGCCACTCGCTATTGACAATCGCTACGCGCCCACCATCTACAGTAGAGATGGGGCGCTGGGCCACGCCCTTGCCAAAGCTGGTTTCACCGATGATGGTGGCCCGCCCCGTATCTTGCAAAGCCCCCGCCACAATTTCGCTGGCTGAGGCGCTGTTTTTGTTGATCAGCACCACCAGTTTACCGGTGTAGTCACTGTCCTCTTTTTCGGCCCTGTCTACCTCGGTCACTTTTCCGTTACGGTCACGCAGTGACACAATCGGCCCGCTGCTCAAAAACTGATCCGCCACAAACACACCCGCATCCAAAAGGCCCCCGCCGTTGTCGCGCAGGTCAACAATCAGTTTTTTCACGCCTTTTTGCTCCATGTTTTTTACAGCCGCCGCAAACTGATCAGCTACTTTTTCATTGTAAAAGGTGTTGAGGGCAATGTAACCCACGTTGCCTGGCAAGATGCTCTGCTCAACGCTGACAATAGTAACTGGCTGGCGCTCCATCACTACGGTGTAGGGCGCGTTGTTACGGACAAAGGTGACGGTGACTTTGCTGCCTTTGACACCGCGCACCTGGCGCACAATCTCGTCCAGGGTAGCTGTGCGAACGTCTTTGTCGCCAATTTTGGCAAAGATATCGCCCACCTGCACGCCCGCCTGCGCCGCTGCGCCCGACTTATACACTTGGTCAACCTTGCCGCCCTTGCCGTCAGGAGCCGCTGCGGTCAGTTGAACACCAATGCCGTAGAATTCTCCCTTCAGGTTTTCCTGGTCGGTGGCATTGTTTTCGGGCGGCTCGTAGTAGGTAAACTGGTCATCAAGCGAGCCAATCATGCCGTTAATAGCCCCCTCAAGCAGCTTGGTGTCGTCCACGGGCTTGAGATAGAGGCTGTGAAGCGCACTAAATGTCTGCAAAAAGCTCTGGCCTGTAGGGTTTTTGACAATACTGCTCTCAGAATAACTGCTAAATTGGGCATAGCCCACAGCGGCTGTAGCTACCAAGGCCGCTGCCAGCCACATGGGTTTGCTGGCTTTGGCTTTAGCACGCGGGCTGCGCGGCGCGGGCTGCTTGGTGGGTTGAGGGTCTTGGGTCATAGCACGTAGCATAGCGGCCCCACATTAATGCGAGGTGATGGGGGTTTAGGGCAAGGTGAGGCTCTGATACAGGACGCGCTTGCCTACCGCGCAGTCTGTATTTGTTGCTGCTTGTGCTTACCTGATCTCACCGCGTGTTTGACAAGGTTCAAGTCGGAATTCGTATTCTATTTAGACTTGAGCGCCAGACTTGAGAACTAACATGACTGAGCTACCATTACTGAGCCGGTAGTGCTGAGTCAGCATTTTTACATTTGTCTGCTTAGATGACAGCAGCACACGCACAGCGCCTCCGCACTTGCTATGCTGCTAGGTGGTCATGATTGAGTTTCGTAATGTCAACCTGGACTATCCAGGTCACGCCGCCGCACTGAGCAATATCCAGCTCTTTATTGGCAAGGGTGAGTTTGTCTATTTGGTGGGTCAAAGTGGGGCAGGAAAAAGCAGCTTTATGAACCTCATCATCAAGCGCCATCTGCCCACCCAGGGCGAGGTGTTGGTCGGCGGGGTACCACTCTCGCGCTACCGGGGAGCGGCGACGGCGGGGCTGCGGCGGCAAATCGGCATGGTGTTTCAGGATAACCGCTTGCTGCCACACCTGAATGTGTTTGACAACGTGGCCTTTGCCCTGCGCGTCACTGGCGTGCCACAGCGCGAATGGCAAACGCGGGTGCTGGGGGCGCTTCGCACTGTGGGGGTAGAAGACAAAAGAACGGCCTGGCCCCTGCAACTGTCCCAAGGTGAGCAGCAGCGCGTCGCTATTGCCCGCGCCATTGTGGGCGAGCCGCTGCTGCTGCTGGCAGACGAACCCACCGGCAACCTTGACCCCGAAAACAGCCGCGAGGTGGTTAAGGTACTGCAACATGTCAATCTGCGCGGCACCACCGTGCTGGTCGCCACCCACGCCCGCGAACTGGTAGAAAGCTACCGCCACCGCACCATCACCCTCAGGCAGGGCCGACTGGTACGCGACGACCCGCATGGGGGCTACCAGCTATGAACTATCACCTGCGTGAATCTCTGGCGCAGATGCGCGGCAACGCTACAGCCACGCTCTCTACCTTTATCACCATGACCCTCACGCTGCTGATCCTGGGCTTTGTTGTGCTGCTCACCTTTAATGTAGACCGCACGCTCTCGCAATTAGAGTCGCAGGTAGAAATCGCTGCCTTTTTGAGTGACGGCGCTGACGGCAAGGCTCTGGCAAAGCAGGTGCGCAACCTGTCACCCGTAACTGATGTGCGGCTGGTCAGCAAAGAGGAAGTGCTGAGCGAAATGCAGCGCGACTACCCTTACACCAAAGACGCAGTAGAGTTAACCGGTAACCCCTTTCCCGCCACACTGCGCCTCAAAGTGGCCCACGTAGAAGACTCGCGCGAAGTTGCCGGACTGGTAGGCCAGATGAAGGGCGTAGAGGACGTGGAATACGGTGCGGGCTACGTTGACCAGACTGTTAAAACGCTGAGCACCATTCGTACCGGCGGCTACGGCCTGGTGGCCTTGCTGCTGATAGGCACGCTCTTTAATATCCTCAATGCGGTACGCGTAGCGATTTATGCCCGCCGCCATGAAATCAGCGTGATGCGGCTGCTGGGCGCTACCCCGGGCTTTATTCGCACCCCCCACCTGATCGAAGGGGTGCTGCTGGGCCTGCTGGCGGGGCTGCTCGCCTCTGGCCTGCTGGCTCCTGCCTACCTGTACCTGGCAAGGCAAGTCGACCTACTGGTACCGCTGCTGCCGACCATCACCGACCTAGCGACCATCTCGCCTGTACTGCTGGGCTTGCTGCTGCTGGGCGCCCTGGTGGGACTACTGGGTAGCCTTTTTGCCACGCAGCGCTACCTGCGGGAACTGGAGTAGACCGTGCGCCCCCGCTTCACCTTTTTGGTGTTGAACTTGCTGGCAGGGCTAGTGGCGCTCGGCCCACTTGTGCTCGCCCAATCACAGTCAGCAGGAAAATCACAAACACAGTCAGCGGCAAAATCAGCGGCACAGGCGAGCCAGAACACGACCACACCAGCACAAAAAGCCCCCCAACCATCAGCTACCAAACCCGTGCAGCCTAAAGCGCCCAGCTCGGGGCAGGCCAAAAGCAGGACAACCCCGACCCCGCCGCCCAAGCAGGTTTTGCCACAAAAAGCCGACCCCTATCACCTCAAACTGCCCAGTACCAGCAAGCGGTTACAGGCTTTGCAGCAGCGGTTGCAGGCACAAAAGCAGCTGAGCGCAGCGCAAAAGCAAAAGCTGATGAGCCTACAAGCGGCTTTGGCAGCCCTCGGCACTCAGCAAAAGGTGGCGCTAGACGAGCTAGACAGCCTCAGCGAGCAGATTGCTCAGGGCCAAAACCGCCAGCAGCAGCTCAGCACCCAGGTGGCACAAGCCAAAAGTGACTTGCAAGACACCACCCTACAGCTGAATGTGATGTCGGGCCAGGTGAAGCGGTTAGAAGAAGACGTACGCCAGATGCTGCAAAGCCTGTACCGCCAGCGCAGCGGTCAGTACCTAGAGGTGATCAACCAGGCCAGCAGCCTGTCTGACCTGATGATCAGGACGCGCTACGCCAACATCGGTGGCGAGCACAACGTGGCCGTGGTAGAGCAGCTGCGCTTGCAACGTCAGGACTTAGAAACCCAGCGCCAAAAACAGCAGCGCCAAAGTGAAAAATTGCAAGCCCTGGTACGCCAGCAGCAAAGCGAGCTCAAGCGCCTGCACGCAGCCCAGACCGAACAACAAACCGTCATCAGCCACTTGCGGCAAACACAGGCGGGCAAACAGGCCCTCGCCTTGCAAACCCGGGCCCAGCAAGAACTAAATGCCCAAAATATCAACCAGACCATCGGTCAACTGATTGATGAGCGCAACGCGGTAGAGCGGGAGCGCCGCCGCCGCATTGAGGCCGAGCGGGTGCGCCGCGCCGAAGAACTGCGCCGCCTACGCGAAGCCCAGGAACGCGCCCGCAAAGAAGCCGCCCGACTTGCCGCCCTGCGCCGTGCCCAGGCCGAGGCCAAAGCCCGTGCACTGGCTGAGGCCCGTGCTCTAGCTCAGAGCCGTGCCAGAGCACAGGCGCAGGCAGCGGCCCTTGCCCGCGCCCAGGCACTGGCACGTGCCCGCAGCGAGCGTGCTGCCACTATTGCGCGCGAACGTGCACAACTTCAGACGCGGCAAAACCAGCTGGAACACGAGCAGCGCCAGTCTCTCATCGAGCTGGCCCCGCTGCCCTCCGCCAGTGGCCCACTGGGGTTTCCACTACCAGGCGGCACGGTGACGCAGTCCTTTTCAGACGTTTCGCCCTGGACAGTGCTGCAAGGTAGCGGTGTGGCGGTCGCGGCGCTGGGAGGCAACGTGCTGGCAGTCACCAACTACGCCAGCCTGGGCTGGGTGGTGCTGATAGACCACGGGCAGCTGATCACCGCCTATCTGGGCCTGTCTAATACCAGCGTCGCCGTAGGCCAGCGCGTCATCCAGGGCACAGCACTGGGCAACATCGGCGGCTCACCCATCTTCGGCGAAGACCACATGGCGTTTCAGGTCAACCGCGTGTCAGGCAGCGGGCGCACGCCTGTGCCACCTAGTTTTTAGTAAGCTCGTACACACCAGTTACCACAAACCAGTGAGCCGTGTTGAGCAAAAGTACGCAAGTACCTCAGCCTTGTTGTAGGCCTGGTTTACTACGGACTGCGCTTTTATACCAGGGAACCCGTATCTTTCCCCACCCACCTCTTGCTCCCAACCCGCCTTATCTGATACTCTTCTGCGGTACGTTTAGGCTGGCTGCTGGTAAACGTAATCGCCGCCACAGAAGTGGCCCGCGGTATTCCTAGCGGAAGCAAAACCCTCACAATCCAAGAGCAAGATCTTTACCGCAAGTAAGCCTCTCATCACTGAGCAAAAGGAAGTTATTCACATGGTCAAAATCCGTCTGTCACGCTTTGGTTCGGCCCATAACCCCCACTACCGCATCGTTGTTGCCGATGCCCGCCGCCCCCGCGACGGTGGTTACATTGAGAATCTGGGTCACTATGACCCCCGCAAGACCAGCGAAAACTATGTCAAGGTAGACGTAGAGCGCGCCCAGTTGTGGCTCGCCCAGGGTGCGCAGGCCACCAACACCGCCCGCCGTATCCTCAAGTCGCAGGGCGTTAAGTTCTAAATATTTCACCCTAGCAGGCTGCTTTCTCTGCGTGAGAAGGCGGCTTTTTTTTGTGGGGCTGTGGGCTTATATGGGCCGGGTAAGGCTCAGGTCTTTGCTGCCTTATCCGGATTCCGTTTAATTCCACCACATTCAGGAAAGCACAGTAAGGCCAGCACCGACTGTCCTTACATACCGCTGCTATACCGCGCAACCCGTATCTTTTCCTACTCGCACCCGCCCTCATCAAGGCAGAAACGACCTGATTGCACCGGAATCCGTATGACAAGCACTCGCCGTGTAACCTTCTTGTTACCCTGCGTGTATTACACTGCTGCCATGATTTCCAGCGAACAGGCCTCCCAAATGGCCCTTTACCTAACCCAGAGCATAGTTAATGACCCCAGCGCCGTATATGCCGACACGCGGGGCCACGCCATCACCCTGCACGTTGCGCCTGGCGAAGAAGGCCGCGTCATAGGTCGCCAGGGCCGCGTCATCAACGCCATACGTATGCTGGTACGCGCCGCCGATCCGGGACAGAACTTTAGCGTTGACCTCCACGCGCCCCGCACATGACCAAGCCCTCTCCGTCCTTACCTGTTGACCTAACACGTGTGGGCCATCTGCTGGGGCCGCACGGCATACAGGGCGCCTTAAAGCTGTATGTGATAGGCGACCCCAACCAACTCAGGGCGCTGCGGCGACTGTATGTAGAGGGCCTGGGCTGGCTGCGCCTGCAACGCTTTGAGCAGCACGGAGCAGGTGTAGTGCTGACGCTGGGGGGCATTACTGACCGCGAAATGGCGGCGGCGCTGCACGGCAAACATGTCTACGCCCACGACCAAGAGCTGCCCCCCCTGCCCGAAGGCGAATACTACTACCACGAACTGCGCGGCCTGCGGGTGCAAGATGAGGGCGGCGCGGTGCTGGGCGAGGTGACCGAGGTGCTGGATATGGGCCATCAGGACGTGCTGGTGGTGCGTTCAGATACCGGGCAAGAAGGACTGATTCCACTGCAAGCGCCCTATGTGCAGGTGCGGCGCAAAGTCGCCATCGTGCTGAGTGCAGAGGCACCCCAGGGCCTGATGAGTGAAGCTGCGAGTAGTACCGAGCATGATCAATACGATGGCGGTAGATGAGTACCCGTACATGAATACCGGTGAAACAATGACACTTGACCCTGCTGCGCCGCTGCGCTTTAGTATCCTCACCCTCTTTCCCGAACTGCTGCGTCCCTTTACTCAGGAAGCCCTGCTGGGCAAGGCCGCGCAAAAGGGGCTGCTAGAGTGCTTCCTGTACGACCTGCGGGCCTATGCGGGAAACAAGCACCACAAAGTCGATGAACCGCCCTACGGCGGCGGCGCAGGCATGGTGATTCGAGTGGATGTGGTAGAGCGCGCCCTGGCAGACTTGCACACCCGGCACGGCCCCCCTGACGAGGTGATTTTGCTCACCCCCGCTGGCCCTACCTTTGACCAAAAGACCGCCGAGACACTGGCCCAAAAAAACCACCTGACCCTGCTGTGCGGGCGCTACGAAGGCTTTGATGCCCGCACCGAGCAGCTGATAACCCGCGAGCTGAGCATCGGCGACTTTGTGATGATGGGCGGCGAAGCGGCAGCGGCCTGCATCCTCGAAGCGGTAGCAAGGCTGCGCCCTGGCGTGCTGGGCGACGAGGAAAGCCACCGACAGGACAGCTTTTCCAGTGGGCTGCTCGATTACCCCGAATACACCCGCCCCGCGCAGTGGCAAGGCCAGGCGGTGCCAGAGGTGCTTCTGAGCGGCAACCACGCTGCCATTGACCGCTGGCGGCGCGACCAAGCCCTAGAGCGCACGCTGGCTCGCCGCCCCGACTTGCTAGCTCAGACACCCCTCTCAGCGCAAGACAGCGCCACGCTGCTCCGCCTGGGGCTCAGTGCCGAGCAGTTGCAAGCCTGGGGCGCTGCAACGCCACCGACACCAAAGCGCAAACGTCAATCAAAAACGCCCTGATTGAATGAGGACAGAGGCGAGTGGAAAAGATACAGGTTGCGCGGTATAAAAGCGCAGTCCGTATGCTTTGCGCCTATTCCGCCGCCATGACCCAGTGTGGTGGCCGCTCAGCCAGCCCAAAGTGCCACGCCACCGCCTGGGCAATGCGCCCAGCAGCTTGGCCGTCACCGTAGGGGTTGCGGGCTTCACGCATCTGGGTGAGCGCGGCGGGGCTAGCCAGCAACTCTAGCAGCACGCGGCGCAACTGCTCAGGGTCGTTGCCTGCCAGCTTTAGCACACCCGCTGCCACGCCTTCTGGGCGCTCGGTGACGTTGCGCAGCACAGCGACAGGCACGCCCAACGCCGCACCTTCTTCTTGCAGTCCGCCCGAATCGGTCGCCAGCAGCACCGAAGCCGCCATCAGCGGGGCCATTTCGGTGTAATCAAGCGGGTCTATCAGCTCTACATTGCTCAGGCTGCCCAGCGCAGGCCGCACCGCTTCTTGTACAGCAGGGTTGAGGTGAACGGGGTACACAAAGTGTAACTCTGGGTGCGCGGCGGCCACCTCTGCCAGGGCGAGGGCCATACTGGGCATAAAAGGCAGGTTCTCGCGGCGGTGCATGGTAATGGTGACCAACTGCTGCCCCGCATCTAGGCGGCGTTGCCATGCGGGACGCAGCGGAGCTTGTCCGGCGATCATGCGCACCGCGTCTACCGCTGTTTGACCCGTGACAAAAATGCCCGCGTCTGACTTACCTTCGCGCCGCAGGTTGTCGGCGGCCCCCTGAGTAGGCGCAAAGTCCAGGGTACTGAGCACACCTGTCAGGCGGCGATTGGCTTCTTCTGGAAAGGGTTCTTTGAGGTTACCGCTGCGAAGCCCCGCCTCTACATGGCCCACCGCAATACCCTCATAAAAGGCGCTGAGGGCCACGCAAAAGGTAGTAGAGGTGTCGCCGTGTACCAGCAACATATCCGCCTGCATATCGCGCAGTTTGCGGCCTGCCAGCGGCACAATGCGCCCGGTGAGGTCCGCCAGGGTTTGGCGATCAGTCATCACCTGCAAGTCTTGGTCGGGGGTCAGGTTAAAAGCCGCCAGCGCTCCGTCAAGCTGCTGGCGCTGCTGTCCTGTAGACAAAATCAGCGGTTGCAGGCCTGATTGCTGCTGCAAAGCACGGTACACGGGGGCCATTTTGGTGGCTTCGGGGCGAGTACCAAAGGCCAGAACAATGCGTTTATCAGTCATAATTGGGCTTCCTCATAAGGTAGACATGCGGAGACAAGGTGGGTAGCTGTAATAGGTGATAGAGAAAAGCACTGAGACATGACAACGTTGACCATCAAGCCTCACCCACTCACACACTTATACGGATTCCGATTGATTTAGCGTACTTCCGAATCAATCCGAGCGGATGCGAGTGAGAACAGCATACAGACTGCGCGGTATGGAGCCGCAGGCGGCGCTTTTCCGACTGTGGTGGAATTTAGCGGAAGTCCGTATTATACCCAATTTCAATTTAAATGCCGCGCCTCTTCCGCCTGCTCTAGCCCCTGTGCACGGATGCGGCGGCGAATGACAAAGCTCAGGCACAGCAGCGCAAACAGCGCTGTGACCACTATGGTCAGCAGCGGTACACCCTGGGCCAGCATGCCCAGCATGCCGCACACCAACGCCGCCGCCCACAGCACAACGGCGGTGCGGCGGGCATTGCCTGTGCGGCGCAGCACGCGGTGATGCAAGTGGGTCTTGTCAGGGTGTGCCAGCGGGTTGCGAATGCCGCGTGCCAGGCGGCCTATCACTACCTGTGTAGTATCCAAAATAGGCAGGGCCATAATCAGCAGCGGCACCAGCAAACTGGCCCCCGCACTGATTTTCAGGGTTCCCAGCAGGCTTACGGCGGCGAGGGTGTAGCCAAACAGCGTAGAGCCTGCGTCACCCATGATAATGCGGCTGGGGTTAAAGTTGTGGCGCAAGTACCCCAGCGCCGCGCCCGCCAGCCCCGCTAACAAAATCACGGCGGCGGCGCGGTCAGCAAACTGGGCCGCCGTAGCCAGCAACACCATGCTGCAAATAAACGCCACGCCCCCCACTACACCGTCTACCCCGTCAAGCAGGTTCATGGCGTTGGTCAGGCCCACCACCCACAGCACGGTGAGGAAAATGCTCAGCGGCGCAGCAACTTCGTGTGGCAACTGCGGCAAAAAAGGAATGGCATTAAAATCAATGTGCAGCCCGTTGACAATCAGCAGCGCAGCGGCAAGCACCTGTACCACCAGCCGGAAGAGTGGCGTAAGCCCAAATTGGTCGTCGATAAAGCCCACCAGCACCAGCAGCGTAGCGCCCAGCAAAATAGCAAGCACCTGTATCTGTACCGCCTCAATAACGATAGGACGCAGCGCCCAGCCCACCACAATGCTGACAATAAACCCCGCGAATATCGCCAGGCCACCCGCATTGGGCAGCGGCACAGTGTTGAGGCGGCGCTCATTGGGTTGGTCGGCCCAGCCTTTTTCTAGCGCAAAGGCCCGCACGCTGGGAATAAAGCGCCAGGTAAACACCGCCGCCGTCAAAAAGGTAAGGATCACTGCCCAAAAGCCGCGCCCAAAGAGGTCGGCAATGCCAAGCTGCTGGGCCAAGGTTGTCAGTTCATTCATACTTGCTTCCTGTAGAGAGGGGCCGGGGGGGGTAAGGGACAGGCTTAAAAGAGCAGTATAAGGATTAAATACTACGGACTGCGTGATATGAACGCGTAGGCGGCGCCTTTCTAAGTGTGCTGAAATGGAGCGCAGTCCGTATAACAACTGATATTCGGTGACTGGTGACTTTTATACCTACCTTTTGGCTCATCAACCCCAACGCCTGCTCCTTTATTTGGTGCCGTAAATGCGGTCTCCCGCATCGCCCAGTCCGGGCACAATGTACCCGTGATCGTTCAGGCCTTTATCTATGGCTGCGGCGATAATATCCACATCGGGGTGGGCCGCATGCACAGCGGCCACGCCCTCAGGAACCACCAGAATGCACATCAGCTTGATGCTCTGCGCGCCCGCGTCCTTAAGGGTTTGTATAGCAGCCACCGCCGAGCCGCCCGTTGCCAGCATGGGGTCGGTGAGAAACACACGGCGGCCTGCGATGTCCTGCGGCAGCTTGGCATAATACGCCACAGGCTTAAGGGTTTGGGGGTCGCGGTACAGCCCAATGTGCCCCACTTTGGCGGCAGGCACCAGGTCTACCACCGCTTCTGTCATCACCAAACCCGCACGCAAAATCGCCACCAACGCCAGCTTTTTGCCGCTGAGCATGGGAAATTCGCCGTGTTCAATAGGCGTGTCAAAGCCCACCAAGTCGGTTTCTAGGTCGCGCATGGCTTCGTAGGCGAGCAGCAAACTGACCTCACCCGCCAGCTCACGAAATTCCTTGACACCCGTGCGCGCGTCGCGCATCAGTGAGAGCTTATGTTGCAGCAGCGGGTGCTTTACCAGCGTCACTTGTGCTTGGGCAACAGGATCTACAGCACTTAAAGCGGCATTCATACCCTTACCATACCGCGCCTAGGGCAGGCTTACCACTGTACTCAAGTGAGTATTGTGTGTAGATCAAACCCCAGCACACACGGCCTAGCACACAAGGTCTATAGACGCTGAGGCCAACAGAGCGGCTAAACGCTGAGCTAGGCGATGAGGCCTGTTGTCTCTGCCAGGTCAGGCAGCGCGTGTCTTTAGCAGGCAGCAAAGGAAGCAGCGTGTAGTGTCTGCTTCAGGTAAACGAAATGGCTCGTCGGTACTTTGTGGTGCTGGTATGGCAAAAGCGCGGCTTAAGCACCGCGCTTTTTTACGCCCCGCGTTCAGCTTTTAGGAACTGGCAATCGGCCCGCATGCTCCAGTTTTTCTAGGGCAGCGACCATACTGGGATCAAGGGCTTTGCCCGACTGCTCGCGCATAACGCTCATGTCATGTACATGCACATACGCGTTGGCAACGGTGATAATGCGGGCATACAGCGGAATGTCCGCGCCGACCAGTTGGTCAGGTGTGCCTTGTCCGTCCCAGCGCTCGTGGTGATGGCGAATGGCGAGCTGCACCGCCGACAAGTTGGTCAGGCCGTGCAGCAGATTAGCGCCTATCTGCGCGTGGCCCTCCTCGCCCAGGATCTTGCCAATGTCGTGCAGCGTGGCGGCGTAACCCAGTTCTTCCAGCTCACGGTCACTCAGCCCCACCACACGACCTATTTGCAGCGCCAGCTGGTTGACCGCTTCAGCGTGGCCCACCGAGTCAAAATCCAGGCTTTCTATAGCCTGTATCACCGAAGTAGAGATAGACTGCGCCACGTTGTACGCTTCGTCGCGGTTATCCATAAGAGCTACCAGGGGAGCGACCAGCGCCGTGATGCGCTGGGCACGCTCCTGATCAGCTTGATTAAAGCTACCACCCACGCGGTCTATCACCAGTACGCCGAGGCGCCGGCCCCTGTCGCTCATGGGCAAAACCAGCGACGCGGTAGCTTCTTGCAAGCCCGCCTGTGTCAATACGTCCTGGGTTTCTTCGGTGTTGAGCGGCACAAGTTCACTGCCCCCCGCCGTAACCAGACGTGGGCGCGCCTCAGCCCAGGGCCCTTTGAGGGCAAGCCCAATGAGACTTTGGGGGTATTGCAGTGTGGCGGCAATCTTGTCTTGCTCGCGGCGCATCACAGCGTAGCCCTTAAGGTTATTGCCCAGCGCATTAGAAAGCTGCACCAGGGAATTTTCAAGCAGGCTTTGCAAGTTGTCTTGAGCCAAAAGCTCGCTCACCATCTTGTCGGTGTCCACGCTCGTCGTCTCAGGAGCCGTGACCAGCAATGGAGCGTCGGCCTTCTGAGCAATCTCATTCTCCTGAGCCGTAGAGGAAGAATTCCGAAAGAGTTTAAACATACCCCAGTATAGGGTATGGCGGCGCTACAAACTTCTGACACGGGCGTTGTACTTACTTCAAATAAAGTCGTGAACGGCCCAGCGGCCAGATACCAGCACAGGGCGTGCCAAAGGGCAACGCGCATCCACGCCCAACGGATGTTGCGGTATGGACGCACAGTCGGTACTTTGCTCACTGTGTTGGAATGGAGCAGGACTGGAATAGAGCGGCGCTGGAATGGAGCGGCACCTGTATAACATTTGCCGGTATAACATTTGCCGGCTGACCCCAAGACACGTTACAAAAACAGGCCCATAGAAGCATTACAGTATCAGGCGTGAAGTTTTCTCCCTGGCCCGCCGTGCTGCTGTTGCTCGCCAGCGCGGCCTATTTTTTGCCGCAAACGCGCTTACCCGCAGAGTTTTCTCCCAGCACCTCGGCCCCTGCGCTGCGCGACCCGCTCAGTCCCCAAACCCGCCAACTATTTTTGCAAAGCCGCCCTGCTACTGTGGTGGTACAGCAGATGGGCAAGGCACGGGGCGACTATGTGCGCTACGGCATTGGTACGGGCGTAGTGATTGCAGGTGACAGAATACTCACGGCCTACCATGTGGTAGACGGCGCACAGATACTGAAAATAAAAACCTTGTCGGGCGCGGTATTTGATGCCAAAGTGGTGGCTTTTGACAACGCTGCTGACATTGCCCTGCTGACCACCACGGCACACGGCCTGACGAGTCTGCCGCTGTCAGCACGTGAGGCCAAGGTGGGCGAACAGGTGCTTGCCATTGGCAACAGCGGCCACGACTTTTTGCAGGCGCGTACAGGCAGGCTGCTGCGGCTAGGCGCCAAAGCGCGCCAGGCTGACTTTCCGCAAAACACGCTTGAGATGAATGCGCCGCTCGCCCCAGGTGACTCAGGCGGGCCGATCATCAACGCTCAGGGAGAGGTGATAGGCATTGTCAGTTATATCCGCATAAATGAACAAGGACAGACAGTGACCTCCTACGCTGTAGCCGTGAACCAAAATAGCCCGCTGATCGCCGACCTGCTCGCGGGGCGCAAAAAAGATGTGCCTGCAGTGGGTCTAGCCTTTGACAGCGACCAGAGCGCCAGCCAGGAGCCAGCAGGCGCCGTGATAGGGCAGGTGGTTTCTGGCAGCCCGGCGGCCCAAGCCGGCTTACAACCCGCCCACTACGATGAGCAGGGCCAACGAACCAGTCTGGGCGACGTGATTACCGCCGTCAACGGGATTCATACCCCCCACGCCAACGACGTGATTTTTGAAATCCGCCGCCGCCAGGTAGGCGACTTGGTGACGCTGGAGATCAACCACCAAGGCAGCACCCGCCAGGTAACGCTAAGCTTGGTGGCAAAGGGAAGTATCAACTACGACCGCTGAGAGACACTTGAGGCGCTGAGTGTATTATAAGCATTACGGAAAATTAGCTATAGGTATATCTTCTTAGTTTGCCATAGGGCAGGCAACTAGGGCAATCAGAGTACAACGAACTAAACGGAATCCGTATTACACGGACGCCACTTCACCTTCTAGCTTTTGCCCGCTTCCTCCAAATGCGCCAGGGCGTGACGTGCGCGGCGACTTTTGACCTCTAGCTGATGGTCAAATTCGTAGGGTTCATTCATCAAAAACCAGTAGATGTCGTGCAAATAGGTGTGGGCCAGGTACGCACGAAAGCGGCGGCGCGAGGCGAGGTCGTCAGGAACCACCTGCAAGGCCGCGTCTATGCTTTCCTGGCGCGGTAACAGGTCAAGCGTACCTGTTTTGAGCAGGGCCAGATCACGCATGGGGTCATCCCAGTCAGCTTTTGTCCAGTCAATAATCAGCACGTCACTACTGGGAGCGATGAGGATATTGTCCTGCCACAAGTCCAGGTGACAAAACGAAGCTTGGGCCGCCAAATAGCCCGCCGCCAGTGGCCCTTCTATCGCTTCAAAAAGGTCATCCAGGGCGTAGGCTGCCAGCCCACTGCGAAAGCGCTTAAGGCGTTCGCGCAGCGGCTGCAAGTTGACCAGCCCGCGCTCGTCGGCGTGCAGATGTTCCAAAATCTGTTTGATGCGTGGCAACGCCCGCCAGACATCATGGCGGGTGAGGGGATGACCTTCAAAGCGGCGCGTGACCAGTACCTCTACCCCGTCGGCCTCGTGCGTAGCGATTACCCACTGAGCCATCCCCGCGCGCCGCATGTTAGCGGCTTCTATGCGGTGCTCGCCCAGTTGGTCACGGTACACTTTGACGACCAGTTGGCCCGCCGCGTCAGTGTATACGCGGCTTTGCATCCCTGAATCAAGTGGAGTCAGGGGGCCATAGAGTTGCTCTAGGGTAGGAAAAAGGGGGCCACTGGGCATTGCTAAACATCATACCGCGCCTGCTAGGAGAAGATGCAGGGCTAGGCTCAGTGTGGGTGGGCTCTGATACAGACGGCGCTCCATTCCAGCACAGCCCCAGAGGCACCGCCTGCGCCCCCGCGAAGTCTGTATTTTTCTTACTCGTCTCCGCTCAGGCTGAATCTGAAATAGCCAGATTCAACCCGAATGCGTATGTCCCTCAGCTACTGGCTTTACCAACAGCTTACTTTTTCAGGGCCTTGATCACAGCAGCAGTCAGGTCAGTGTTTTTGGAATCAGCATACACAACCAGGCCACTCGCTGCTTGTTGGCGGTTCATAACCACTGCGTAACCCTGGGCCTTAGCAGCTTTGGCAACAGCGCTATTGACTACGGCTGACAGCGGTGCAAACGCTTTTTGACGCTGAGCATTGGCGTTTTTGAGGGCCGACTGATAGTTGTTCTGGGCTTTGACAAAGGCTTGCTTGTCAGCCGCCGTTGCCTTGCCGCTCATCAGTTTGGCTTGCAGGGTTTTCAGGCCAACAACTTGCTTGCTGAGACTAGCATTGAGCTTTTGCGACAGTTGAACATAGCTGTTACCGCCTGGGCTGGCTTTTATTACTTTTTGCAGGTCAATAAAACCCACTTTGCCCGCTTTAACAGGAGCAGCCTGTGTGGTCGCCGCGCCCGCCGTCATAAGAAGGGCGGCCAAAACAATAGATTTGAGGTTGATGGTATTCTTCATAGGTACTCCTAAACAACAGTAAAGCTGAACGAATATAAAAGGGCAGGGCTGAGTATATCCCAGCCCGCCCCAAAGACTCTATCGATAGTGCATGATGGATAGATACTACATGATTATTATTTTTTCAGTGACTTGGTGACAGCAGCAGTAATATCGGTGCTGTCGTCAGCGTAGACCACCAGGCCGCTTTGGGCAGCGGTGGATTTATCCATCACAATGGCGACGCCGTTGGCTTTGGCGGCGGCAGCAATAGCGCCGTCAACGGCCTTTTCAATAGGGGCCGACTTGTCGGTGATCTGCTTTTGGTAGCTCTGGGCCGCACCCTGCGCGGTTTTGATCAGCTGATTCATTTTCTCTTTGTCAGCGGCGGTAGCGCTCGCTCCCTTGGCCTGGATCGCCTTAATTTGGTCATCATAGCCCTTGAGCTCGGTGTTGGCTTTGGTCTGTATCGCCACAACAGCGGCATTGTCGGGGTGAGCTTTGAGCACGTCAGGAACGTTAACAAAAGCTACTTTTTGTGGCGCCGTTTGGGCATGAGGTGCGAGGCTGCCCAGCGCAAAACCACCCGCCAGCAGCGCGGGAACCATCAGGGTTTGTTTGCTTGTTTTTAGGCTGAATTTCATATAGATAAAGTATCACAGGGCTTTTTGAGCAAGATGAAGATTACAGTTGTTGCGCCTGACGCGCTTCGTTTGGGTACTCAGTGTACTGAATCAAAGACCCGGCAGCGCTGTCTAGGCGCCGAAAAACACATGAGCCCAAGCTGACGCATTGATGGGAAAAGGGCCACAGGGTCAGCTAACCGCTATTGCGGCTGTGCTGAAACAAAGCGGAGTCCCTACTCAATGCCAGTCTGGCCCACTGTCGTACCAGCTGCATGCCTGACTTGCTGGCTATTTCATGACGCTTTGGCTGATAGACAGCACTTTTTTGTGGTGCTACCTAGTAAGCACCCCTCTTCTACAGACCCTGCCTCCACGGCTTAGTAATTACGGTAAGCTGGCTGCATGAATATAATCGGCAAGGTCACGGTGTTACCACGGCTGCCCCAAGCCCTCTCACGATTAGACGAACTGGCGTACAACCTCTACTGGGCCTGGACACCCAAAGCGCAAGAACTCTATGAAACGTTAGACGCTGATAATTGGGAGCGCTTCCACCATAACCCCGTGCAGACCTTGCTCGAAACCCCTGCCGCACGCCTGGAAGCCCTGAGTCAGGACGGGGACTACCTGGCGCGCTACCACGCTGTACTCGCTGACTTTGACGCGTACATGCAAAAGGGTCACTTTGGTACAGGTGACGTGTGGGCTGCTCACCATGCCAGCGATATGAAGCCTGTGGCGTACTTTTCTATGGAGTACGGCTTTCATGAGTCGCTGCCTATCTATTCGGGCGGCCTGGGCGTGCTGGCAGGCGACCACTGTAAAAGTGCTTCTGACCTGGGCCTGCCCTTTACGGCGGTGGGCATGCTCTTTCACCAGGGCTACTTTCGTCAGCTGTTTAATAAAGACGGCTGGCAAGAAGAAGCCTACGATGAGCTGGACCTGACCAGCTTGCCCGTTCGCCCCGCGCTGACCAAAAACGGCGATACGGCCCGCGTGAACGTAGAAATTGCCGGGCGCAACATACAGATGCAGGTATGGAGCCTGCTGATAGGCCGCATTCAGGTGCTGCTGCTTGACAGCAACGTGCCTGAAAACAGCGAAGATGACCGCAAGCTCACCGCCAGACTCTACAGCGGTAACCAGGAACTCCGCATTCAGCAGTATGTGTTGCTGGGCGTAGGCGGCATACGGGCGCTGCGTGCGCTAGATATACCGGCCGAGGTGTATCACATGAACGAAGGCCACGCTGCCCTGATGGGTCTGGAGCGCGTGCGCGAGTATGTGGCGAGCGGCTTAGATTTCCGCACGGCGCTAGAAGCCACCGCCAGTAGCACCCTCTTTACCACCCACACCCCCGTAGCAGCTGGCAACGACGCCTTTGCCTATGAGCAGATGGACAGGTACATCGGTGAATGGCCCGCCCGCCTCGCTACCAGCCGTGATGAGCTGTACGCCCTGGCACGGCACGATCAACTGTGGGACGGCAGGAAAGTCCCCGCCTTTTCTATGACGGTGTTTGCCCTCAACATGAGCCGCATGGCCAACGGCGTATCCGAATTACACGGTGAAGTATCGCGCAGCATGTGGAACTTTTTGTACGAGGGCGCCGACCCCGAAGAAGTCCCTATTGGGCACGTCACCAACGGCGCGCACAACCTGACCTTTCTGGCGCAGCAGTTTCGTGACCTCTACTCTACGGTGCTGCCCGGCGACTGGATAGAGCGCATAGAAGACCAAACCATGTGGCAGGGGATAAACAACATCCCCGACGCACAACTTTCGGCCACCCAGCACGAGCTTAAAGAAGAGATGATCAGTTTTGTACGCCGCAACCTACAACAGCAGCTGCGCCGCACGGGGGCAAGTGCCGCTGACGTTGCCCAGGCGGGCGAGTTGCTAAGCGCTGACGCCCTAACCATCGGCTTTGCGCGCCGCTTTGCCACCTACAAGCGGGCCACCTTGCTCTTCCGTGACCGCAAGCGCCTGAGCGCCATCGTCAATAACCCCGAGCGGCCTGTGCAGTTTATCTTTGCAGGCAAGGCCCACCCCGCTGACAATCCTGGCAAGGCCTTTATTCAGGAGATTTACAAGATATCGCGCGATCCAGAATTTCTGGGCAAAGTGGTGATTGTCGAAAACTATGATATGGAAGTGGCCCGCCACCTGGTGCAGGGCGTAGACATCTGGCTCAACAACCCCCGCCGCCCGCTTGAAGCCTCAGGCACCAGTGGCATGAAGGCCAGCTTTAACGGTGCGCCCAACTTTAGCATCCTAGACGGCTGGTGGCGCGAAGGCTACGACGGCACCAACGGCTGGGCGATTGGTGAGGAGCGCGAGTATACCGACTTGAATATTCAAGATGACGCCGATAGCTTTAGCATGTACCAAACGCTAGAAGACGTGATTGTGCCGCTGTACTACGGCAAAGACGCGCACGGCCAAAACCATGGTTGGCTGGGGACGGTCAGACGCACCATCATCACTGTAAGCCCCAAATATGCGATGCAGCGCCAGGTTATTGACTACGTGCAAAAGTATTACCTGCCGCTGGCCAGGCGCTCACAACATATTGACAGCAACAACTTTGAAAAGGCCCGCAACGTCGCCGCCTGGAAAACCTGGGTGCGCCAGCAGTGGCCCCACGTGCAGCTTGCGGCAACGGCCCAACTGCCCACCACCGTACAACCTGGCGAAAAGGTGTCGGTCAGCGCCCACCTCAACCCCGCAGGCATACAGGAAGGCGAGCTGAAGGTAGAAGCGGTGCTTAAGCGCGGCGAGCAGACGATTCATGTGCCTTTACAGCCGCAGGGCCAGGGCAACTATCAGGCCGAAATACCTCTCGCCGATTCGGGCTTGTACTCGGTGGGCGTGCGCGTCACCCCGCAACTGGCTGACCTGAGCAACCCCCTAGAGCTAGGGCTTATCAAGTGGGCCTAATACGGACTGCCGCTAAATTCCACCACAGTCGTAAAAGCGCCGCCTGTGGCTCCA
>JAGLBF010000171.1 GCA_018260375.1 Deinococcus sp.
GTACTATACTGCGCGCATGTTCAAATTAAATGGATACCGCGCCCTGGTGACGGGGGCCAGCAGTGGCATTGGCAAGGCCACCGCACAGGCCCTCAGCAGCCTAGGGGCCGAAGTGGTTATTGCCGCCCGCAATGTAGAGGCGCTACAGCAAGTGGCCCAGAGCATTGGCGCGCAGGCCATCATCGCTGATCTCAACGACCCCGATGCTATTGCCCGCCTGCTGTCTGAGGCGGGCAATGTTGACATCCTGGTCAGCAACGCAGGCGGCCCGCCTCCAGGCCTCGCCACCCAGGTGACTGAAGCCCAGTGGCAAGCAGGCTATAACCTCACCTTTATGAGCACTGTGCGGCTGTGTCAGGGCGTACTACCGCATATGCGCGAGCAGCGCTGGGGGCGCATTATCACCATCACCAGTCAGACGGTGCAGCACCCCAACATCAACTTGCCCATCAGCAATGCCATGCGCGCCGCCGTCACCAACTATCTGCGATCACTCGCACTTGAAGTCGGCCCCGAGGGTATTACCTGCAACACCGTAGCCCCAGGCACCACCGCTACCCCGCGTATAGAAACCCTCTATCCCGACCAGGCCAAACGTGACCAACTGGCCAAGAGCATCCCATTGCAACGCTTTGCCACGCCCCACGAAGTTGCCTCGGCAGTTGCGTTTTTAGCGACCGCTGAAGCGGGCTATATCACCGGTCAAGAACTGCTGGTAGACGGCGGCAGCGGCCTGTCTTAGCCCTAGATATACAACGGCGAGATCCACAGCCTTCTAGCCTCTTGCCAGACGTACATATCTGCTTGCCCTACACTCAAGCCGCTTGATATTGCCACACTAACAATGTTGCGCCCGGCAAGCTGCGCTATACTTAGCCTACGAATGGCTGATAACCGACAACGCTCTGTGTATGTGATAAGCATTGCCGCTGAACTGGTGGACATGCATCCACAGACACTGCGCCTGTACGAGCGCAGGGGCCTTATTCACCCAGGGCGCAGCAGCGGCAAAACTCGCCTGTACTCTGAGCGCGATATTGAACACCTCCGCGAAATCCGCCGCCTCACCCAGGAACTCGGCGTCAATCTGGCCGGCGTAGAAGAGATTATGCGGCTACAGCATCAGCTTGACGAGTTGCAAGACGAGTTTGAGCTGGAGATTGAGCGGCTAGAGGCGCAGCTGCACTCCAGTCACCTGGCCCTGCCCGCACCCGAAGACAGCGGCGACCCGCGCGACCGCCCCGTATATGTGATAAGCATTGCCGCCGAACTGGTGGACATGCATCCACAGACACTGCGCCTGTATGAGCGCAAGGGCCTCATTCACCCAGGGCGCAGCAGCGGCAAAACTCGCCTGTACTCTGAGCGCGATATTGAACACCTCCGCGAAATCCGCCGCCTCACCCAGGAACTCGGCGTCAATCTGGCCGGCGTAGAAGAGATTATGCGGCTGCGCTACGAACTCGAAAACTCGCAGCGCGGGCTAGAGCACCGCATCAGTGACATTCAGCAAAATATCACCGAGCGCATGACCCACTGGCGCGAACTACCCGCGCCCAAGCCTGCCGATTCAGACAACCTAGCGGCCTCAGCAGGCACAGAGCCGCTAGAATGATGCACAGTTATTGTGACGTATCTTCCTGCATTGCCGCCACTGCCTACCCCCCAGGCCGCAGCCACTGAGCCGCTACCCGCTTTGCTGCCCACCTCGCCTGAGCTCTGGGTGGTGGGTGACGTACACGGCGCGCTGACCAAGCTCAAGCGGCTGCTGTGGCAAGCGGGCCTCACCAACCCGCAGGGGCAGTGGCAGGGCGGCAAGGCCCACGTGGTGTTTTTGGGCGATTATATAGACAGAGGCGAAGACGGCGTGGGTACGGTACGCCTCATCCGCACGTTGCAGCGCCAGGCGCACAGCACAGGTGGGCGGGTTGATGCGCTGCTGGGCAACCATGAGGCCATGCTGCTCGCCGCCCTACGCTTTGCCGCCCGTGACCCCCAGGACAACCTAAAATTCTTTCAATTTTGGACACGCAACGGGGGTGATACCCAGGAACTGGCCTGCTTTGAACCCAGCGACCTGGCCTGGATGCGCCGCTGCCCTGCCATGCTACGTGTCGGCCCCTGGCTGCTGCAGCACGCCGACAGCCTGATGTATCTGCACTACGGTCAGCGCGTAGGCGATGTAAACGCCGCTGTTGCCGAACTGCTTCAAAGTGACGACCCCGAAAGCTGGCATAATTTGTTGGCTCTCTTTACCACGCGTATGGCCTTTCAGGGCGAAAAGGGCCAGTACAAGGCCCAGCAGCTCCTCGACACCTATCAGGCTACCCGCTTGGTGCATGGTCATACCCCCGTAGGCAGTATGTTTAAATGGCCACCCAGCATGCCCAGCGCGCCGCAGTGGTACGCGGGTAAGCTGTGTCTCAATGTTGACAGCGGCATGACCTACACCCTCGGCGGGTTTATCGTGCGCCTGTCAGTTCAGGAGATCGCCCAGGTGGTGTCGCTAGACGAGTGGTAAAGGGGCCAGGATAGGAGCCGAGTGGTTCACAACGAACCTACACACGTAAGCCTTAATACGGACTGCGGTTACATCAGGTCGTTTCTGATTTGATGAGGGCGGGTGTGATACGGATTCCGATTGATTCGGAAGTACGCCAAATCAATCCGAGCGGATGCGAGTGGGAACAGCATACGGGTTGCCTGGTATGGAAGCACGGTCGGCGGCTGACCTGTGCTGGCCCGACTGTCTTATACAGTCTGTACTAGCATGAAGTGCAGTGTGTATAGCACGGTACGTTGAGCGAGCTGTCTCCTGCTGACAAGTTGTCACATTATCTTCTCCTAAAGGTCAGACAAACATCATCTATAGATTCTCCTCAGCAAGCCGGGCTACCCAGACGCCAAACTGTGAATTGTAATAAACACATTCCAAACTAAGAGGTAACTGATATGACACAAAGTAACAACCTTATCCGACTGTCCGACGTATCTAGCGACGCCACCTACAACATCAAGGGCGAAGGTGTCTATGATCCTACAGGTCACACCGCCTACGGCATTAACGGCGAAAAAATCGGTACTATCCGTGACGCGCTTGTTGACCCTACCACCGGCAAAATCCGCTACTTTCTGGTGGATGTAGGCGGCTGGTTCTCCAGCAAGGAAGTTCTGGTGCCCGTGGGCCAAAGCCGCATTGATGACAACGGCGTGTACTTTGACACCCTGACCAAAGACCAAGTCAGTGCCATGAGCGAGTACAAAGTGGGTCAGGCGTACACCCACGAAAACACCCTGGCTGACGAGCGCGTCTTGTTGGGCGTACAAAAAGATGCTCCTATCGCCCCCGAAATGCGTGAAAAAGCCTACCGTACCCCTGACCGCCTGCAACTGCTTGAAGAGCGCCTGGTTGTCAACAAAGACCGCTTTGTAGCCGGCAGTGTAGAAATCGGCAAGCACGTTGAAACCCACACCGAAAACGTAAGTGTGCCTCTTCAGCGCGAAGAAGTGGTTATTGAGCGCCGCCCCGTCACTGACGCTCGTCCTGTTGAAGGTGCCGTACTGGGTGCTGACAACGCCACCATGCATGTAGACCTGGAAGCAGAGCGTGCCAACGTGAGCAAGCAAGCCTATGTCACCGAAGAAATTGGTATTGGCAAGCGTGCCGTCACCGAAACCCAGACCGTGACCGAAACCGTAGGCCGCGAAGTGCTGGATGTCAACAAGACCGGCGAAGTTCGCCTGGAAACTGACGCTGCTGGCACGGCCCAAGACACCACCAAAAAGATCTGATAGCTGTACAGTACAGCCCTCAGTACCAAAGAGTATGGGCAGTACACAGCACGACATAGGGTAGCCCGCTAAGGGCCTGGGCGGGGAGCGCATTATCCTCGCCCCTTTGTTATGTCACCGGTTTTAACTCTGAAGGACACAAGACGCTTGAAGTGCAACCTTTGATACGGACTGCCGCTAAATTCCACCACAGTCGGAAAAGCGCCGCCTGCGGCT
>JAGLBF010000172.1 GCA_018260375.1 Deinococcus sp.
CCAGCTCAGACTTTTTCAAAAAGGTCAAGGCGGTAGCCCTGCTGTTCATCGCCATGCCGTTCGGCTTTTATATGCTGCAACTGTCCGGCAGCGACCCGCTGTAACGCCGCCTCGTGAACAGCGTCTCCCGTCTGCGGATAGTCATGAACCCAGGGCGTCCAGTGTACCAACACCAGCGTTCCGCCTTGTTCCAGTGCAGCCAACACGGCATCTAGAGCTTGTTGCAGGTCTTGACTGTCGAGGTAATACAGCACCTCTGACAGCACGACTAGGTCAAAGGGGCCGGCCGGCACTTCGTAGGGCAAGCGCCGCTGCAGCAGCGTGACACTGTTGAGCAGACCTTGTGCCTCTAGTCGCCGGCGGGTGAGATCAAGAGCCCTTTGATTGGGGTCAAGCGCCGTCAACTGCTCTACACGTCCGGTCAGCAGGGAAGTGAGCACACCGATAGAGCAGCCAACTTCCAGCCCCCGCCGGTACGATAAGCGCGGCAAGACGTCCAGCGTGCGGGCATATTTGGCGGCCTCATAAGCGCTGGTGGCAAAGTTCCACGGATCGTCATTGCTGGCATAGATAGCGTCAAAATATTCTGGTGGGAGTGTCATTGGTAGTAGTTTAGGGTGCTGTGAGAACATGGGCTACTGTGCTGGAGACAAAAAACCGTTCGGGTTCTTTTACGGCGCGCTGCACCATGTCGTCAGGAAGCACAAACCCGAAAGGGTCATCATCGATCATGCCCAGCTGTGACCGGTGCATGGCGATGGCCGCCGCTTTACGATCTTGCTGCGAGGTCGTAGGCTGAAAAAAAAGTTCGCTGAGCTGTTCCTCCGGGCGGGGCCAGTCTGCGGGCTGCGAACGTTCTGGGAGCCATACGGTGTACTCCAGCACATACGGCACCTGCGCCAGCAGAGGTTCAAAGTGAAGCCAGCAGGCCCGGTGGTCTGTATGTGGATCCCGTCTCCAGGGCAACAGCAGCGTGGCTGGTGATGTTGGCGCCCACGCCTGTTCAATAGCGTGCCGTACGCTCAGCGGTGAGCAGCGTATAAGGTCTCCATCTGCAAGCCCCAGAGATACGCTTTGCTGGGCAGCTACGCCCAATGCGCCTAGGCCGCTGCGCCACTCGCCCAGGCGCTGCTGCGCGAGTATGGGCCCCGGGAAACGTGCTGAATTTGGATGTGAAGCCCCGCCATCTGTCATCAGGAGTGCGTGTATTTCCCGCCCCAGTTCACTCAAGGCGCTCAACAACCCGCCGCAGCCCAGGGCCTCATCATCTGGATGTGGCGCAACCACCCACACGGGGCCAGGTAGGCGCTGTGGATCAAGCACCGTGCTCTCCTTGAAGCGGATCGTACTCGCTGTCATCAGCCTCCAGAATATAGGTTCCAACTTCCAGGCGAGCGGCATCAGGCGCAGGCTGACGCAGATAAAGGCGCAGGTCACGCAGCAGTCTTTCGGTCGGGTGCGGAGGAAGTAAACCACGTGCGCCTACAGCCCGCTCGCAGGCTTCAGCACAGCTTAAGCAGGCTTCTTCAGTCAGCAAACGCGCCAGCGATACGTAGGCCAAAACAGCCTTCAGGTTGTCCTCGTGCCGTGAGTTCAGGAGTCGGTGCTGCGCTTCGCGTACCGTTTGCCACGCTCCCTCCAGAGCTGCCGCCGCCGCCGCAAAGCGCAGACGCTGCACGTCGTCATCCGTGCGGCCAATCTGGCGCAGATACAGCCGGGCGCTGTGCAATGCGGCCTGTGCCCCGCCTATCTGTACCGCCAAAAAGCGCAGCGCACCGCCACTAAACTGGGGCTGTGCGTAGTACACGCCGGGCGGCCCGATCAACATGTTCGGCGTGACAAGAATGCCACTGAGATCAGCGCTAAAACTCACGGTAGCGCGCATCCCAGCAGGCTGCCAGAAACTGGCGTCAAACCGCTCAGGTTCAGGCGCTTGCAATAAGATGAGTTGACGGCCCTGCGGGGTTTCAGCTGGACACAGGGGACGGGTTACGTGATAAGCACCCGAAGCGAATGTTTTCTGTCCGGTCAGCTTCCCTTCTTCCAGCCGTAAACCAGGTGCTTGCTCTGTATTCCAGACACCAAACAGCTCACCCGCAGCAGCCTCCTCTGCGGCCTGAAGTGCCTGTGAGGCACGGCCATACTTGACAATAAGTTGCAGCGCGTTGATATGGCCCTCAAGCAGGCGCCCGACGGGGAGGCTCAACTGCCCTACCTCACGTAAAAATTCCAGGAGATTCACGCCGTCAAGGCCGCCTCCACCGAGCTCTACCGGCAGTGAAAGGGTGAGTATCTGCGCTTTGTGGAGGGCCTGGAACGATGCAAGCGGAAATGTGCCGTCCCTGTCTCGTGCGGCCGCCTCACCAGTGATGGTGTCTTTTGCCTGTAACAGGCGCTGCCGGGCAGCCTGCAGCGTCACGGGTTGTCCGCCACAAGGGAGCCCGCTTTCTTGCCTGACCAGCTGCTGAAGCTGCGCTTGTCCCTCACGAAGTGCTGTGTGTAGCGCCTCATCAACAACACGTCTACCCTGTTCATCCGCGTAGTCCCACAGGCCGTTGTGACAGTGGCGGTCGTCATCCCAGCCTGGATGATTAACCACCGGATAAAGGCAGATACCATGCAGTGGTAGGCCGCGTGCTTTTAAAGATAAAGCCTGTGTCGTTACCATTCTCAGCCACGCAGCACGCTGGTCATCCTCTGTGCCTGTTTCGGCAATCAGCAGTGGCAATTGATAGCGCTCATAAACAGCACTAATCTGTTGATCAATAGGCACAAACTGCGGATGCTCGGGGGGGAGCACCTGGCGTCTGGTGGGGTCGGTGTGGTGAAGCCACTGGTTATAAGGGTAAATGTTCAACCCCAGGACATCCACATACTGCGGCCCACCGCCCAGTTCAGGCCGGGCGCGGCCCAGCAGCCAGTCTAGAGTTGTGAACTGCGCTTCGTGTAGCCGCTGCGCTTCTGTACCTGCCTCAGGCGTCTCTGGATGAGCGCGGATATGAATCAGCGGCTCAGCATGTAAAAAGCGCACGTCTGGATCGACCTCACGGGCAGCCTGCATAGCGGCGACGCTGGCCCGTACCAGCTGGGCTTTGAGTTCGTCTCCCCGTCCGTGTACAAAAGGATTCATGTAGGCTACTTCAGCGCCGGCCCAGGACATAAAGGATATCTCGTTGACCGGACACAGCCAAAGGGTGCCGGGTGTTTCTGTACGCAAAAAGAGGGTAGCAGCGCGGGCAAACTGGGCAAAGCGTTCTGGAAAATCTTGGTGAAAAGGCGAAAGGTCATCGGGATAGCCGTAATGCATGAGATCCCAAATCACCTGTACACCCGCCTGACGTGCCGCCTTAACCTGCGCGCTGGCCGAGTGAAAGTCAAAGTGTCCTTGCTGGTCAATCAGATGCCAGCGTAGGCCGTCACGTGCTGTCATAAGTCCGCTGCCAGCCAGGCGGGCATAATCAGCCTGAGCGTACAGATCATGATGAGAAGCGTCAATCACGTCAATACGCCGCCCAGAGGGTCTTCGGTGGGTGCTGCATTCAAAGCCGCCCATAAAAAATGATGCAAAAGGTGAAAGGGTCATGGCAATTGTACTATAGCTGGCTTGTCATACGGACTGTGCTCCATTCCACCACAGTCGTAAAAGCGCCGCCTGTGGCTCCATACCGCGCAGTCCGTATGCTGTTCCCACTCGCATCCGCTCGGATTGATTTGGCGTACTTCCAAATCAATCGGAATCCGTATCAGAGCTAAGGCTCATCTGGGGTTGCCCCGATGTTGCCCACTTCAAGTTAAGCCACTTTAGCTTGCTGCACAACGTCCAACGGTGTCAAGTAGCCTAGCGTTGAGTGAGGCCTTTTCGGTTGTAGCCCTCTATATACTCAAATATTGCTCCCCAGAGTGTTAAGTACCCCAGGCTCAAATGCCGTTTGCTTTCGGGGGGAGCGATCAGGAAGTGAGGCC
>JAGLBF010000173.1 GCA_018260375.1 Deinococcus sp.
CGCGCTTGGTGGCGTAGAAGGAAAAATGTCTAAAGGTCAATATCTAAAGGTCTAAGCACTTTTTTCACAGTCAAGCGGTCAAACGTGGTCATCGGCGCTGCTCCGATCAGCAATAAGCGGCATGCCACACGCCTTTCTCTCATTCATCCGCCACCCACCCCTGCACTATCAGGTAAACTGCCTGCTACCTAGCGCAGCAGGTGTTATCCGCTGCCCTCGCAGGAGAATATGTACTATGACTGACCCTACTTCCCAACCCTCCGCCTACGCCCGCGCTGGAGTGGATATCGCCGCTGGACACCGCGCCGTAGCCCTGATGAAAGACGCGGTTGCGCGTACTCACGGCCCCCGCGTGCTGGGCGGTATCGGCAGCTTTGGGGGGCTGTTTCGTGCTGGCTTTGAGGGCCTCAGCGACCCCGTGCTGGTGGCGTCCACCGACGGCGTGGGCACCAAAACCAAAGTGGCAACGCAAGCAGGGCAATTTGGCGGTTTGGGGGCCGATATTGTCAACCACTGCGTCAATGACATCTTGGTGCAGGGCGCACTTCCGCTCTTTTTCCTTGATTACATCGCTATGGGCAAACTGATCCCCGAGCACGTAGCGGCCTTTGTCACCGGCGCAGCTCAGGCATGCGAGGCCCTTGGGGTGGCCCTGCTGGGCGGCGAAACTGCCGAGATGCCCGGTGTGTATGTAGAAGGCGAGCTGGATGTTGTCGGCACCATTGTGGGCGTAGTTGACCGCCCCGCGCTGATCACTGGTGAGCGCTTGGAGGCGGGCGACCAGGTAATTGCCCTGCCCAGCAGCGGCCTGCACACCAACGGCTTTAGTCTGGCGCGCCAGGCCCTTGCAGGCCTAGATTGGCAAGCTACCCGTCCTCAACTGGGCACCAGCATTGCCGAGGCCCTCTTGGTGCCGCACCGCAGCTACCTAGCGGCCTTCCAGGCTCTTGTCGGCGCTGGAGTAGAGGTGCGTGCCATGAGCCACATCACGGGCGGCGGGCTGATCGATAACCCCCCCCGCGTGCTGCCTGACAGCCTTGCCCTTAGCTTTGACCTGTCAAGCTACGCCGTACCGCCCCTCTTTCAACTTATCGTAGACCACGCCCAGGTGCCTCGCCGTGAGGCTTACCACGCCCTCAATATGGGCATAGGCTTTTTGTTCATGCTTCCCGCTGAACAAGTGCCGCAAGCCCTGAGTGCCCTGCAAGCACTTGGTGAGCAGCCTTGGGTCATCGGCGAAGTCACGGCCCAACAAGGCACTGAGGCCAGCCAGGAGCGCGTTACCCTGTTACCTTTAGCTGCTGATCACCCAGACCACACTGATCAGCCAGACGACACTGACGGCCCAGAGCGGGGCGAATCTCGGTGAATTTCCCCCCCCGACTACAATCTAGCCTCTCACCCACGTACCTCCGCGCACCTACCGGCTTTCACCAACCCGACCGGTCGCAGGCCGCTGAGGTGTGGGTGGTGCGCCACGGTGAAAGCACCTGGAACGCCACAGGGCTGTATCAGGGACAAAGTGACGTGCCGCTGAGCCCCACCGGGGTGCTACAAGCCTCCTCCCTCGCCGAGCGCCTCACAGGGCAGCACTTTGCCGCAGTGTATTCCAGCGACCTCACACGCGCACGCCGCACTGCCGAACTGGTCACTGAGCGGCTGGAGGGTATGCCCCCCGTGCGCCTCAACCACGACCTGCGCGAAATAGACGTGGGCCTGCTCAGCGGTATGAGCCTTGAAGAAATAGGCAGCAAATACGGCGAGTATCTCAGCGCCTTGCAGGCCAATCCCTGGGACACCCGTAGGCCCGGCGGAGAGAGCATGGCCGACCTCTACCAGCGCTCCTCGAAGGCCATCCTCAATCTGGCAGCACAACACCTGGGCGAGCGCATTTTGCTCTTTACTCACGGCGGCGTGGTGCGCGTAGCGGTGGGCCTGGCTCTAGGCGGCGTACCCCAAAATGCCTGGACGCGCCTGTCGGTGGCCAATACCTCTATCACCCGCGTGATGCTCAACGACCAACGCGGCAGCCTGCTGAGTTTCAACGACGCCGCCCACCTGGAAGAGCTGCAAGCCGCCTGCGAAACCGATGACCTGCTTGGCCTGCACTAACATTACTGACTGCTGGAAGTCGTACAGGACTCAACCTCTGACCATACTGGACAACTGTGACAACAGTACAGGCACGTCGGAACAGCACTGCCTCGCCTGTAATGTGGAGAACGGCTCTACATCGCTAGAAGAATGCTTTAAGGGCACTGTTCACTAATCCCTTTCCTGACCTATTCCTAAAGACCTGCCCTACATGTGTCCCTCGCATTGGTAGGCCCAAACATGCTAAAACTTCACTAATGGAAAGCGTCGTTGCACTCTTTAAAGACTCCCACCAAGCGGCTCAGGCCCTGAGTGGCCTACAAGCCAGCGGTTTTCAGCGCGATAACTTGGGTTTTGCCTTGGCTGACCCAGTTGCTGAGAATGACCTCGCCTCTGCCACAGGCATCAGCCCCGAACAGGGTGCACCTGCAGGTGCCGGCGCCGTGCTGCGCGGTATGGCTATCGGCACTGCCGCGAGCCTGGCACTGGTACTGCCCATCTGGGCGCTGATCGCCCTTTTGCCCGAAACCCGTATTTATGCTCAGGCGGGTTGGTATCTGCTGTTGTTTGGTATCTTGGGCGGCGGCGGCTTAGGCGGTATTTTCGGCTCTCTCACAGGCGCTGACCATGGCGATTATGTCAAGCTGCTGCGCGACTTTGGTATTCCCAGCGCTGATGCCGAAAACTACCAAGCCGCCATCAACAATGGCAACGTTTTGGTGATTGCCCGTACCGAAGCGCAGGGCAAAAGTAGAGAAGCAGTGAACATCATGCGCAGCAGCGGCGGTATGGATTTGGATAAGGTGCGTGGCAGCGGCGCACTGGCCAGCCAGCGCAGCGTGCATTGATAGCAACGTACATCAACCTATACGGTATCAACTTATACGGATACCGACTTGAAGGTTGTTGAATACCCTGCAAAAGAAAGCCAGCAGGCGTAGAACACAGTACAGGCTCCGCGGTATGCAAGCACAGAGCGGTGCCTTTCCAACGCTGCTGGAATGCAGCGCCATGCGTAAAGCATCTCCAGGGGCTTATGGCCTGTAGCTTTCGTTCCATACAGCTACACCCTGCGCTCTGAGCAACTGTATGGTGACACTCAGAGGCAGGCCCACCACGTTGCTGTATTCGCCCTCAATTAGGCTCACCAGCGCGGCCCCCAACCCCTGAATACCGTAGCCACCCGCTTTATCCAGACCCTCACCTGTAGCGGTGTAGTACCTCATCTCGGCCTCGCTGAGTGCCCGGAAGGTGAGGGCAGTTTGACCCACCTCGCTCAGCAGTTGCCCCGCACGCCATACTGCCACGCCCGTGTACACCTGCTGCGTGCGGCCCGATAACTGGCGCAAAAAGTGCAAGTTTTGGTGCTGGTCAGCAGGTTTGCCCAGCAACTGCCCTGCACAGGCCACGACGGTATCAGCCGCAAGAATGACCGCTTCTGGGTAGGCCTGCGCTACGGCGAGGGCTTTTTGCTCGGCAAGGGTGCAGGCTAAGACCGCTGGTTCGGTGATCGGGCTATCTTCATCTACCTGGGACGCCACCACCGTAAAGGGCAGGCCCAGCACCGCCAGCAGCTCACGCCGCCGAGGGCTTGCCGAGGCCAGAATAAGTGGCAGTACAGTACCGTCAGAGCCAAGAGACGGGTGCGCTACGCTGCGGGATGATAAGAAAAGCATAATTCATACTCTAGTTGCTACACAGGTAGGCGGGCCTTATACGGACTGCCGCTCCATTCCACCACAGTCGGAAAAGCGCCGCCTGCGG
>JAGLBF010000174.1 GCA_018260375.1 Deinococcus sp.
CCAGAAGGGGGAGGGCTTCGAGGATCGGCATAGAATCGAGATTAGGACAGTCCATTACACCTTTCCCTTTCTCATTTCTGGCCCGAAATGTCAACCCCTAATCGCCGTAGACTGTGCTTCCATATCTCAGAGTTCACCCCGTGTTTAACACGGTTCAAATCGCAGTCTGTATTAATCCTTATGCCGCGCTTCGGTGAGCATTTCCGAGAGGCGTGAGAGTGCGCGGCTGTACTTTTTGGCATAGGCACCGTGCCGGTAATACTCATCAAAGAGGTGTGGCAAAGGAACGCCCGTAAAGGCGGCATGCAGGCCTAGGTCGTATAGTTTGTCTATGAAATGTACCAGCCGCAGCGCAGTATTTTGGTCGCTGATGGGGGCAAGGTCGGTGATCAGCACCGCGCCCACGCCGCTCAGCAGCTTGGCAAAGCGCGAGGGATGCACGGCGAGCAGCAGCGCACTAAGTTGATCAAAGCTCAGGCTTGCCAGGGTGCCGGGGTTCTGGCGGCTGAGCCACTCGGTACGTTCAGCAGGGCTGAGCACCTCGGCGGGCTGTTCCCCGCGTTGGCGGTAGTCGGGGCCATCTAGCCCAATGCTCTGAAAGTGACCTGCGATATTCTGTATTTGGCGCTGAAAGTCGTTGGCATTAAAGCGGCCCTGCCCCAGCGCACCTGGCTCGGTGTTGCTGGTGGTGATAACGCTGACTCCCAGCGGCATCAGTCCCTCCAAAAAGGTATTGGCCATGTGTGCATTGCCTGGGTCGTCTAGCTCAAATTCGTCTATCAGTAGCAGCTCGTGGTGGCGAAAAGCGGCGATGGCCTGCGGCATGCCAAGTGCGCCGATAATGTACATCAGGTCTTGAAAGCTCATCAGGGCGACTTTGGCGGGTGGGGTAAGGCCCTTTGCGGCGTGGTAGGCGCTGGCGAGCAGGTGTGTTTTGCCCACGCCAAAGCCGCCGTCTAGGTACACGCCTTTGCCTTCTGGAGACGCTGTTTTACCAAAAGGCCACCAACCACGTGGCTTATTGCCCGCCTGCCGGAGCCCTGTCACAAAGTTGCGCAGCAGGTCACGTGCCGCTGCCTGTGAGGGGTAAGCGGGGTTAGGTTGGTAGCTATCAAAGCTGACATTTTGGTAGCGGGCGCTGGGGGTAAGCGACTGGGTGAGTTCCTGCGGATTGAGGGTGGGGCGGCGCTGACTGAGGTCTATCATCTGGTTTTAGCCTAGCGTCAAGTGGTCTCAGTATACGCCGCTTCATTTCGGTACAGCTTCGGTGCTCCCAGAGGTGCGGCCTGCGCCGCCGCGAAAGGTGTACCTGTCGCTGCACCCGCCGGCCTGCTTTCAAAGCGTTCTTAAGACGGCTCAAGTCAGAAGCCGTAAGGCCCTTGTTCAGCACCAGTTCAACGACTGATACCCCCTAAAGATGCTTTTTTGGCTTCTCAGGGCAACCACCCTTCCCCCTCGGCTATGATAGTTGCATGCAAATTCTTTCACGGGTACTTTTGTTTGTGGGCTTAGCTGTGGTACTGGCAGCGGGTTTGTTGCTGCTTAAGGTGGCCTTTGATATCAATCAGCTTGAACTGGTGGCGAACGCTTACCGCAATGTTAATATGAATGTCCGTAATCCTATGACTTTTGTTACCACATCTACAGGGCTCGGTATTATTGGCGGCTTTTTGGTGGGACTGGCACTTAATATGCCCAGAAGAGCAGGCAGAATCTAATACGCAATGCGTTTTCGTACCAGGGAAGCCGTATCTTTTGCTACTCACCTGCGCCTTTATTAAATCAGGTCGGTTCTAATATAACCGGTGTACGTATTAGGCTCACGTTTCTAGGTGGATAGGCTCACCAAAACTGGCCAGTTTGCGCGATTCGGCGGGGTTTCCTTCGCCTTGTAAGAGGCGCAGGCCACTGGGGCGCTCAATAGTTTGCAAGGGCAACACCGCGAGCACCCCTGTTTTATACGCACCTGTGTCTATGTACACCTGGTCATCCAAACGGGTGGGAACGCGCACAGGGGTGTGTCCGTGAACGCTGAAGGTGACACCTGCGGGCAGCGTAAAGGGGCCGTCATAGGGGCGCAGCCACAGGGCCGCCGCTTCGGGGGTGGCGTAGTCAGGGTGGGCTTTGGGCGGTGTGGCGTGCACAACCATCACACTAGGCTGGTCGGGCAGGGTGTCATGTACAGCGCCGTCAGCGGTGACGTACACGATGCGCCTGAGCAGCCCCAAGTAGCGCTCTAGGTCTTCTGGAAAGGTTTCAAGCGTGAGCACCTGGCCGTGTCGCTGGGCTTCCTGGCGTACTGTTTCGCCGCCCGCTTGCATCCACCAGCGAAAGCCCTCCATCGCCTTGCGGTAGTCGGTTAGATTGGCGGTCTGTTGATACTGGCGGTACCAGCGCAACCCCTCTGAAGCCATGCGCTCGTGGTTGCCCATCAGCAGGGTGGCGCGGCCCTGGTCATGCAGATCAAGCAGCTTTTTAACCACCTTTAGTCCTTGGGGGCCTCTGTCAAACGCGTCGCCCAGGGAAAGGTAGTGGGCTTGGGGATACTGGGCCAGCGTCAGCTCAAGCAGGTCAAGGCGCCCGTGTAGGTCAGGAATAACAAGTGGGTGAGTAAGAGCAAAAGCCATGTGCCTAGTGTACGGCCCCGCTGTACCCCGTCTATGCAGTACCCGTCTACCCAGTACCCCATTCACCCACATATCAGCCAGTGAGCGGTTATTATTCAGACCAACAGGAGTATTTAGTAGAGGAGAGAAGTCCCCTTGGCAACATTGGTAACGTTGTACCTTGTCAGAAGGGAATATAAAACGGCACAATAGTCTTGAGGCCCGTAAGTGCCATCTGTATGTTTCACCCAGTCAGTGCTGCCCGCCTTGCGAGAGGGGAAAGGTGCTGGCTTGTATCTTTTTGAGGAGTCCGTATGACCCAAACAGGCAACCCAGGTAAGCTAGACGGTAAATTAGAACAGCGCTATGAAGGCAAGGCCAAGCGTGTGTATGCCACCACCAACCCTGCTGAGTACATCGTGGAGTACAAGGATGACGCCACTGCGTTTAACGGGGTGAAAAAAGCCCAGATTGGCGGCAAAGGCGAGATCAACAACGCCATTACCGCCCACCTGTATCCCCGCCTAGAGGCGGCGGGTATTCCCACGCACTTTATTGAACTGCTGGATAACCGTCACCAGCGCGTAAAGGCCGTGGTTATTGTGCCGGTAGAAGTCATTGTCCGTAACGTGGCTGCGGGCAGCTTTAGCAAGCGCCTGGGCATTGAGGAAGGCACGCCGCTCTCTCGCCCCGTCGTGGAATATTGCTACAAAAGTGACGCGCTAGGCGACCCGTTGATCAACTCAGACACCGCCATAGCGCTGGGCTGGGCTACCCAGGAAGACCTGAAGACCATCCGTGAGTTAGCCCTGAAGGTACGCGACTTTTTGACTGACTACTTTGCTCAGCGCGGCGTGCGCCTGATTGATTTTAAGCTGGAGTTTGGCAAGTTGGCAGACGGCGAAATCGTGCTGGCCGACGAAATCAGCCCCGACACTTGCCGCTTCTGGGACGCTACAACCAATGAAAAGCTGGACAAAGACCGCTTCCGCCGTGACCTGGGCGGTGAAGCCGAGGCTTATGCCGAGATGCTGCGGCGCGTGACTACTGAAGTCTGAGCGTTTAGGGTGTGCGCTTGTTTAAGTTCCCCCGCTGATGCCTTAAAGCAGTTCGCTCAACATTAAGCTCTATATAACGCCATTTAACGCCAAATAGCCGCTTATAGACAACTCACAAGGAGTCTTCATGAATTACCAGGCCAGAATCTATATTACCCTCAAGCCTTCTA
>JAGLBF010000175.1 GCA_018260375.1 Deinococcus sp.
ATTTGGCGTACTTCCGAATCAATCCAAGCGGATGCGAGTGGGAACAGCATACGGATTACGCGGTATGGAGCCGCAGGCGGCGCTTTTCCGACTGTTGTGGAATTTAGCGCAGTCCGTATTACCCATTCTCCTCTTGGCGGCTTTCTATCGCGCGGGCGTGCGCTTCTAGCCCTTCGGCGCGGGCCAGGAGAGCAGCGGGGGCGCTCAGGCGGCTGAGCTCGGCCGCATTCACACCCACCACGCTGATGATGTTTTGAAAGTCACGTACGTTGACGGGGCTCATAAAGCGCGCCGTGCCGCCGGTGGGCATCACGTGGCTGGGGCCTGCGAGGTAGTCACCCAGGGCTTCCATGCTGTACTCACCAATAAAGACCCCGCCCGCCCGCTGCACACCACCAAGCAAGCTCCAGGGGTCGCGGGTGAGCAGACACAGGTGTTCGGGAGCGTAGAGGTTGGCGTAGTCAAGGGCTTGTTGCACGTCAGCGGCGAGTACCACCTTGAGGCGGCTCTCCAGGCTGTCGCGTGCCCAGGAACGGTTTGGCTCTGGCAAAGCGGCCAGTTGGCGCTCAAGCTCGGTTTGTACCTGCATCAGCAGTTCGCGGCTGGTGCTGACCAACACAGGCTCAGCGCCCAGGTGTTCGGCCTGCGCCAACAGGTCAGCCGCCACAAAGCGCGGACTTGCCGAGTCGTCAGCCAGTACCAGCGTTTCGGTTGGCCCTGGCAGGCTTTCTATGCCCACTTGCCCGAACAGCAGGCGCTTGGCAATCACGACAAAGAGGTTGCCTGGCCCTGCCACCTTGTCCACGCGGGGAATGGTGGCGGTGCCGTAGCTCATGGCGGCAATCGCCTGGGCGCCGCCCACACGAAACACTCGCTGTATTCCCAGCTCCCGGGCCGCGACCAAAATAGCGGGGTGAATGTGGCCCTGGCGGCTGGGCGGAGTCGCCACGATGAGCTCAGGGACTCCTGCTACCTGCGCAGGCACAGCGGTGTGGATCAGCGTACTCATCAGCGGGGCTAGGCCGCCTGGCACATACACACCCACCCGTGAAAGGGGCCGCACCAGCTGACCCAGTGCGCCGCCCGCACCGTAATCCATCCAGCCGTGAGCGGGTTGCTGGCGGTAAAAGTCGCGCAGACGCTCAATGGCAAGCCTGAGTGCCGCGTGAAGCTCTGGAGTCACCTGCGCCGCTGCCAGCTCAGCGGGAGACACTTCTAGCTCAGGCCTAAACCCGTCTAGCTTCTCGGTCCAGTCGCCTAGGGCCGCGTCGCCCCGCGCCCGCACATCCGCCAAAATGCGCTCGACCACCTGCTGCGGGGTTAGCCGCTCGCCAAACAGCTGCTCGTTGCGTGCCAGTACACTTTCGGGTACGGGTATTTCATTAAAACTGCGGCTCAGGGCCTGGATAGCGGCGTCGCCTTGCAAGATATTCATGGGGAGGTGCTCCTTTTGAGGGTCTGATACGGATTCCGTTTAATTCGTTGTACTCTGATTGCCATAGTTACCTGCCCTATGGTGAACTAAGAAGATATACTTATAACTAATTTTCCGGAATGCTTATGATACGGCTTGCCATTGAATCTGGAATAATCAGATTTAGTCCGAGCGGATGCGAGAAAAAAATACGGCTTGCGGTTCAATCAGAAACAACCCGATTTAATCTGAAGGGAAGCGCAGGCCGTATCTTTGTGGGTGTG
Organism: Deinococcus sp.; assembly: GCA_018260375.1. GTDB lineage: Bacteria > Deinococcota > Deinococci > Deinococcales > Deinococcaceae > Deinococcus. The sequence goes on from JAGLBF010000175.1 coordinate 1,699, forward strand.
ATGAAATGAGGCGGAATGCGTAGAAGCGCCTTTGTGCTTGCCCGTCCTAACACCTGCTGCATTGACCTGCGGCATTGCTACTTCACCCTTTTGCGCGGTTTGCCCGCTACCGGCGGGGGCTTGGGAAGCGACAATACGGCCTCTACCGCACCAAAGTCGGTGGGCTGCACCAACCTGAGCGGACGGTACGGCGGTTGCGGCTCTATCACCACATACGCCCCGCCTGGGCGCAGCAGGTAGTGGCGGCTGCCGTCTTCGCTGTCTTCGCGCCGCACAGGCTGTAGCTGCACATTGCCGCCAGCAAGCGCGGCGCGCCAGGGGCCTGTGGGGGCCTGAGGCGAGCGCAGCAGCATCAGCAGACTGACAGGGTCATAGTGCGGGATCAGCAGCGGAATGGTGGCGCTGTCTTTATTCTGGCGCAGCGTCAGAATCCCCTCAGTCTGGTCAAAGGTGGTCTCAAAGCTAGGCTTGCCGCGCTCGTTGCCCTCGCTGTACGACAGGCTCGAAAAGTCGGCCTGCATGCGCGACACCTGCACGCGGCGCACGGGGGGCAGCACGCCGCCAAAGTTCGTATTTACCCGCACCACATAGCCTGTTTCGCCGCCTGGAAGCTTTTCAAGGTGAGTGTGCCACTCCTGCTCACCCGCATACTCACCGCCCACATTCAGCACCAGCTCAAAGGTTTCGGGCTGTAACCAACGCCGCGCGGCGCGGTTGCTGGCGGGGACAAAACTGGCTGGGTTGGTGCTCCTTGAGTCAGAGGTCACTTCAGCCTATTCCAAAAGCTCTCACCTGCTCCCTGCCACGCCACGCCCAGCGCGTCCGCTACGGTGGCACCGAGGTCAGCAAAGGTCGCACGGTCGCCCAACGCCTGACCTCCTGGCACCTGCGCCGTGTGACCTGGGCGGTAGACCAGCAGGAGGCCGTGTTCGCGGGTGTGATCCGTACCAGGCCAGGTGGGGTCATTGCCGTGGTCTGACACGATAAACAGTGCGCCGTCAGCAGGCAAAGCCGCCAACAACTGTGGCAGCGCCGCGTCAAATTCTACCAGGGCCTGCGCGTAGCCTGCGGGGTCGCGGCGGTGACCGTACTTGCTGTCAAAGTCCACCAGATTGGTAAACACCAGGCCGTCATACGGCTCTTGCAAGCGCTGCAAGGTTTTGGCGATGCCGTCGGTGTTGTTGTCGGTGTGAATCTCTTGTGTAAAGCCCTGGTGGGCGTAGATGTCAGGTATTTTGCCTATCCCTATCACGTCTTTGCCCGCCGCTTTCAGGCTGTCTAGCACTGTGGGCGGCGGAGTCAGTGAGTAGTCGCGCCGCAACTCGTTCGCCCGCTCATAGGGGAACTCACCCCGGAACGGGCGGGCGATGACGCGAGCGACAGCATACTCGCCCTGTAGGAGCTCACGGGCGATTTCGCACCAGTGGTACAGCGTTTCAATTGGTACGCGGTCAAGGTGAGCGGCGATTTGAAACACGCTGTCGGCAGAGGTGTAGACAACCGGATCGCCCGTCTGCAGGTGATCAGGCCCAAAGTCTTTGATCACTTCGGTGCCGCTGTAGGGCTTGTTGCAAAGGTACCCTGTGCCTGTTCGGGCGGTGAACGCGTCCATCACCTCCGGCGGAAAGCCGTCTGGGAAAACCTGAAAGGCATGTTCTAATTGCACACCCATAAACTCCCAGTGGCCTGTAGAGGTGTCTTTACCAGGGCTAACCTCGCGCATGCGCCCGTAACTGCCTGTAGGCTGCGCAGCCTTATCGGCGTTGACGGTCGGCAGGTTGCCTAAGCCCAGCGCTGACAGGTTGGGCAGCTTGACTCCTGTGGCCTCTAGTGTGTGGTTGATGGTGTGCGCCCCCACATCTCCAAATTGCTGCGCGTCAGGCAGTTCGCCCGCACCTACAGAATCCAAAACAATAATAGCAAGTTTCATAATTAGCTTAGTATAGAGCGCTGAGGCGCCGCGCAGATAGAGAAATGCAAATATAGGGAGAGGTTGGTTGATGGTGAACAGTCTTTTCTACTCGTAGCCGCTCGGACTTAGACCTATCCGGAAAGTGGCAAAATGGGGCTATGACGACTACGCAGGCCCATCAGAAAGAGATAGATGAGCTTCCAGC
>JAGLBF010000176.1 GCA_018260375.1 Deinococcus sp.
GAGTGCCCCACTGCCTACAATTCACCACGTGCTTCGCACGGTTCAGGTCGGAATCTGTACGAGGGTACTTGAGGGTCATTCAAAAAGTGGAGCTACCTTTTTACTGGTGGCCCCACCTTTTATCTCGCTTATTGCAGGGCTTGATCAATGTCCGCTTGCAAGTCGCTGAGGCTTTCTACGCCGACACTCATGCGTATGCTCTGCGGAGTGACACTGGCGGCGCGGCGGCTGGCTTCGGGCATACGTCCGTGTGTGGTTGTCCAGGGATGCACCACCAAGCTGCGGCTATCACCCAGGTTAGGGGCCATGCGTATAATCTTAAGGCGGCTGAGGAAGCGTTGGGGGTCAGCTACCTCAAAAGACATCACCGCGCCGTAGCCGTTGCTGAGGTATTTCTGCGCCAAGGTGTGGTATGCACTGCTGATCAGGCCAGGATAATTGACTGTGCTGACGCTAGGGTGCTGCTCTAAAAATTCAGCGAGGGCCAGTGCTGTGGCAGATTCGCGCTCTAGGCGAAGGGCCAGCGTTTCTAGGCCCAGAGCAATTTGATAGGCGCTCTGAGGTGGCAAGACCATACCCAGTTGGCTGGCGGCCAACCAACGCTGCCGCCAGGCCAGAGCCTGATTACCGTGAAGCTCTAGCAGGCTTTCGCTGTAAATAGAGTTGCGGCTCAGGTCGTGCTGCTGACCTACAGTGACACTGCCGCCTAACACACTGCCGTGTCCAGCGGCCCATTTGGTGAGGCTGTGAACCACGATGTCAGCCCCAAAATTAAGCGGGCGGCACAGATAACCCACTGCGCCCCAGGTGTTGTCAATGCACAGCAAGGCGCCCTGCATGTGGGCAATCTCGGCGTAGGTGCTGATATCAGCAATGTCAGCGGCTGGGTTACCAATGGTTTCGGCCCAGACCAAGCGGGTGTTGGGCTGCATGGCAGCGCGGACGGCTTCGGGGGTATTGGGAACGAGGGTCGCCGTAATACCCATCAGTGGCAAAACGTTGTTAAACAGGCCCACAGTACCGCCAAAGAGGCTGCTGGTCGCCACCACATGGTCACCACTGCGGCAGACGCTGAGAATAGCGGCAAAGCTCGCTGACTGCCCGCTGGCAACACACACGGTGTCGTGAGCGCCTTCTAGGGCGGTGATGCGGGCCTCAAGTGCCTTGACCGTGGGGTTTTGAATGCGCGAGTAACTGCTGCCCGTGTTGGTCTGAAATTCGTCGGCCGCCGCTTGAAGCGAGTCAAACTGAAAGGCGGCCATCTGCTGTATGGGAATGCCAACGCCTACGCCAGTGCCGCGCTCAATGCCGCTGTGAACGGCGAGCGTGTCGTAGGCGAGGGTGGACTGACTGGTGGTTGTGTCTGCCATGTACTGAATAGTACGCGCTAGCAGGGCAAGACGGGAAGGGGAGAAAGAACTGTGGTGAAGAAACATGAATGACAGTAAAAGCACCACTGTTGCTGGTCTGGTTGGTTTTAAAGTCGGTCGGTTGACTTTGCGCACGGTTAAAGCTGTGAGCTGCTTGCTGCACCGGTAGACGTCAGCTTTGGCTGGTCTTACACGGCTTAAGAGAGCTGTTGCTGTTCGTGTTCGGCAGTCTCTAGCGCCCGTGCAAAGGCCACAGGGAGCGCCTGAGCGACGCGGTTGATGGTACGCTGGGCGCTGGCCTGTACCATCTTTTCAAAGGCTTTGGCGCCCCACTGCTGCGCTACATCCGGGGTTTGGAGATAGGCGCGGAACTGGAAGTGGTAATGAATCTGTCTGTGACGGGGAAGCTGGGTTGTGGTGTAGTCTGACTGGCCTGGCTGGTCTGATGGTGGCTCTAGGTGGCCTTGTCCAGCTATTTCTAGCCAGGCCCGCTCATGCGTGAGTGCCTGGGGCAGGAGCACCGCGCCGTGAGGCTGCTGGCTCATCAAGCTGACAAAAGGCAGGGTCACTTCGCCCAACATAGGAAAACTAAGCGCCAGTACGCCGCTCACCTGTTCGCCGCGCTGTTCTACCTCTTGCAAAAAGCTGAGCTGGGTGAGCAGTTGCTGGGGCGAGCGGATAAAGGCCAAGGCGCTGGACGGGGTAAGTCGGGTGGGGAAGCTGAGCTGTTGCTGGGTTTCCAGAATCAAAGGGATGTCCTTGTGGCCTGGCTGGGGCGGGCGACAGGCATCAGTCTACCCATTCTACCGTAACCGTACCTTGTAAGAGGGCCTCTTGTAACTCGGTGTCGCTGGCGCTGCGGAGCTTGGGCAAGTGGGCAAAGCGCGGCGTAGCACCGGCGTATCCTAAGCGCACCACCACACCCTCCTGCCCCTCGGCTTTGCCCATGCGCCACACCAGCGAACCACCCAGATGCTCTAGTTGCTCGCTCCATGGCTCACTCAGCTCACCTGTCACTGGGCCTGTAAACGGCTCGTCCCCGGGGATAGATTTGGACGCGGCATCTGGGGCATCATCTGGTATAGGGGCCGCAGACCAGGGCCGCTTGGAAGCGCTCATAGCGGCTATTGTAGCGGGTTTTGACCGCTAGCTAACGTTTTATACCTGGTACAGTGTTGCCTGTTCGTAAGAAAGCCGAATGAAGTAACACTACTATACTGCTACCGTGACTTCCCCCGCTCGTTGGATGAACCGTCCGCCCAATCTCACCTCGCAGCTGGCCTCACTGGTAGCGCGGCTGCTCGGCTGGAAGATATTGATGCCCCCCACGCCCTCCCCCAAGCTGATTGCCGTGGCTTACCCGCACACCCACAGCTGGGACTTAATGGGGGCGCTGATTTGGGCCTGGAGTACCCGCACGCCGCTAAAATTTGTAGCGAAACATAGCCTATTTCGCTTTCCTATGGGCCCACTGATACGTGCCTGGGGCGGCGTATCGATAGACCGCCGCAAAACGGGCGGCAACTTTGTGGCGGCTGTCGCCAAGATGATAGAGCAGCAGCCCGAAATTGTACTGGGCCTGTCTCCTGAAGGCACACGGTACTACACTGACACCTGGAAAACAGGCTTTTATCACATGGCTCAGGCCGCTGACGTGCCTATTGCGGTGATTGTCTTTGACTGGAAGCATAAACGCTTTGGTGTTTTGGATTATATCAAGCCTACGGGTAATATGGACGCAGACGTCGCTACTATGGCCCGTATTTATGAAGGCTCAGTTGGTTTGGTGCCTAAAAATATGTCGCCTATTGTGGTCAAGGCTAAGGATTCCTAAGAGAATAAGGGTATAGCTCGCTTATATTCTCCCTGGACATTGTTGGCCGTCATTATTATTGCCCCTTATCCATCATTTTGCAGGCCTTTTATTTCTTCTAGAAAATGCTCTACGCTGTCAAATTCGCGGTAGACGCTGGCAAAGCGGATGTACGCTACGTCGTCAAGCGGGCGTAAAAAGCTCATAGCGCGCAGGCCCACCTCATTGCTGGTGATTTCGGGTGCGCCAACTTCGTCTTCAAAACTGTAGGCAAAGGCGCGCAGGGTTTCGGGGGGGATGGGGCGCTTTTCGCTGGCGAGCATCAGGCCGCGCAGTAATTTGTCAGGGTTAAATGCCTGGCGCACGCCAGCACGCTTGACGACCATCAACGGCTCTAGTTGGGCGCGTTCGTAGGTGGTAAAGCGCCGCGCACAGCTCAGACACTCGCGCCGCCGCCGAATGGCGCTGCCATCGTCACTGGGACGCGAATTGATCACTTTGCTGTCATCACAGCTACAATAGGGGCATTTCATATTCTTTCCTCATATTCACTTGGACTTGTAGCGCCTTTAAAAAGATTATTTTATGAGTCATACGGATTCCGCTAAATTCCACCACAGTCGG
>JAGLBF010000177.1 GCA_018260375.1 Deinococcus sp.
CTCACTCTGACCCACAAGCTGGCGCTCTCGCCATTCTTGGCTGGTGATCTCCATGTGCACTTCGCTGTATTCGGTTTTGGGGCTGCGGCCTACTTCCCGAAAACCGCAGGCGGCAAAGGCCCTCTGTGCGCGGTGATTGTGCGAAAAGGTGGTCAGGCGCACGCGCTGTAAGGCGGGTTGGCGCTCCACAAAAACCCACTGCAAGGCCGCTTGTATCGTCTCGCGCCCGTAACCCTGGCCCCAGAGCGCCCGCTCACCCACCATGATGCCCAGCGTGGCAATGCGGGTAGTCGCCGGTGACAAGGGCCGCAGGTCATACAGCTCTACACTGCCTATCAGGTGGCCCGTTTCATCCAAGATACCAAAGCCGTGGCGCTCGTGGCTGCGCTCTTCATCAAGCATGATTTTACGAAAGAGCCACTCCGGTAGGCGTATCGGCGCAGCCCCGTTCCAGTCGGCAAGCTCGCGGTCACGGAAATAGCTGTGCATGGTGCGCCACTCAGTGCGGTTAAGTTCCAAAACAGGCTTGAGCGTCACTCGCCCCCAGCGCGGCCATAAAAAGTCTTGTGACGTCTTAGCAATCATAAGCAGTGTGAGATGTACTGGGCAAAGTCGTCATAAACACCAACACCTTTCATAGAGTGTAGAACAAAAATCAGCATCAAAGCTCTACTGGCTCTCCCCTATTCCCTGTCCACCGGGTCTACGTAGACAGTCTTTTGCTGGGTATAGTGTACCTGGCCTGTGGGCGCACCTTTGGGCCGCCAGACGTACTTAATGCGGGTATAGTCCACCGCCACCGTGCCGCCGCCTGAGGCTTTGCTGTGCTTGGCGGCGAGTTTGGCGGCAAACAAAATATCAGGCAGGTCCAGTTCACGCGCCCCGCTGCGTACCAGCACATGCGAGCCTGGGTAGCCCTGGGCATGAAACCAGTAATCCTGGCTGCGGCCCAGGCGATGGGTCAGTGTGGCGTTTTCTTTGTTGTTGCGGCCCACCAAGACTTCCAAGCCGCTGGGCGTTTGGTAACGCGCTCCGTAGCTGCTGCGAACGGGCTGCTCACTGATCAATTGCCGCTCCAGAGCCTCTAGTTCGCTGAGACTGGCCTGGTCTAGCTCGCGCAGGCGCTGCTCTACTTCGGCGTAGTCGCTGCGAAGCTGGCCCTCCCGCTCGGCGAGGCGGTCAAACACCTCTTCGCGGCGGCGTGCGCGGCTGTAGCGTTTTTCAGCGTTTTGTATAGCGCTCAGCGCGGGGTCAAGGGCCACTGTCACTTCGCCCTCGCCCGCAAAGTCACTTAGGCTTACTGACAAGGCCCCAGCCTCCACGGTGTGCGCGTAAGCCATCAGCAAGTCGGCTTCCTGGCGCTCGTGCTGGGCTTCTTGCAGGCCCAGGGTGGCGCGGTCTACGTCGCCCAGTTGGTGGGTGAGCAGAGTCAGGCGCTTGTTCAGCGGCTCGCGCAGGGCCTTGCGGAGCTGGGCAGCTTTCTCGGCGCGGGCGGCCTCGCGGCTGGCTTCGTTGAGGCTCAGCACGCTCTCCTGAATGCTGGGGTCAGCCACCAGGCCTTGCAGCGCTTGCCAGGCAGCGGGCCAGCGTTCTTTGGGGCTATCTGCAAACCCCGCACGGCGCACCAACTCAGCGCTGAGACTCGGCCCCAAGCCGTCTATCTGGTCGCGCCAGCGGCTTAGCGGCAAGTCAGCTAGGCTGCGGGCCTCATCTGCGGTCATGTTGCGGGGGTCAAACTTTTGGTAAGGCGGCGGTGGCGTGTAGCGCCCCCCACTGCGAATGGTGCGGAAACGGTTGCGGCTCTGGGTAATCTCGCGCGCGGCGATGAGAATACGGCCTTCCCAATCTCCGGCTTGCTGGTGTTCTTCCAGCACCAGCACATTGGTATTGCGCCCCGTCACCTCAAAAAGCAGGCGGGCGGGCGGCACGTCTACAAAACCTGCCTCGCCGCTAAAGTGCAGCTGCAACACGCGGTCAAGCTTTAGCTGCTCGGTGTGTGTCAGTGTGCCGCGCAACCTCGCCGCTACAAAGCGCTGAAAGGCGTTATGCGCCTCGCCGCGCAGTCGCTCACGGCTGAGGTACAGCACAGGGTGAGGCGGGCGGTAATTGAGCACCAAGTTGGTGGTGCCGTGTGCACCTTCTAAAAGCAGCGCCGCCGACGTTTCATCAGGAAACATCCATCCCAAAGCGCGGGCAGGCAAATGCTCTTGTAACCGTGCCAGCGTACGCGCCAATGTTAAACCTTCCATGATTGATTCACCTTTGTACTAGTTGAGAGTCTGAGGGTCTAATACGGACTCCGTTTGAGCCGTGTCAATATGCGATAAAAGAACACCAGCGGGCATAGAAAATAGTACGTATTTCACAGTATGCAATCGCCACCTGCGCTTTTCTCACTGTGCTGGAATACAGCGAAATGCATATAGCACGTATTCCGATTAAATTAGGAGAGACCTGATTTAATCGGGGCAGATACAATATAAAAAGATATGGGTTTCACGGTATACAAGCAAATTTAGTACTTTCCCCACTTTTGTGGAATGAGCAGAACCCGTACTCTACATATTCCAATTGAATTATGTTAACAAAATGATAAAAGAAGGCCGAAGAAGCAGGAAAAGTGCGTATTGAGCGGTGCAGAAATACAGACGGCACTTTTGCTACCGCGCTAGAATAAATCAGGACGCGTATTATTTGCCCTTCACGGTATTGATCATCTGCATAATAGCTGAAATATCATGTGGGTTCGGCACTTTGAAACCGTTGACAAACAATGTGGGCGTGCCGTTTACGCCTACTTGCTGCCCGTTAACCAGGCCAGCGTCTACCGCCGCTTTGCCGCCGCGCTCGGCGAGACAGTTTTTAAAGGCGGCTACATTAAGCTTGAGATCGCTGGCGTAGCTGATAAAGTCAAGGTTGGGGTTGGCAGATTTGACCCACTGTTGCCACTGTTGCGGCTCAAAGAGCGCGTCATGAAATTCCCAGAACTTACTCTGCTGCGCGGCACACTCGCTGGCTTCAGCGGCGGGGCGGGCGTTGGGGTGTATCTGCTCTAGCGGAAACTGATGAAACTCGTAGCGCACGGTGGTACCCAGTTGCTTGCCCAGGGTTTTTTGCAGGCCAGGCCAGGTCTGGGTTTCAAACTGCTCGCAGTACGGACACTGAAAATCGCTGTACAGGCGCAGCACCACAGGCGCACTCACTGTACCTATGGCATTTTTGGTGCGCTCAAAGGCACTGCTGGGCACTTCTGGCAGGGTAACCGTAAAGGTCAGGCGCGGGTTGGTGTTGCCGCTGCTGGGCGGAGTCAGCTTGTTGTCGACCACAAACTGCTGGGCATTGAGGCTGTTGCCCTTCAGCAGTGCAGGCTGGTTTTTGGGGTCTTGCAAATAGGCGGTGTACGCCTGTCCCAGGCCATCACCGTATCCTGTGAGTGCGCCGAGCAGTTGCCCCGCCCGCACTGCATCGCCACTCGGCAAGGTCACCTGGGCCGCCGTCACCATACCCCGTTGCACCGTCAGGGCAATGCGGCTACCGTCAGGCGCTTGCAGTGTATTGCCCGTGCGCTTAAATTGGCTCAGGGCGGGTAGCGCACCCCACTGGGTAATAGAAGCGCCCACCTGCGCCGAGGCGGTGCCAATGAGGCCCAAGCTCAGGGCAAGAACAAACGTACCAAGAAGTTTCATCCTGCCATTGTAAGCGCCGTGAATAAACAAGAGTCTTCTCTGCCTGTCATACGGACTGCGCTCCATTCCACCACAGTCGGAAAAGCGCCGCCTGCGGCT
>JAGLBF010000178.1 GCA_018260375.1 Deinococcus sp.
CCACTCGCATTCGCCCTGATTGATTCGGAAGTACGCCAAATCAATCGGAATCCGTGTAATGCAGCTTCACCTGGCTCTGACCAACGGGCGCGGGTAAAAGGCACGGGGGTAGAAAAGTCCCTCAAGCTCTGTCCAAAGACAGTAAGGCTGCCCGTGTGGTGAACAGGGCCACCTGGCGCTACACTGCACACACCCACCATGTCACCGCCTTCTAAACCTCCAACACCTCAACCACCCAGAGTAGACAGCCAGACAGCAGCCAGCCAGGCCCTTGACCATTACCGCGCTGACCAATTGAGCCTTGCGCAGGAATGGACCAAGCTGCATGATGATGAATTGCGGCGCAGGGCGGTCAGGGCGGCGGCAGACAAAGACACCGCTGCGCTGCTTTCGCTGCTGATTGCGTACCTGACACATGCTGGTGCTTCGGGGGTGATGACGAGCAAGCACACCATTGCCGCCTATCAGCGCGGCGTAAAGCAGTTTTTGCACTGGGCCGGTACGCAGGCGATCAACCTGCTTCGCCCAGGCCGCCACGACGGGCAAACCTACGCCAATACCCTGCTGGCTCAAGGCAAAAAACCCGCTGGGGTCAGGCTACGTCTGGCTGCCGCTGCCTGCCTGTACCGGGCTCTGCGTTGGGCTGGGGCCACCACCGCTACCCCTTTTGAAGACATCAAAGTGGCCCCCGATCACACCCCAGGCCTGGTAAAGCGCCCGCCCTACACTGAGGACGAACTGTATGACGTGTTGCAAGTTGCCGACGTACAGGCGAGGTTTTTGCTGCTGCTCACTGCCCACGCGGGGCTGCGTATCAGCGAGGCGCTCAACCTAAAGTGGGACGACATCAACACGGACCAAAAGCACCTGACCGTCACCTCAGGTAAGGGCCGCAAGTCGCGCATCGTCGCTATGAGCACCACCCTGTCTCGCGCCACCCGCGACTACCGCGCCCTGTACGGTCCAGGCGGCACCGAGGGCTTTGACGGCAACCGCAGCGCCCCGCCCGAATACGCCTTTCGGTTTACCGACTCTGACACAGCACGCTATCACATGCAAAAAGCCTTTGACCAAGCAGGCGTGCGCTTTCGGGGGTTTCATCCAGGACGCAAGTACGCAGGCACGCGCTTGCTGCAACAGGTCAAAGACTTTGGCCGGGTCGCAGCCCACCTAGGCCATGAATCGGTTGACACCACCCGCAAAGGCTACGCGCAGCTTGCCGTAGATGATCTTAAAGATGATTTGAGCGGCTGGTAATTTGAGCGGATAGTAACTTGAGCAACTGGTCTGAAGGTCAAGGGCCTTACTCAGCCTACTCATACGGACTGCCGCTCCATTCCACCACAGTCGGAAAAGCGCCGCCTGCGGTTCCATACCGCACAGTCCGTATGCTGTTCCCACTCGCATCCGCCCTGATTGATTCGGAAGTGCGCCAAATCAATCGGAATCCATATCAGTCGGCAAGGGCAACGGAGCTGATGGGCCTGCGTGGTCGTCATAGCCCTATTTTATTACTTTCCGGATAGGGCCTAAGATGAGGGAAAATAATTAAACCTCAGATGCCGCAGCAACTCTACGGCAACAGTTCCAGCCCTAACTCTGCCAGAAACGCATTGTGCTGGGCTTTGGCGGCCTGCAAGCGTTCTTCAATGCTCACCAGTTGCCCGTGAATAGCCTGCAAGTCCAGTTCTTCCTCGGCGTGGTCGGTACTGACATAGCGGGTGATATTGAGGTTGTAGCCGTTTTCACGGATTTCGTCCATGCTGACGCGGCGGGAGTAGTGCGCCTCTTCAGTGCGGCCCTCGTAGGTCTTCAGAATTTTTTCAATGTCCTGCGGCCTCAGTTCGTTCTGGCGCTTTTTCTTGCCAAAGTGTTCGCTGGCGTTGATAAACAGCACATCGTCGAACTTCTTGCACTTCTTGAGCACCAGAATGGCAACGGGGATACCTGTGGAATAAAACAGGTTGGAAGGCAGGCCAATGATGGTGTCAATGTTGCCGTCTTCTAGCAGCTTGCGGCGGATTCGCTCCTCTGCGCCACCCCGAAACAGCACGCCGTGGGGCAAGATAATCGCCATCGTGCCTTCCTGAGAGAGGTAATGAAAGCCGTGCAGCAAAAAGGCAAAATCCGCCGCCGACTTGGGCGCAACGCCGTAACTCTTAAAGCGGGCATCTTGGGCCGTGGCTTCGCTTGGCTCCCAGCGGAGGCTAAAGGGCGGATTTGCCACCACCGCATCAAACTGGGGCTTTTTGGCGGGGTTTTCTTCGTTGAACAGGGGCCAGTCATTGCTGAGGGTGTCGCCGTGGAATATCTCGAACTCGGTATCTTTGACCCCGTGCAGCAGCATATTCATCCGCGCCAAGTTGTAAGTGGTGATGTTCTTTTCCTGCCCGTAGATTTTGCCAATACTGCCGCCGTGCGCCTCTACCGTGCGCCGCACATTCAGCAGCAGCGAGCCTGAGCCGCTGGTCATATCCAGCACGCTGCCCAGCCGTTTCTTGTGGCCCAGCGCGGGGTCTTGGCTGTCTAGCGCCACGATGCCCGACAGCACACTAGACACCTGTTGCGGCGTATAGAACTCGCCCGCCTTTTTGCCAGAGCCTGCCGCGAACTGCCCAATCAGGTACTCGTAGGCATCGCCCAGCGTGTCGCTATCGGTAGAAAACTCGCGCAGTCCCTCGGCAATCTTGCCCACAATCGCCGTCAGTTTCTTGTTGCGCTCGGCCTGATTCTTGCCCAGTTTTTCGGAATCCAGATTGATTTCGGAGAACAGGCCGTCAAAGCTATCGCCAAACGATTCCTCCTCGATGTACTTGAACCCCCCGCGCAAGGTGGTCAGGAGGTCGTCACTCTGGTTGCGGGCCAACTCCGCGATATGGCTCCAGAGGTGCTGAGGCTGAATGACGTAATGCACCCGCTTACGCATCATGTCCTCGAACTCGGCAATGTCGTCAGGGTTCTGGTCATAGAAGGCTTGGAGGGCATTGCCGCCCGCCGCCACGGTGGGCCAGTCCGCGCCCAACTCGCGCCGCGCCGCCGCCTCGTAGTTGTCGGACAGGTAGCGCAGGAACAAGAACGCCAGCATGTAGTCACGGAAATCGTCGGCATTCATGGCCCCGCGCAGTTGGTCAGCGATGGCCCAGAGTATTTTGCCCAAGTCTTTTTGTTGTGCGTCAGTCATTGGTTTGGCTCCTGTGCGGCAGCAGTGGACGGAAACAGCCCCTGCATCAGCCCGCGCTTGAACTCCTGCAAGCCCGCTACCTTGTCGGCCTGGGCCGTAATGAGGTCGTCGAGCGAGGAGAGCGCGGCAGCGATGTGGGTCTGCTCGGGGAGGGTCGGGAGTAAAACTAAAGTATTTCTCAAACTATCCATGTTTATCTTACAGGGGGCGGCATTCAGAAGTGATTTTTTCATTATTTCTGCTTGATAACGGCTTCCTTGCATATAGAATTGCAAATAGTATGAATCAAAATTGTCCGACTGCTTTACTACTGCAAGTGTAACATATATACTAAAATCATAATCCCAATCAATAACTTTTGTAAAGCCAATTTTTCCAATTCTTGTAATGATAATATCACCTTTTTGAGGTTTATTTTTTGAAGTGGCCAATAAATAATCCTCCATAGATATAAATTTATTTTTTGCTCCACTTACTATATTTTCGACACTAAAGAATGGAATCCCATCTTTTGTATAAGTAGGGGTCTGATGTGTACCATCAAATATAATCGGTGATACTTCCCCCAACTTCTTCTCTT
>JAGLBF010000020.1 GCA_018260375.1 Deinococcus sp.
CGTGGCGGGCCTTTATCTCACTATTAACCAATCAATCAATTAACCAATTAACTAGTCAACCAGCTAACCATCTGCATCACTTGGCGTACTCTACGCTGCGGCTTTCGCGCACCACGGTCACCTGCACTTGGCCCGGGTATTCCATGTCTTGCTCTATGCGGGCGGCAACTTCGCGGGCGAGGAGGGTGGCCTGCGCGTCGCTGACCTTGCCCGGCTCTACGATGACGCGCACCTCGCGGCCCGCCTGTATAGCGTAGGCGTGCTGTACACCAGGAAACGACACCGCAATCTGCTCTAGCCCCTCCAGCCGCTTGATGTAGCCTTCCAGTTCTTCGCGGCGTGCACCAGGGCGGGCGGCACTAATCGCATCGGCGGCGGCCACCAGTACCGAGTACAGCGTTTCCGCGTTTTCGGGGTCGTGGTGGTGGGCAATGCCGTCTATGACCTCTAACGGCTCACCAAAGCGCTTGGCAAGGCTGATACCTATATCGATGTGCGTACCTTCTATCTCGCGGTCGATACTCTTGCCAATGTCGTGCAGCAGCCCCGCACGGCGGCCCATCGCGTCATCTAGCCCCAGCTCGGCGGCGAGAATGCCTGTCAGGTGGGCCACCTGTACCGAGTGTTTCAGCACATTTTGCCCGTAGCTGCTGCGAAAATACATCCGCCCCAACAGTTGCAGCACGCCAGGTTTCAGGCCCAGCACGCCCGCTTCTATGGCGGCTTCCTCGCCCTGAGTGTGCATAAAGCCCTTCATCTCATCTTGGGCCTTGTGCACCATCTCTTCTATGCGGCTGGGGTGTATGCGCCCGTCTTGCACCAGGCTGGCGAGCACGTGGCGGGCCACCTCGCGGCGAATGGGGTTAAAGCTGCTGAGAATGACTGCTTCGGGCGTGTCGTCAATAATCAGGTCAACGCCCGTCAGTGACTCAAAGGCGCGGATGTTGCGGCCTTCGCGTCCGATCAGGCGGCCTTTCATCGCGTCGCTGGGTATCGGCACCACACTGACACTCATGGCGGCAGAGGTTTCTGAGGCGCTGCGCTGTATCGCCTGAGCAATGATGTTCTGGGCGCTGCGCTTTGCGTCGTGGGCGGCGCGGTCTACCATCGCCTTGACGCGTATGGCTTTTTCTTCTTCTAGCTGCTCGTCAAGCTGCGATAAAATATACTCGCGGGCCTGCGCCTCACTCATACCAGCTACCTCATAGAGGCGTAAGTCGGCTTGGCGCAGTTTTTCTTGGGCAGCGGCTTCGTCGGCTTGCAAGCGGGCTTGGGTTTGCTCCAGGCGCTCCTCTAGCTGGTCAAGTCGCTCGCCGCGCGTATCAAGCTGCTCAGCGCGGCGGCCCAGACGCTCTATTTCGCGCCCGAGTTCTTCGCGTTCACGTCTGGCGTCTTGTCGTTCGCTGCTCAGGCTGTCGCGTTCGCGCCCCAATTCTTGACGCTGGGCGGCGATTTCCTGGCGCACTTGCTCACGCTGCGCCTCGGCCTGCGACAGTTGCGCGGCGGCGCGCTGCTCGGCTTCCTGAAGTTGTGTGCGGGCTTGGTCGGCCAGGGTGCGGGCTTCCTGGCGCTGCTGCTGAAGTTCTTGCTGGGCTTCTTGTCGGTATTGCTGGGCTTTTTGTTCGGCCTGTTGCTGTGTGCTAACCGCTTGCTGCTCGGCTTGCAAACGCACTTCGCTGGCCTGGGCCTGCGCGCTGGCCAGCAGTGCTTGGGCCTGCACTTGTGCCTCGCGGCGCAAGTCTGCTTCCTGGGTTTGACGTAAGGTATTACCTCGTGCAAAGCCATAAAAGTACCCCCCTCCCAATCCGACTAGGAGCGCCAGAATCACAAATAGGTAAAGCATGATTTGGCTCCTTTGGCGTTTGTATAACCTTGTGTACTGCGTGACCTTTATCTTGTGCTTAGGTCAAGGCACAGTCTAATGCCCAGGGGGGAGGGTTGGTGCCGCAGTGAGTGCCGCACAGAGAGCCGCCCTGACCAAGAAGCGCTCAGGCTTGCCCAGGACAGTTCTTTATGCCTCAAGACGGCGTGTGAGGGCGTTCTCATACGAACTGCTGTTTAACACGGGTCAAGTCAGCATCCGTACCAGACTGTGTTGCGACTTGAGCCTTGTTGATAACGCGGTGAAAGAAGGTCAGCGGGCGCAGCAACAGGTACGCTGCAGTAGCACAGGTAGCACCCTTCTTGCTGTACTGGAATGAAGCGCAATCTGTATGAGTCACTCAGTAACTCATACCTGCACACACCTAGTCCTGCACAGACCCAGACCCGCACACCTCCACAAGCAATAAAGGCCGCTTACCTCTACGGTGAGCGGCCTTGTGGCTTCTACCACTTACGCCGTTGCTTACATATTGGCAATCAGGGCGTCGCCGAACTCACTGGTTTTGACTTCAGTTGAGCCTTCCATGCCACGGGCAAAGTCGTAGGTCACCGTCTTGTTGGCAATGGTCTTCGCAAGGGACTGCAACACTAAGTCGGCGGCTTCTGTCCAGCCCAGGTAGCGCAGCATCATTTCACCCGACAAAATCACTGAGCTGGGGTTAATCACGTTTTTATTAGCGTACTTGGGTGCGGTGCCGTGGGTCGCTTCAAAGATGGCGTGGCCCGTCACATAATTGATGTTGGCACCGGGTGCAATACCAATGCCGCCCACCTGCGCGGCAAGCGCGTCGCTAATGTAGTCGCCGTTGAGGTTCAGGGTAGCAATCACGTCATATTCGGTGGGGCGCAGTAAAATTTGCTGCAAGAAGTTATCAGCAATCACGTCTTTAATCACAATGCCGTTGGGCAATTCGCACCAGGGGCCGCCGTCAATTTCTTTGGCGCCAAATTCTCTTTTGGCAAGTTCATAGCCCCAGTCGCGGAAAGCGCCTTCGGTGTACTTCATGATGTTGCCTTTGTGTACCAGAGACACACTCTTTTTACCGTTATCAATGGCAAATTGAATGGCCGCACGTATCAGGCGCTCGCTGCCTTCTTGAGATACGGGCTTAATACCAAAGCTGCTGCTGTCAGGAAAACGAATCTTGGTGACACCCATTTCATTCACCAAAAAGTCGCGCATTTTGTTCGCTTCGGGCGTACCTGCTTTCCACTCAATACCCGCATAAATATCTTCGGTATTCTCACGGAAAATGATCATGTCAATATCTTCGGGGCGCTTTACAGGGCTGGGAACACCCTGAAAGTACTGCACAGGCCGAACACAGGCATAGAGGTCAAGCTTTTGACGCATAGCCACGTTAATGCTGCGAATGCCGCCGCCCACAGGCGTAGTGAGTGGGCCTTTAATACCAATAAGGTACTCTTTAAAGGCGTCGAGCGTTTCATTGGGAAGCCATTCGCCTTCACCGTAGACTTTGGGGGATTTTTCGCCCGCGTAAACTTCCATCCAGGCAATTTTGCGCTCGCCTTTGTACGCTTTTTCTACAGCAGCGTCAAGCACACGCACGCTCGCACGCCAGATGTCGGGGCCAGTGCCGTCACCTTCAACAAAGGGAATAATAGGATGCTGGGGCACAACCAATTTGCCGCCCTGCATAGTGATTTTTTCGCCCTGATCAGGCACCTTAATGTGAGTGTAGTTAGTCATATCACTGCTATTTTACCGCATAACGTAAGAGGACGGGGTGTTACTACGCGGGTAGTACAAGAAGGACGCGTAGCCGTCGGGGTTTGGCCCTGCATGGATGGCAAAGAGAGAGCCCAGGCGTCAGGAGATGGTGTGGATATAAGGTGCGCTGCTTGTTTAGCCGCATTATTTATAGAGTACAAGTGTATTATTCAATCATATTCCATACGAGGCAAAGTAATGCCCGCACACGTAGAAAGAGTATTAGCTCCGCAGTTGCACATGCACCGCCTTTCCTATGGTGCTGGCAGGGAACGCAGCTCTTATCACAGAGCAAAGTTAAAAATGCGCCCACTTACTATCAGCAGGCGCATTTGCTAAAGAAAATCTGGTTTACAGAGGGTCGTTAGCCTTTTCTTTAGTTTCTTCAAGGTTCACTTTGGCCTTGGCGTTTTCAATATCAGCCTTGGCATGCTCAGCTACAGCTTTGACCTTATGGGCAGCATTTTCCAGGGGATTATTGCCCACTTCAGCAGCAATATCATGGCCTGCGGCCTTGGCACGGTCTACACCTTCAGAAACTTTAGCTTTGGCGGCGTCCACTAGATTTTCCAGCGCATTTTTTTCACTCATTCACACTACCTCCTGTACCGTGGATTCCTGTGTTCAGGTTAATAATGAGCATGTCAGCTGAGTGGGCGAGAGAAGTGAGGAATGGTTAAGCAAAGGTTAGCCTTATCTTCCCGTGGGGGCTACCACTTTGCCGGAGCGCCTCATGCTCACGTTCTTTTTGCACACGTTATTTTTGCACTCCGGCTTTTTGTGCTCTGGGCCAACTGAGCAGCCCGATAATCAGGCTAAAGGCCACCAAACTCAGCAGCGGAATGGTGATGATGTTAGAAAGCGCCACATGGGCATCCCCAAAAATAGGCCAGCGGACGTCACAGGGTATGCCTGCCTGACACACCTTGAGGGTTTGAATGACCCCCCATACTTCCAGGTTTTGCACCAAAGCGGTGACCCAGCCCACCGCCGCCAGGCTCAGGCCGTAGGTGCGAATACCCAGGTCACCCCGAAAGGCCGCCACACCCAGGATGACGCCCAGCGGGTACATCATGGTGCGCTGATACCAGCAAAGCGCGCAGGGCAAAAAGTGCTTGACTTCAGAAAAATACAAACTGCCCAGCGTAGCGATCAGAGCGATTACCCAGGCCAAATACAGACGGTTGTCTCGGCTCATGTTGCTTACTTGGCAGCGGGCGCGGCAGTAAGGGCGTCATCTATAAGTTGGCTGATGCCTTCAGGGTTAAATTGGGATGTTGGTATCAACTGTCCGTTGATAAATACACTGGGCGTCGCCTGTACATTCGCCGCATTGCCCTGCTTTTTGTCAGCTTCTGCGCGGGCTTTGGTGGCGTCTGTATCCAGGCAGGTTTTTAACTTGTCTACGTCTATGCCGTCTACACTGCCGGCTAGCTCTACCAGTTTGTCTTTGGTGGCCCACACGGTGGTTTCGTTGCCCTGAGCGCGGAACAAAATGGTGCTCATGCGGTTATAGCCGTCATTGCCCTTTTGGTCATAGGCACATTCAGCCGCCTGAGCCGCCAGTAGGGAGTCATCAGTTGGCAGGTGGTCAGCCAAAAAAGGGTAGTTTATTCTGTACGCCTGTACCTTGCCTGTATCAATGTATTTTTGCTGTATGACTGGAAAAATGTTGTCTTCAAATTGTTTGCACAGCGGGCATTTGAAATCTTCGAATATCACCACTTTGACGGGCGCGTCTGCCTTCCCTATAAAAGGCTGGCCTGTGAAGTCAAAGGTCTTAACGGGGCCTGTCTGGGCGTTCATCATCTGGTTACGTTGCATAAACCACAGGCCAAAACCGATCAGGAGCACCACGATAACGGTGCCGATGATCAGTGGAGTGCGGTTATTTTGTTTACCCTCAAGTCTGGTCATTCTGCTTGCTAGTTTAGCAGAGCGCAGCCTAGCTGTTAGAAAACCTTTTTGGGGCCTTACCTCTCATTCCTGTCTACCAACGTTGTTAACAATGCTACGCCCTCTTCTAGCTGGGCTTCTAGTGGGCCGCCAAGGGCTTCATTGCTGAGTGTCCAGCCGCTGCCCAGCGGGATCTGGGCGCGCTCCAGAGGCCAGCGTGCGCCGCGTACGCTCAGGCCGCGCAGCTCGGAAGCCGCCAGTATGCTCAGCGTTTGGCCCGCTGACATGTCTAGGCGCAGCACCTCATTCGGGGGTAGGGGATAGCCCGCCTCGTCACCGCTGTGCAAGCTGACTTGCAACCCGCGCTGGGCCAGCCGATAAGCGCCTAGGGCCAGCACAAACGTATGGTCAAAACGTCCGCCAAAGGCCCCGATAAATACCAGCTCGGTCGCGCCCTGCGCTAAGGCGTACTCGGCCGCCAGTTCGCCGTCAGTGCTGTCTTTGGCGCGGTCAAAGGTCTGACGCGGCGCACTGATGTCTAGCCCCGCCGATGAATCAAAATCGCCCATCCACAGGTCAATCCTAACCCCCAGTGCTGCCGCGTGGCGTGCTCCGCCGTCTGCCGCTACCACCAAGTCGGGGCGCGGCAATATGGTCAGAGCAGGGGTGAGCGTAAGCCGGCCACCAACCAAAATCCAAGCGCGCATAGGCACATGATACGCACAGGGACATGATACGCATAGGCACTAGGCATAGGTACTAGGCAGAGCAACGGGGCAGGCAGAGCGAGAGAGTAGGGGGCGTGGGGTGCAGGCTGTATAAAGATACGGCTAAGCGTTATCACTCAGCGGCCTTTTGCCCGGCACTCACGCTGGCAATTCTAGGCAGCGGTTCATGTCCACTTGCAAGGCCAGTTGACCCGCGTGTATCAGTGCGGCTTCGCGGGGGCTGAGGTGTAATTCAAGCGGGCCCAGAGTGTGCTGCACGCTCACCAGTACGCCGCCTTCGCTGGGAGTTTGGTGGAGGACAGGGTAGCCGCCCGTTTGGCCTACACTCAGCGTGACGGCATCCAGAGTAACGGCCTGCTCAGGCACCAGCAGCACCTGACCAGGGCCGCTAGGCAGCAGGTTGCGGTAGCCCAAAAAGGCCGCCACCCAGCCTGACTGGGGCCGCTCAAATACATCTGCAATAGGGCCTTGTTGCACCACCTGGCCCCCGCGCATAATCGCCACCTGGTCAGCCAGAGCCGCTGCCTCGCGTTGGTCATGTGTCACCAGCAGCACGGTGGTTCCCAGTTGCCCGAAGAGCTGGCGCAGGTCGCGGCGCAGTGAAATACGCAGTTGCTCGTCGAGGTTACTCAGCGGCTCATCCAGCAGCAGCAATCGGGGCTGTGGGGCCAGGGCGCGGGCCAGGGCAACGCGCTGCTGCTGTCCGCCTGATAGTTCGTGGACGCGGCGCTGCTCGTAGCCGTCAAGGCCCACCAGATGCAGCATTTCCCGGGCAAGGCGCTCGGCTTCTGGGCGCCTCTCGCCGCGCCGTCTCAGGCCGTACGCCACGTTATCCAGCACACGCAGATGCGGAAAAAGGGCGTAGTCCTGAAACACCAGCCCCAAATGCCGCGCCTCTGGCGGCAGTGCAGTGGCGTTTTGCCCTTGTAGCCAAATCTGTCCGCTGCTGGGCCGCTCTAGCCCGGCAATCAGCCGTAATACGGTACTTTTGCCACTGCCCGATGGCCCCAGCAGCGCCAGTATCTGCCCCGTTTCTAGCGACAAGTCCACCTGCTGTGCGGCGGTTACCGGGCCGTAACTCTTGCTGAGCTGCTGCGTGTGTAGGGCAGAGGAGAGGTGAGCGGCGGTCATGGCCTGGATAGCTTAGTGCGTCGGCGGGTCTGAGGCAAAAGTGTGCAACCGCCTAGGCGGTGTCTAGCCGACTCAACGTACAACTCCGTATCACCGCTCAACATGCTGCTTATACGGACTTTGCTCCATTGCAGCACCACCGGAAAAGTGTCACCTGCGCGGCCGCAAAGCCTGTATCTTCGCTACGCTCACGGGCCTTCTTTTATCGCGTGTCCAGCACATTTCAAGTCGCCGTCTTTCATTAAACTGCTGGACGCTTTTGTATACGTCCCAAGTCACATGCTCCAGGTCACACGCCCCAGGCCGCCAGAAAGAGAGTGGTACTTGAGCGCTGATACCCGACACCTGACACCTGGCCGCTATACTGTGCCCCGATGCAGGCGCGTGCGGGCTGGGGCGGCTTAATCTTATTGGCTCTTTCGGTGGCGGCGCTGCTGCTGTCGGTGAGCTTGGGCACCACCCGTATACCGCTGCCAGAAGTATGGGGGGGCATGCTCAGCGGGTTGCAGGGACAGGCCACTGCGGGCAACGACCTGATTATCTGGCAACTCAGATGGCCGCGTGCGCTGTTTGGCTACCTGGTAGGCGCGGCGCTGGGCCTTAGTGGAGCAGCTTTTCAGGGGATTTTCCGCAACCCGCTTGCCGACCCTTACCTGATGGGCGTTGCCAGTGGCGCAGGGCTGGGCGCTACGGTAGGGCTGGCACTGGGGGTAGGGGCGGCGTGGCTGCCGCTGCTGGCGCTGGTGGGGGCGCTGGGCAGTGTGTTGCTGAGCCTGAGCTTGTCGCGGCGTGGGCGCACCTTGCCGCCGGAGCGCCTCATTTTGGCGGGTGTGGTGGTGGGCAGCCTTTGCGCAGCCGCTACCACGTATCTGATGCTGCAAACGCCCGATATGGCCCGCCAGGTGCTCACCTTTACGCTGGGCAACCTGGCCTTTGCCAGTTGGGATACGCTGGGCCGTATCGGGCCCTACATGGGCGCGGGAGCCGTGACGTTGCTGCTGCTCGCCCGCGCCCTCAACCTGCTACAGCTGGGCGACCTGAGCGCACGCAGCCTGGGCCTCAACACTGATCAACTGCGCTTACTGGTTATCCTGGCGGGGAGCCTTTGCACCGCCGCCGCCGTGAGCTACGCGGGCATTATCGGCTTTGTGGGCCTGATCACGCCGCACTTGGTACGCCGGCTGTGGGGTGCAGACTTCCGGCAGGTGCTGCCCCTTTCGGCGCTGGCAGGGGGCGCACTGCTGACTTTAGCAGACCTGCTCGCCCGCGTGCTTATCCGCCCTGCCGAGCTGCCGGTGGGCGTGGTGACGACGCTGCTGGGTGGGCCTTTTTTTCTGTACCTGCTGAGGCGCAGCAGATGAACTTTTCTGCTGCCCCCGCCACCCTTAGCGCTGAACATCTCACCCAGGCTTTGGGCGGCAAAGCTGTTTTACACGGGCTGAATGTCACCGCACACCCCGCACAAATCACCGCTGTCATCGGCCCCAACGGTGCGGGTAAAAGCACCCTGCTGCAGTTGCTCGCGGGCCTGAGTGAGCCTGTGGGTGGACAGGTTCGGCTAGGTGACGTGCCGCTGTTGCAACTGTCGCGCCGTGAGCGGGCCAGTCGGCTGGCGTTCCTGGCCCAGTCTGAGCCGCTCCCCGCTGAACTGCGCGTACAGGAAGCCGTCACCCTGGGCCTGGGTGCGGGTCACTGGCTGGGCGGCTTGCTCAGCCTGGGCAGTCTGAGCGCCATAGAAGTGCAGCGGGTCAGCCTCGCTATGCAGCGTGCAGGCATCAGCGAGCTGGCCCACCGCCGCATAGCTGAGCTGTCGGGCGGCGAAGTCCAGCGCACCACCCTAGCCCGCGCCCTGGTCAGTACGCCTGAGTTTTTGCTGCTTGACGAGCCCACCAACCACTTGGACATCGGCTACGCGGTCAACTTTATGCGACAACTGCGCCAGCTGGCAGCGAGTGGTGTGGGCGTAGTAGCTGCTCTGCATGACCTCAATTTGGCAGCCTGGGCTGACCAGCTATGGCTGCTACAAGGCGGGCAACTTGTTGCTGCTGGCCCGCCCCAGGCGGTACTCACCGCCCCGCACCTGCGCCAGGTGTACGGGCTAGAGGCCGACATTTTGCACCACGCGGGGCGGGTGGTGGTGGCCTGGGGATAGAGAGGCAAGCGGGTGGGTGGTGCAACGTAGAAACAGTATTTACTACAGATTCTGGTATCAGGCCCTTTATGATTACATCCGGGCGGATGCGACTTGCAAAAGATACGGACGGCGCTTCATTCCAGTACCCTTTCATACGGACTGCCGCTAAATTCCACCACAGTCGGAAAAGCGCCGCCTGCGGCTCCATACCGCACAGTCCGTATGCTGTTCCCACTCGCATCCGCTCGGATTGATTTGGAAGTACGCCAAATCAATCGGAATCCGTATCAAAAGCGCTGCCTGCGCTACCGCCAAATGTGTACGTGTTTCTATTGTTCCTATGCCTGCTGACCTTCTTTGCCCTCGTTTGTCGCACGGTTCAGGTCACACTCTGTACAAGTGGGCAAAAAAGTGGGCAAGCGTAGGTACAGCAGGCCTGTCCAAGACTGCGTATGCTGACCAAGACAGGGCGCTATGCTGAGCAAGACAGCAGAGCAGATACGGGCGCTCTGTATACGCCTTACGGTATCCAGCAGATCGTTAGCCCCTCAGAACTCCCCAGGAGCGTCCCCATGCCCCCCGTCCTAGAAGTTCTCAGCATTTTCTTCAAATTGGGTCTGACCAGTTTTGGCGGGCCAAGCGCCCATCTGGGTTACTTTCAGCAGGAGTTTGTGCAGCGCAGGCAGTGGCTGAGTGCTGCCGCATACGCTGACCTGGTGGCGCTGTGTCAGTTTTTGCCTGGCCCCGCTTCGTCACAGGTGGGCATGGCCCTGGGGTTGGGGCGGGCAGGGATTGGGGGGGCGCTGGCGGCCTGGACGGGGTTTACCTTACCCAGTGCGCTGGCCCTCACCGCGTTTGGCCTGCTGATAGGCGGCAGCAACTCGGCGGGCTTCCAGTTGGCCCAAGTGGGCTGGCTGCACGCACTTTTGCTGGTGGCCGTGGCAGTGGTGGCTCAGGCGGTGGCGAGTATGGCCCGCAGCTTGCTCACCAGTACCCCCCGCCGCGTGCTGATGGCACTCGCGGCCGCGTTGTCTCTGCTACTCCCCGCGCCTTGGCTGCCGCCTTTGCTGCTGATACTGGCAGGCCTGTACGGCTGGCACTCTTTTCAGCCTACCGCCCGCCCCACTGAATCTGAGATAACCTTACCGCACCTGGTCGCCCCGCACGTAGCGCAGCTGTGCTTAGGGCTCTTTGTCGTCTTGCTGCTGGGACTGCCGCTGCTGCACTGGCTGTGGCCTCACGCGGCGGCGCTGGCCCTCTTTGACAGCTTTTACCGCGTGGGTGCCCTGGTGTTTGGCGGCGGGCATGTGGTTTTGCCTCTGCTGCAATACGAAACAAGCCAGTGGATGCCCCACGCTACCTTTTTGGCAGGCTACGGCGCGGCCCAGGCCGTTCCAGGGCCATTGTTTACCCTCAGTGCCTACCTGGGCGCAGCAGCCCACACGGGCCTATACCCGCTGCTGGGCGCACTTTTGGCGCTGGTTGCCATCTTCTTGCCGTCTTTCTTGCTGGTGGTGGGCGTGTGGCCCTACTGGAACCAGTGGCGTCAAAATGAGGCCCTGCGCGGCGTGTTAGATGGAGTCAATGCCGCTGTCGTAGGGCTGCTGCTCGCCGCGCTCTATCAGCCTGTCTTTGTCAGTGCCGTTCACCGCACCGCCGATGTTGCCGCCGTACTGCTGGCCTACGCTGCGCTGGAATACCTCAGGTGGCCCGCTTGGGCAGTGATTGTGGTGGCGGCTTTGCTGGGTTTGGTGCTGTAGCGGTCAGCGCCAGCCGCCCGTATTCAGCTGTCTGAGTTCAGCCGTCCGTGTTTAGCCTTCAGCCAAAACATACCGGCAGGCCCCAGCATCAGACCGTCCCCACCCCGAAACGCAAAAAACCCCGTACTAGACGAGGTTCTTACTTGGTGGCTAGAGCCGGACTTGAACCGGCGACCCAACGATTTTCAGTCGTTTGCTCTACCAGCTGAGCTACCTAGCCGTACCCCTTTTGGGGGGCTTTGGCGGTCCGGACGGGATTTGAACCCGCGACCTTCTGCGTGACAGGCAGATATGCTAACCGCTACACTACCGGACCATGCGCCACATACCGCTCTTTTTCTGGTGTGCCTGCTTTGCAAGCGGGTTAAAGGATAGCCGCCATATCCACAATTGTCAACCACAGGTAAGCCGCAGGTACCTTGATGAGTAAAGTTGGTGACGCACAGGGCAGGGCAGTGGTTGGGCAGCATAATAGTTATCTGTCTTGTCTATATCTGCCCTGTCTATCTCTCTGCCCTGTCTGTTGAGCAGCCATGTCATTCGTCCTGATTCCCTGATTGGGGGGCTTTACCTATACGCTGGGCGCGTTATATACTGCCAAAGTTGCCTGCCGCAAATCGGCAGAGCGAATGCGTAGTACAGCAGTACAAGGCGCTGTGAATGTATCTGCTTGCCTCAGGCAAGAACGTGGTGCAGTCCGCCAGCCCAAAGGAGCAAATCATGAAGATCAACCGTGGCGAAATTTTGCGCTCTATTGAGCAAGAGCACCTTAAGTCCAACTTGCCTGAGTTTCAGCCTGGCGACACCTTGCGCGTGGAAACCAAGGTTGTTGAAGGCAACCGCACCCGTAACCAGGCCTTTGAAGGCGTGGTTATCGCCATCAACAACTCGGGGAGCCGCAAGAGCTTTACCGTACGCAAAATCAGCTTTGGCGAAGGTGTAGAGCGCGTGTTTCCCTTTAACACCCCTCTGATCAGCAAAATCACCGTGCTGGAGCGCGGTAAAGTTCGCCGCGCCAAGCTGTACTACCTGCGCGAACTGCGTGGTAAGGCCGCTCGCATCAAGAACGACCGTGGCCGCGTGATGAAAGACGCTGCCCGCACCCAGGCTGCCAAAGCCGAAGCTGCTGCTCAAAAAGCGGCCATAGCCGAAGCGCCCGCCGCCCCCGAAACCCAGGGCGAATAAATCCAAGAATAAATTCTAGGGTAACGAGTAAGCCGCTCTCCTGCGTGGGGGCGGTTTTTTTGGGCCAGTTCCCCCAGCCGTTACCCGCTTAGTAACCTGCATACGTCTGCTGACTTTGCCACGCCCCAGCACGCTAGGCGCTAGGATAGGGAACGCAAGGACAGTGAAACGACAGTTCAGAACTGAATCATACTGAACCATATTTTTACCCTGAGCCGTCCCTTGGAGGAATACTTATGAAAGAACCTGTACGCGTTGCTGTGACTGGTGCTGCCGGTCAGATTGGTTATAGCCTGTTGTTCCGCATTGCTGCTGGCGATATGCTCGGTGCTGATCAGCCCGTTATTTTGCAACTGCTGGAAGTGACCCCCGCGCTTAAAGCCCTGGGCGGCGTAGTGATGGAACTCAACGACTGCGCTTTTCCGCTGCTTAAGGGCATTGTGACCAGTGACGACCCCAAAGTGGCCTTCAAGGACGCTGACTACGCTCTGTTGGTGGGTGCTATGCCCCGTAAGGCTGGTATGGAGCGCGGCGACTTGCTCTCTGCCAACGGCGGCATCTTTAAACCTCAGGGTGAGGCCCTGAGTGAAGTGGCAAGCCGCAACGTGAAGGTACTGGTGGTGGGTAACCCCGCCAACACCAACGCCCTGATTGCCCAGCAAAATGCCCCCAAGTTGGACGCCGGTCAGTTTACGGCGATGGTACGCCTTGACCACAACCGCGCCATTTCGCAGCTTGCCGAAAAGACGGGCCAGCCTGTCAGCGCCATTAAAAACGTGACCATCTGGGGCAACCACTCATCCACCCAGTATCCTGACCTCAGCCGCGCTACGGTAGACGGCAAGCCCGCCTTAGACCTAGTTGACCAGCAGTGGTATGAAAATGAGTACATCCCTACCGTTGCCAAGCGCGGCGCCGCCATCATTGAGGCGCGTGGAGCCAGCAGCGCCGCCAGTGCCGCCAGCGCCGCTATTGACCACATGCGCGACTGGGCGCTCGGTACCCAAGAAGGCGAGTGGGTGAGCATGGGTATTCCCAGCGACGGCAGCTACGGCGTTCCTGAAGGGCTGATTTACGGCTTTCCTGTTACCGTAAAAGACGGCAAGTACAGCATTGTACAGGGCCTGGACATCAGCGAATTTAGCCGCAGCAAGATGGACGAAACCGCCAAAGAATTGCAAGAAGAGCGCGACGCTGTGCGCCAACTGGGTTTGGTCAAATAACCTGAGTTGAGCTATATCAGGTGATTCAGTAAGCCACTGGCTAGAGGGCGATCTCATACAGATTCCAGCTTGAATTCTGCTAAACATGAGGTGACAGCAGGTCAGCGCCAGCAGGAATACGTACGAATGTTCCGGTAGCGCAGTTGGCGCCTCTGGGTGGGTAATGGAATAGATCGGAATCCGTATTAAAACAAAAAAGCCTCCTTTACTACTCAATAGGGGAGGCTTTTGGTAGTTATGCGGCTTCAGAATTGCGCCATGTGCAGTATTGAACGAAAGAAGTCCAACACGTTGAGTAACAGGTACGTATTTTGTGCTAGCGCAGGCGGCACCTTTGCGAATGTGCTGAAATGAAGCATCTGTATTGAAATATTAAATGACTCATAGATGAGAGCACAGGTGCTACACTACAGCCATGACCCAGCCTGAAGCTAGTCTCACTACGCCGCAGCGCGTACAAGTGGCGCTCATCGCCCACGACCACAAAAAATCTGAGCTGGGCGCCTTTGTAGCGCAGTACAAAAGTACATTTTCACGCTTTAGCCTGGTGGCAACGGGTACCACGGGCGCGGTGTTGCAACAGCACACGGGCCTGGAGATTGAGCGGGTGCTGTCGGGGCCACTGGGCGGCGACCAACAGATTGGAGCACGTATCGCCACCGAAAGCGTGCGGGCGGTGTTCTTTTTTCGTGACCCGCTTACCGCTCAGCCCCACGAACCCGATGTGTCAGCACTGTTGCGTCTGTGCGACGTGCATAACACACCGCTCGCGACCAACCTTTCTACGGCTGAGGCGCTAGTGTTGTGGTTGGGAAACTTGTAAAAAGGCGCGAGGCTGAGCAAAGGGGCCTACTCTCCTGTACAACAGGAAAGTTTCCAGTCTGCTTGTATGCGTGTCTGGTTGTCTGACTTGTCTGGCGTTGCTCTTGCATTTGCCGGTGCCATGCGCTACAATACCTGTTCGCTAGCCATGATGGGCTGGTGGGGAGCCAGTTTGAAGCAGCTTTGGCAAGCACTCCACAATTGAGTAACTTTCTCCGGAGGGGGGCTTAGTGCCTTTCTCCACGTTGTCGTGCCGCGTTTTTAGTATGTTTTCTTTGGTATTTGCCCCAGATCATGTTCACAAGCCACATTCAACACCGCACCATTCAACAAGTACGAGGTAGGCATGAAACCACGCATTGAGCGTTTCGGTGAAATTACCGAAGTTATTAAGTTGCCCGACCTGACTGAGATTCAGGTCAATTCATTCAAGACCTTTTTACAAGAGGGCGTTGCCCCCGATAAGCGCATCAACGCCGGTTTAGAAGGCGCTTTTCGCGAAGTATTTCCTATTGACGAAACTGAAAAAGGCCGCTCTACGGGTTTGGTGTTGGACTACCTGGAGTACCGCCTGGGTGATCCTGAGTTTACCCCCGAAGAATGCCGTGAAAAAGACCTGACCTATGACGCGCCGATATATGCCAAGCTGCAACTGATACACAAAGACTCTGGCCTGATTAAAGAAGACCATGTGTTCTTGGGTGATCTGCCTCTGATGACTGAAGACGGCTCATTTATTATCAACGGTGCTGACCGCGTAGTCATTTCACAGATTCACCGTAGCCCTGGCGTATATTTTACTTCTTCTTACAAAGGAATAAAGAAAATTTACACTGGCGCTATTATTCCTATGCCCAAGCGCGGCCCCTGGATTGAGCTGGAGTTTTCGGGCGGCGTGCTGGAAATGAAAGTCAACAAGCGCAAGTTTCCGGTAGCGATGTTGCTGCGCGTGCTGGGCTATGATGACGCAGCCCTTAAGAGCCTGTTTACCGAGTTTGACGGTGAAGGCGTGGAGCTGCCTGAAGACAAAACTGCTGGCATGGGCGCAGACGAAGCCTTGCTGCGCCTCTTTACTGTGCTGCGCCCTGGTGACCCACCCAAGCGCGACAAGGCCACCCAGTACCTGTACGGGCTGCTGGCTGACCCCCGCCGCTACGACATGGGCGACCCAGGCCGCTTTAAAATGAACACCAAGTTGGGCGTAGCGCGTACCTCGCACACCCTGCTTAACTATGTTGACGGCAAGTTTGAAGACAACGGCCTGGTAGATACCATCCGTTACCTGATGGCGCTGCAAAATGGCC
Source organism: Deinococcus sp. (assembly GCA_018260375.1). Classification (GTDB taxonomy): domain Bacteria; phylum Deinococcota; class Deinococci; order Deinococcales; family Deinococcaceae; genus Deinococcus. Next base: position 15,800 of record JAGLBF010000020.1, read on the forward strand.
TAGAAGAATTGACTGTGGGTGTAGATGCAGACGGCGTGGCTATCACCGTGCCTGTTGCTGAAGATGATATCGACCACCTGGGTAACCGCCGCGTGCGTACTGTGGGCGAACTGCTCGCTGACCAGTTGCGCGTGGGTATGGGCCGCATGGCGCGTGGTGTGCGCGAGCGCATGCTGATGGGCAACCCTGACGCGGCAACCCCCACCAAGCTGGTGAATAACCGCCCCATCGTCGCCGCTATGCGCGAGTTTTTTGGGCGCAGCCAGCTGTCGCAGTTTAAAGACCAGACCAATCCGCTGTCTGACCTGCGTCACAAGCGCCGTATTTCAGCGCTGGGCCCAGGCGGTCTGACCCGCGAGCGTGCGGGCTTTGACGTGCGTGACGTGCACCGTACGCACTACGGCCGCATCTGCCCCATTGAAACGCCCGAAGGCGCCAACATCGGCCTGATCTCGTCACTGTCTAGTTATGCCAAGGTCAACCCGCTGGGCTTTATTGAAGCGCCTTACCGCCGTGTAGAAGGCAGCTACGTCACCGAAGACGTACAGTACATGACGGCGGACATTGAAGACCGCTACCGCGTCGCTCAGGCGAACACCCCGCTCAACCCCGACGGTACATTTGCCGAAGAGCGCGTGTTGGCCCGCTACAAAGGCGACCCCAGCTTTTACGGACACGAAGACGTGGACTTTATGGACGTTAGCCCCAAGCAAATCGTGTCTATCAACACCTCACTGATTCCCTTTTTGGAGCACGACGACGCTAACCGCGCCTTGATGGGTTCTAACATGCAGTCACAGGCTGTGCCGCTGGTGCGTGCCGATAGCCCCGCTGTAGGTACGGGCGTTGAAGAGCGTGTGATCACCGACTCAGGTACTAGTGTGGTTAGTGACGTGACGGGCCGCGTCACCTATGTTGACGCCCGCAATATCCAGGTGACCCTCACCGAAGATGCACCCAAAATCGGCTATCTCAAGGGCAATGTCCGCACCTTTGAACTGATCCGTTTTACGCGCAGCAACCAGGGCACCAACCTGGATCAGCACCCTATCGTAGATGTAGGTGACGACGTGGTAACAGGTCAGGTGATCGCCGACGGCCCCGCCTCTGACCTGGGCCGCTTAGCGCTGGGCCACAACATCACCATCGCCATCATGCCCTTTGACGGCTTTAACTTTGAAGATGCCATGTGTATCAGCGAAGGACTGCTGCGCAAGGACTTTTACACCTCTATTCACATTGAAAAAGATGAAGTAGATGCCCGCGATACCAAACTTGGCCCCGAAAAAATCACCCGCGACATTCCCGGACTCAGCGAAGCCGCCCTGCGTGACCTAGACGAAGACGGCATTGTTCGTGTAGGCGCTGAGGTGAAACCTGGCGACATTCTGGTTGGCAAAACCAGCTTCAAGGGTGAGTCTGAGCCCACCCCCGAAGAACGCCTGCTGCGCTCCATCTTTGGTGAAAAGGCCCGCGAAGTAAAAGACACCTCGCTGCGCGTGCAGTCGGGTCAGGGCGGCGTTGTGGTGAAAACTGTGCGCTTTCGCCACGAGGACGAGGGCGTAGACCTCAAGCCTGGTGTGCGCGATGTGGTGCGCGTGTATGTGGCTCAAAAGCGCCAGCTTCAAGTGGGCGATAAAGTCGCTAACCGCCACGGCAACAAGGGCGTAGTGAGTAAGATTTTGCCCCCCGAAGACATGCCGTACATGGAAGACGGCACCCCCGTAGACATGGTCTTTAATCCGCTGGGCGTACCGAGCCGCATGAACTTGGGGCAGATTTTGGAAACCCACTTGGGCGAGGTAGCGCGTCTGACGGGCCTGAAGTTTGTCACCCCCGTCTTTGACTCGGTGACCGAAGCGACCATCAAGGAAATGCTGGAAGTCGCCGCCCTGGAGCGCCTGCACAAGCGCAAAGAAGACGGCTTTGAGGTAGACAAGCGCGAAGCCGAAGTGCTTGAGCGTGCCAGCAAACTGGGCGTTATCGCTCCGGTCAAGGGTGATTATGAAGCTGCCCAGCGCAGCTTGTCGCGCACCGGCAAGAGCATCCTCTTTGACGGACGCAGCGGCGAACCGATCAGCGGCCCTGTGGTGGTCGGTACCATGTACGTGATGAAGCTGTATCACATGGTAGAAGACAAGCTGCACGCCCGCTCCACTGGCCCCTACAGCCTGATCACCCAGCAACCACTGGGCGGTAAAGCGCAGTTTGGTGGTCAGCGCTTCGGGGAAATGGAAGTATGGGCCCTGGAAGCCTACGGCGCGGCACACGTGCTACAGGAGATGTTGACCATCAAGTCGGATGACATTGACGGGCGTGACGCGGCCTACCAGAGCATTGTCAAAGGTGAAGAAGTATCGGGCAGCACCATCCCAGAGTCGTTTAAGGTACTGGTTAAAGAGCTGCATTCACTGGGCCTAGACGTAGAAGTCCTTGACCGCAACGACAAGAATGTCGATATTTTTGAAGGAATGTTGCCTAAGCGCTAACACGCTGACGAGTAATGACAGGTGATGAAAGGTCGCATAAGAATAGCCCGCATTCGTCATTCATCATCTGTCTAGAACCTAAGAAACACCCTAAAGCGCTAAGAGAGCATGGAGACGGGAGCATGATGAGCTAACAGAGTGTGAATATCAACCGGAGTAGGCTGCAAAGCAGGTGCTTCACATGCTGCTGTCTGTCTGCGTCTTGTATTCAGGTCTGGGTGGTGCCATCAGAGGACTTGCCCAAGCAGATACATGGATACATAGCTGCATAGGAATATGCTCCTGCCGCGCTTTTCTGTGACGTTTTCTCTAGCCACGCTTTACCGGTGACCTCCTGATAACCTTTTCTTTTAGTTCTGCAGTATTGCTCTTGAATATCTCTATTTTGGCGCTGGTAGGTGCTTTACTCTCTACCATTTACCCACCACCATCTTCTCCGAAGGAGAACCATGAAAGATTTCAGTAAAGTAAAAATTGCCATTGCTAGCCCCGCCAAAATGCGTGAATGGAGCTTTGGTGAGGTTGAAAAGCCCGAAACCATCAACTACCGCACCCTTAAGCCTGAGCGCGAGGGTTTGTTTGATGAGCGCATTTTTGGCCCTATCAAAGACTATGAATGTGCCTGTGGCAAGTACAAGCGCCAGCGCTACGAAGGCAAAATCTGTGAGCGCTGCGGTGTAGAGGTGACCAGCAGCAAGGTAAGGCGCTACCGCATGGGTCACATTGACCTGGCGACGCCCGCCGCGCATATCTGGTATGTAAAAGACGCGCCCAGCAAAATTGGCACGCTGCTTGACCTCACGGCGGCCCAACTGGAAAAGGTGCTGTACTTTAGCAGCTACCTGGTTACTGATCCCCGTAACGCCCAAAAAGATGGTCGTCCCCTCAAGCGCGGCGAGTTGCTGAGCGACGACGAATACCGCGAGCTGCGTAACGGTCGACAGGAAACCTACACCCTTCAGGGCGGCATTGATGCTGAAATTCGTGACGGCGAGTATGTGACCAAGGGACAGATTCTGGGCGGCAATGTGGTTGCCAAGATTGACGGCCTGGCGCAGTACCGCTTTCCGCGCCGCGCCGAGATTGCCTACAGCGAGGAGCGCGAAGCCATCTTGCCTCTTGATGCCAGTGCGGTGGTAGACCAAGACACCTTTAAGGCCGCTGAGATTCTCAGTGAGCTGGAAGAAGATGTAACTATCCTCGCGCCTATCGCGGGCATTGCCAACTTGCATGACTTGGGCGAAGACTCAGCCTTGGTAGAATTGACCAGTGACGACGGCGAAATTGTGCGCGTGTACCTGCCTCATGGCATGGACGTGCAGGTCGTTACAGGCGAAGTGGTGGAACAAGGCGCGGTGCTGGCGACGGCTACAGCGGGCAGCAATCTGCGCCTGAGCCGCAGCAGCCGCCTGAGCAAAGTCACCTTGCCCAGCAAGGGCGATATTACCCTTACTGTGCACTGGAACCGCGTTGCTGAGTACCGTGTTGAGCCGCAGATGCACGTGCTGGTTGGTGACGGCTCTGAAGTGCATAAAGGCCAAAAAGTGATCGGGGCCATCGACGAAGAAGAGCAGGTGTACGCTGAAGCTGACGGTATTATCACCCTGCACGCGCCCGCCAGTATCATCGTCAGCAAGGCCAAGGTTTACAGCTACGAAGACGAGCCGCTGGTGGTTAACGGCGACCGCGTCGAGCCTGGTGACGAACTGGCAGACAGCGGCAACCTCAAATCTGATATTTCGGGCCGCATTGAAATTGACCTGGTGCGTAAGCAGGTGCGCGTCATCGAGTCGTATGACTTTGATGCCAAGATGGGCGCTGAAGCGGTCAAAGAGCTGCTCGACGACCTTGACCTGCCTACCTTAGAAGCCGAACTGGGCGAAGTGATGAAGGACAACTCACGCCACAAGCGGGCCAGAGCGCGCAAACGCCTGGAAGTGACCCGCAGCTTTATGCAAAGTGGCAACGACCCTTCATGGATGATTCTCAACACCGTGCCTGTGATGCCACCAGACCTGCGCCCTATGGTGCAAGTGGACGGCGGACGCTTTGCCACCTCGGATCTCAACGACTTATACCGCCGCCTGATCAACCGCAACAACCGCCTGAAAAAGCTGATGAGTCAGGGCGCACCCGACATGATCATCCGCAATGAAAAGCGCATGCTGCAAGAAGCGGTTGACGCGCTGATTGACAACGGACGGCGCGGCAGTCCCGTAACCAACCCCGGCTCTGACCGGGCGCTGCGCTCGCTGACCGATTTGCTCGGCGGCAAGCAGGGCCGTTTCCGCCAGAACCTGCTGGGTAAGCGCGTAGACTACTCAGGCCGATCGGTGATTGTGGTTGGCCCACAGCTCAAGTTGCATCAGTGCGGCGTACCCAAGCGCATGGCGCTAGAACTCTTCAAGCCCTTTTTGTTCAAGGTGCTGGAAGAAAAAGGCGAAGTGACCAACATCAAGCAGGCCCGCAAGATGCTGGAGCGCTACCGCGATACCCGTGACAGCGTGTGGGACGCACTAGAAGAAGTGATTGAAGACAAAGTGGTGCTGCTGAACCGTGCCCCTACCCTGCACCGTCTGGGTATTCAGGCCTTTGAACCCGTACTGGTAGAAGGCCAGAGCATTCAGCTTCACCCCCTGGTTTGTGAAGCCTTTAATGCTGACTTTGACGGCGACCAGATGGCGATTCACGTCCCCTTGTCGGCTCAGGCACAGGCCGAAGCCCGCATTCAGATGCTCTCGGCGCACAACCTGCTCTCGCCCGCCAACGGCGAGCCCAACGTAAAACCGAGCCGTGACATTGTGCTTGGTATCTTTACCCTCACCCAGTTGCGCCACGATAACTTGGGCGCGGGGCGCGAGTTTGCCAGCGACGCCGAGGTGTTAAAGGCCTACGAAGCGGGCGAACTGATGCTCAATTCCCGCGTGTTTGTAGGCGGACAAGAGACCAGCCCCGGCCGCTTGCGCTACTTTTTCTCTAACCCCGACGAAGCGGTGCTGGCGGTAGAGCGCGGCGAAATTGACTACCAGGATCACGTTTCTATCCGCCTTAACGGCACCATTTACCAGACCAGTGCTGGGCGCGTTACCTTCCGCCGCATGGTTGAAGAAGCGCTGGGCGACCGCGCCGACATGACCGACCAACTGGTAGACCTGAATACCGCCTACGAAAAAGACTCACTGCGCGACATGGTGATGGCCTGCTTTAAGAAACTGGGCGTAGAAGCGACCTCTGAGCTGCTTGATGCACTCAAAGAGAGTGGCTTTAAGCTGTCAACCAGCTCTGGTATTACCATTGGCATTGATGACGTGGTCATTCCGCCTAGCAAGGGTGAGATTTTGGCCCGCGCTGACGCGCTGGTGGCGACCATTGAAGATAACTACTCCTTTGGCTTTATGACCGATGAGGAGCGTTATAAACAGGTAGTGCAGGTTTGGAATGACACCAAAGATGAAGTTAAGAACGCCATGTTCAAAAACTTTGAAGAAAATTACCCCTTTAATCCGCTGTGGGTACTCAGCCAGTCGGGTGCGCGTGGTAACGCCCAGCAGATTACCCAGCTGGCAGGTATGCGCGGCCTGATGGCCCGTCCTGACGGCTCCACTATTGAAACGCCGATCAAGGCTTCTTTCCGTGAAGGTCTGACGGTGGCTGAGTACTTTATCAGCACCCACGGGGCGCGTAAAGGCGGGGCCGACACCGCGCTGCGTACCGCTGACTCAGGCTACCTGACCCGTAAACTGGTGGACGTGGCCCACGAAGTGGTGGTGCGCGACGTAGACTGCGGTACAACCGACTACACCGTATTCCCACTGGGCAGTGTGGACGAGCGCAGCGGCGAGTGGATGGCGCGTAAATCAAGCGAAATTGAAACGAGCATCTACGGGCGCACCCTGACCAGTGACGTTGAGCTGAGCGGCGGGCATATTATCCCTGAAGGAACCATGCTGAGCCTGGAAGATGTGAAGGCCATCACAAAAGAGGCCAAAGCCGTGGGTGAAGTGTACGTCCGCACGCCGCTTAACTGTAAGGTCAAGGCAGGCGTGTGCCAAAAGTGCTACGGCTATGACCTGTCGCAGGCCAAAGCGGTCAGCATGGGCGAAGCGGTGGGCGTAGTGGCTGCCGAAAGTATCGGTGAACCTGGCACGCAGCTCACCATGCGTACCTTCCACACAGGCGGTATTGCGGGCAGTGGTGACATCACTATGGGCCTGCCCCGCGTCATTGAACTCTTCGAAGCGCGCAAGCCCAAAGCGATGGCAGAAGTGGCTGACCGTGACGGTATTGTGCGCATTGAAGAAGATGATGAGCGCTACTTGGTACGCATTGAAGCCGATGACGAGGCCTTTTCAAGCAAGACCGCCAAGAAAATCTCGCGCAACCTGCGTATGATTGTCAAAGACGGCGACCGCGTTATTGCGGGCCAGGCCTTGACACGCGGCGCGGTTAACCCCCACGACTTGCTGCTGTACAAAGACACCGACGCGGCGCAGCGTTACTTGGTCGAAGAAGTGCAGCGCGTCTACCGCTCACAAGGCGTAAAAGTACACGACAAGCACATCGAAGTGATCGTGCGCCAGATGCTGCGCTACGTAGAAATCAACGACGGCGGCGATACCACGTTGCTCGAAGGTCAAACCGTAGAGCGCTGGGAAGTGGAGGCTGCCAACGAAGCGCTGACCGACGGACAAACCCCCGCCAGCTGGAAGCCCGTGCTGCTGGGCATCACCAAGAGCAGTCTGACCACCAAGTCATGGCTCTCGGCGGCGAGCTTCCAGCACACCACCCACGTGCTTACCGAAGCCTCCATGAAAGGCCAGGTAGACGACCTGATTGGCCTGAAGGAAAACGTGATTTTGGGCAAGCTGATTCCCGCAGGTACGGGCCTGGACATTGTGCGCAATATGCAAGTTGCCGACGAGCGCACCCTGGAAAAATACGGCGAAACCGGCAATGGTGGAGCCTCACAGCGTCCCGAAAGCTACGGCTACCATGTGCCCGCAGGCAGCAGCACCAGCGTCAGCGGTGATTAAATCCCCTTAACCGTCCTCCGCCCCCCGCCCGTGTGGTGGGGTTTTTTTTGTTGCTCAGAGTAGCGCCAATAACAACGCCTGATAAGGATTCTGATTAATTAGTTATAAGTATATCTTCTTAGTTTGCCATAGGGCAGGCAACTAGGGTAGTCAGAGTACATCGAATTAAACGGAATCCGTATGCTGTTCCCACTCGCATCCGCTCGGATTGATTCGGAAGTACGCCAAATCAATCGGAATCCGTATGACTGCGTTCTTGTTGCTTATACGGATTGTGATTTTAACGACTTGCCCACAGTTCTATTAAGCCGCGCAAAGTGAGCGTTTCATCATAAAAATCAATCTCTTGGCAGATGCCTTCTATGGTACGGGCAAAGCCGCCTGTGGCGATGGCGACAGTGGGGCCGCTTAGTTCGGCGCGGATGCGGCGCAGCAGGCCGTCAACCATCTCAGCGTAACCGTAGACCAGGCCCGATTGCAGGGCATGCACGGTGTCTTTGCCGATGGCACTTGTGGGCGCGGTCAGGGCCACGCGCGGTAGCTTGGCAGCGCGGGCAAAGAGCGCGTCAGCCGACACCTGCGCCCCCGTAGCCAGTATGCCGCCCAGAAAGCGGCGTCCCCTGGCAATCACATCAAAGTTGGTGCTGGTGCCAAAATCAACCACCACGGCGTACTCGTGGTTGCCCAAGTAGCGCTCAGCACCAAAGAGGTTGCACAGCCTGTCAGCTCCTACGGCTTCTGGTGTGCTCAATTCTACTCGCACGTCGGGGAGGGTTGCGGCACTGACCGCAAAGGTTTCTAACCCGAAGTGGCGCTTGAGGGCCAGGGCGTAGTTTTCGCCTGCGGGCGGGGCCACGCTGCTCATCACTGCGCTGCGCGGCATGGGTGCGCCTGATAGGTTGAGCAGGCCGTAGAGTTTGAGTGCCAGGTCATCAGGCAGATGCTCGCGGTTGGTACGCACGCGCCAGGTATGCGTCAGGTTGTGCTGCTCATCGGCAAGGCCCAGCACTGTGCTGGTGTTGCCAATGTCAATAGCGAGCAGGGGAAAGCGGGAGGCCATGCGCCAAATGATAGAGGCTGGGGCAGAGCGGGGCAAATGCAGGCGGCGCGCAACGTGGCAAGGCAAAGGGGGGTGTAAAGGCTTGTCTGACTGCGCTGGAATAGAGCTCATACGGATTCCGATTGATTTGGCGTACTTCCGAATCAATCCGAGCGGATGC
>JAGLBF010000179.1 GCA_018260375.1 Deinococcus sp.
CGCATCCGCTCGGATTGATTCGGAAGTACGCCAAATCAATCGGAATCCGTATAACCACAGCGTGTCCACAAAGGCCCCTTCCCTCGGCTGGCGACCTCAACGTCTGGTCTGCTATGCTGCTAGGCCAGTGAGCCGTCCAACCACCCCTGTTCCCAGGCGCCCGCCTTCATTGGCCTGGACCTTGGCCTTGTCGCAACTGCGGCGGCGGCGTACCCAAAATATCAGTGCGGTGCTGGGCATTGCCGTAGGTATTGCGGTGCTGATCGCGGCGCTGAGCCTCACAAACGGCTTTACGGGTGCGCTGATAGACGCTACACTGCGCGCCAGCCCACACCTGAGCCTCAACCGCTACAGCCCTGGTGGCAGCGACGCAGCGCTGGAAAATACCCTAAAACATAACCCTCAGGTGGTGGCCTACACGCCCTTTTTGGCAGATAAGGGGCTGCTGACCCGCCCTGCCAGCGCAGGCATAAGCGCAGGTGTGGATTTTGCCACGCTGTTTGGGGTGGGTGCGCACGCGGGCGATGTGCTGCAACTGCCTGAAGACCAGCGCCAGTTGCTCAACAATCTCAAGTCTGGACAGATTGTGCTAGGAAGCGCCCTAGCACAGAGCCTGGGCGCCTATGAGGGCCAAGAACTCAGGCTGCTCAACAGCGCTCAGCACCGCACCAGCCTGACGGTAGCGGGCATATTTCGCACGGGTAATTATGTGATAGATAGTGCCTACGCTTTTGTACCGCTACCCACCTTGCAGGCCTTGCACCAAAACCGCAACATCACTGGCTACCAACTGCGCTTGCAAAACCCTGAGCAGGCCCCCCAGCTGGGCGAACAGTTGACCGCCGCCACGCCACTGTACAGCCCACTGCCCTGGCAAAACCTGTACGGCTCACTGCTGGGCCAGATGAAGTTGCAAAAGCAGGTGATCGGCTTTGTGGTGTTTTTGATCGTGGTGGTGGCGGCCTTTGGCATCGCCAACGTGCTGACGCTCAGCGTGTTTGAAAAGGCGCAGGACATCGCCATTTTGCGCGCTATAGGAGCCTCGCGGGGGGATATTATCAGAGGCTTTGTGCTGCAAGGCGCGGCGCTGAGTCTGGCGGGGCTGCTGCTGGGCAATCTGCTGGGCCTGGCTATCAGCACCTACTTTCTATGGCGGCCCTTCCAGATTCCTGGTGACCTGTACTTTATTACCACGTTGCCCGTTCAAGTGCGCCTGAGCGACCTGCTCTGGGTGAATGTCATGGGTCTGCTGACTACGGTGCTGGCGGCGCTGCTTCCTGCACGGCGGGCGGCAAGCATTGAGCCTGCGCGGGTGATTCGCTGAAGCGGTGAGGTGACAAAGCGGCAAGGTAAAACCCCTTATTGAACAAGGCTGAACAAGGCTCAGGGCGCAAGTCCGTATAACACGTCGCTCTTTTAACATGTCTCTCTTTAGCCACAACCCACAGCCCCTCAAAGGTCAGCGTGATAGCCTTGAAGCCATGACCAATGCAACGCAACGTGACACTGTTATCTTTGACCTGATTGTCCAGGAAACTGAGCGCCAGCGCACCGGTATAGAGCTGATTGCCTCTGAAAACTTTGCCTCAGCACAGGTGCGCGAAGCCCAGGGCAGCACCCTGACCAACAAATATGCCGAAGGCTACCCAGGAAAGCGCTGGTACGGCGGCTGTGAAGTGGTTGACCAGGTAGAACAACTGGCGATTGACCGCCTCAAACAGCTGTTTGGTGCGCAGTGGGCCAATGTACAACCTCACAGCGGCAGCAGCGCCAACCTAGCGGTATACAAGGCCCTGCTGGAACCTGGCGACGTGGTGCTGGGCATGAATCTGTCGCACGGCGGACACCTGACACACGGTAACAAGGCCAACTTTTCTGGTATGGGCTACAGTATGGTGGATTACAAAGTAGATGAACAAACCGAGCGCCTTAACCTGGCAGAGGTGCGCCGACTGGCTCAGGAGCACAAGCCCAAAATGATTATTGCAGGGGCCAGCGCCTACAGCCGTATCATTGACTTTGCCGAATTCCGCCAGATTGCAGACGAAGTGGGGGCCATTTTGTTTGCTGACATCGCCCACATTGCAGGCCTTATTGCAGCGGGTGAACACCCCAACGCCTTGCCACACGCCCACGTGGTTGCCAGTACCACCCATAAAACCCTGCGCGGGCCACGCGGCGGCATCATCATGAGCAATGACCCCGAACTGGGTGCCAAAATTGACCGCACGGTGTTCCCTGGCTATCAGGGCGGCCCTCTAGAGCATGTTATTGCGGCCAAGGCGGTGGCTTTTGGCGAGGCGCTGCGCCCTGAGTTTAAGCAGTATGCCCAGCAGGTCATCAAAAACGCCCAGACCCTTGCCGCCGAGTTTGAGCAAAAAGGCTACCGTGTGGTGTCAGGCGGAACTGACAACCACCTTTTTGTGCTAGACCTGCGCCCACAGGGACTGAACGGCACCAAAGCTACAAAGGCGCTTGATGCCAACCACATCACCATCAGCAAGTCTACGTTGCCCTACGACACCGAAAAACTGATGCACGGCGGCGGCATCCGCATCGGCACGCCTGCTGTCACCACACGCGGCATGACCGAAAAAGATATGCCCAACATTGCCGACCTGATAGACCGCGCCCTCAAAGGTGAAGACGTGCAGGCCGAAGTACATGCCTTTGCCAGCCAGTTTCCTTTGCCCTAAGCCCGCTGTAGTTTTTGGTCAGCACACCCCGTAACCTCTGGCCATGCCCTGCTACACTAACCCGATGACGCGTTTACCCCTGAGTCTGCTTACTGCGCTTGTGGCTTTGCCCTTGCTGCTCACCTCCTGTCCCCAAAACAAAGCCAACACGGACGATAGGCGCCAGTACAGTGACCAGTGTCACGATGAATTTGTAGCGGGCCAGCAGCCCCAAGCCAGTGTCAACACCGTGACGCTTTGCCACACCGAGTACATCAGCGTGTATGACCCCGCACGCAAAGTGCCGCTTGCTGTGGGTGAAAAGCTGCGCCCGGAAGAATTTGACGGATCGGTAAGCAGGGCTGACAACTTTCAGCCTGACCCAGCATTACCCAGTGACCAAAGCGCCCAACTCAGCGACTTTAAGGGTTCGGGCTACGCACGCGGCCATATGGCCCCCGCCGCCGACTTTACCAGCACTGACCAGGCCATGCAGGAGTCGTTTTATCTGTCTAACATGGTGCCGCAAAACACCTCTATGAATAGCGGCATTTGGTCTAGCCTAGAAAATGCCACCCGCGCCTGCGTCAAAAGTCTGGGCGAGGCGTATGTGCTGACTGGCCCCATTTTTGAAGGCCAGAGCCAAACCATAGGCGAGGATAATGTCGCCGTACCCAGCAGCCTGTACAAGGTAGTGGTATCGGGCAACGCAGCGCGGGCGTTTATCATGCCCAACCGCAAGCTGCCACCCGCCCGCAGCGACTTTAGCCGCTACGAGGTGACGGTAGACGAAGTGCAGCGCGCCACGGGCCTCACCCTGTTTCCTGAGGGCGAGGTGAACAGACAAAAGCCGGGGCAATTTTGTTCAGGAAGCTACGGCAGCTGAGGGCCAAGGAGTCGCTGATGGATGGTAGCAAAGGGGCTTGTGGCGTGTCTTTACGGACGGCGCTTCCCTATCGCCAAATCTGTTTTTTGCTTCGCCCGCTGGCCTTCTAGGCCTGATACGGACTGCCGCTAAATTCCACCACAGTCGGAAAAGCGCCGCCTGCGGCTCCA
>JAGLBF010000180.1 GCA_018260375.1 Deinococcus sp.
GATAGGGCAGGTAACTAGGGCAATCATAGTACGACTAATTAAACGGAATCCGTATAATACGGACTGAGGCCCGAACCTTGTTCAACGCGCGGGGGCAACAAGCCAGCGGGGTCAAAATCAACCCACTCACAACACAGGCAAAGCCTCTAGCCCTGCAAACGCGTCGGGTAGAGGCAAGCCTGCACCAAAGCCTTCCGGCACAAATAGGCTGCCCTGGGTGGTGGGAGCGGTGGCGCTCAAGTGCTGACTGAGGCCCGCCGCACTCAGGTTGCCTGCCAGATACTCTCGGTGAGCTTGCACCACCTCGCGCACCTCAGCGCCCGTTTCGTGGACAAACTCTAGCCTAAAGTCGCGCAGGCCCGCCGCTCGCCAGGCGGGCAGGTGCGCCGCTGCCGTCTGTGCACGGCCTTCAAAGACGGTGTTACGGCAGCCCACATCTGCCATCACGGGGTGCAGTTGACCCTGGTGGTCACGCAGCGCCAGCGTATGCGACTCGCAGGGGTGTCCGCAGTTGGTGTAGTCAGTGCCGTCGCTCAAAAAGCGGCAAAAGACACAGTGCTCGGTATGAAAGACAGGCAGGTGTCCGTAGGCAATCACTTCCAGCTTGTCGGGGCCAATGAGGGCCGCGAGGTCAGCGATCTGCTGCGCGTTCAGGTCGTGGCTGGGGGTAATCTGCCCTAGGCCCAGGGCCAGCAGCGCACGCGCCGAAAGCGCGTTGGCGGCGTTGAGGCTAAAGTCGCCCGTCAGCGCGGGGTGCTCAGTTCCTTGCAGGCCTTCGAGCAGCCCGCCTGAGCGCACCAGCAACTCGGCTCCCAGTGACAGCAAAAACTTCTGGATGTTCTGCTCGGTGGGCTTTAAGATGCGCGGACTGGCAACGCGTACCCGCAGCCCCGCCTCTTGCACCTTTTCTACACTGGGTTTTAGCCCGTACAGTTCTAGGTAATCCAGAGTGATGCTGTCTGGGCGTAGGTCGACGGCGGCTTCCAGCTGTTCTGGGGTGCGTACCAACAGGTGCAGTCTGGGAGCGGTGATGGGCCCTTGGCTGACCAAAGGCAGGCCAGGGCCGCTGCTCACCTTCCCAAGCCGTGGGGTCTGGCGGCGTACAGGCGCTTGCTGAGCGGCACTTTGCAGTTGGTCTATGGCTTCACGGCGCAGGGCATTCAGGGCGCTTAGTGGCATAAATCCGGCGCCGCTAAGCTCGCTGGTCAGCTGTGCCAGGTGGTACGGCGTGCCGCCCAGTTTGCCCAGTTGATCACGCAGCGCGGCTTCGTCTAGTGCACGGTTGCGGGCGGGGGCCAGCGGGGTGTCACCCGTTACTGTGACGCGGTGGCCCTGCTCGTCGGTCACCGTCAGGCGCGGCAACTTGCCCACTGTGCCCACAAAGTGTAGGGTCAGCGGGCGCGTGTAGATGGGGTCAATGCTTTCAAGCAGCGGCTTAACACGGGTATCTAGGGTAGGGTCGTGGGTGCGCCACACCCAGTCGCCAGGGCGCAGGTTATCTGGGTTCACAGCCCCGCGCCCAAAGCGCAGCTCAATGACCTCACCCGCCTGCAGCTGTTCGAGTTGCTCCCCAGCTTGCCAGCCGCCATACAAAAACCCGCCCTCCTCGTGGCCTTCAGGTGCTCGCCAGTTGGCACTGTCAAACACCAGGCCGTCTCCAGGCTTGAGGTCGTGGCTTAGGCGTACCAGCACACCGCGTGCCGATTGGCCTTCTACCGTACCCACCCGCAACCCTCTGTGGCGCGGGGCGCGGCCCTGTACTACAGCTTGGTGGTTGGTACCACTGATAAAATAAGCGCCCAGACCCCGCGAATACACCTGTTCCAGGTCTTCTTCTTCTTGTGCAGTGATACTCAGCGGTAAGCCCGCCCAGGCTTCGTCTACGGCCTTGCGGTAGGCGGCAGTAGTGAGGGCCACAAACTCCGCGTCTTTGTAGCGGCCTTCTATCTTAAAGCAGTCTATGCCGATGTTGACCAGCTCAGGTATCTGGTGCAGTGCATACAAGTCACCCGGAGACAGCAGGTAGCGGGCGTCTTGCAAGTCGCGCCACTCGCCGTCTACAAAAAGGTCGTAGGGCAGCCTACACGCCTGGGCGCACTGGCCCCGGTTGGCGCTACGCCCGCCCCAGGCTTCGCTGCTAAAGCACTGCCCCGAATAGCTGACGCACAGCGCGCCGTGTACAAAGGTTTCTAGCTCCAGGTTGGTGGCTTTGCGTATGCGGGTAATGTCCGCCAAACTCAGCTCGCGCCCCAGCACCACCCGCGTAGCCCCAAAACGCCGCGCTAGCTCTGCTCCCTGGGCCGAGGTGATGCTCATCTGCGTAGACCCGTGTATAGGCAAATCAGGCACCACTTCATGCGCTAGGCGTGCCACACCCACATCTTGCACAATAATCGCGTCTACACCGCTGGCAGACAGGTACAGCAGTTGTTCCTCGGCGGCACGCAGTTCACGGTCAAAAATCAGGGTGTTAAAGGTGACAAAGCCCTTGACCCCGCGCGAGTGCAGCTGCCGTATCACCTCAGGCAATTCTTCGTTGCTAAAGCCCACTTTGGCGCGGGCGTGAAACCCCTCAACCCCAAAAAATACCGCGTCCGCCCCCGCTTCAATGGCGGCGCGCATCTGCGCATGTCCGCCTACTGGGCTCATTACTTCGGGCTTGGGACGCTGGTGGACGGGGTGCAAGGTGGGCAAGGCAGGCATAGCCAGATAGTATAGCGACCAGGCCACAGGGAGAGGGCTGAGGTGTTAGGCAACTTCGCCGTGTTATACGGATTCCGATTGATTTGGCGTACTTCCGAATCAATCAGGGCGAATGCGAGTGGGAACAGCATACGGACTGTGCGGTATGGAGCCGCAGGCGGCGCTTTTCCGACTGTGGTGGAATGGAGCGGCAGTCCGTATGAGGCAAAGTCAGTCAAAACACTAAGACGTTTTGGCTAGACTCACAACTTTGGCAATGTGACGCCGCGCTGCCCCTGATACTTGCCTTTACGGTCGCCGTAGGTAACTTCTGGGCGTTCGCCCTCAAAAAATAACAGCTGTACACAGCCTTCATAAGCGTACATTTTGGCAGGAAGCGGTGTGGTATTGCTAAACTCTAAGGTAACATGACCTTCCCAACCTGGCTCTAGGGGCGTTACGTTGGCGACGATGCCGCAGCGTGCATAGGTTGATTTGCCGAGCGCTACCACCATTATGTTATCGGGTATTTTAATGTATTCAAGGCTGCGGGCCAATACAAAACTGTTGGGCGGTATAATAATTTCGGTGGCTTTTATATCAACAAAGCTGCGCTCATCAAAATGCTTGGGGTCTACTATGGCGTTGTTGACATTGGTAAATACCTTCCACTCATCGGCGCAGCGCAGGTCATAGCCAAAGCTGCTCAGGCCGTAGCTAATGACACTTGCATTGTCGCTGCTACGTATCAGGCGGTCTTCAAAGGGGTCAATCATGCCGTTATGGGCCAGCATACGGATACGCCAGTCGGGAAGAATGCTCATGGGGCCAAGCTTAGCAAACCCTAGAGGGTAAGGCGGTCGGCGCTCAAGGGTGCAAAAGCCTGTGATACGGACTGCGCTAAATTCCACCACAGTCGGAAAAGCGCCGCCTGCGGTTCCATACCGCACAGTCCGTATGCTGTTCCCACTCGCATCCGCTCGGATTGATTCGGAAGTACGCCAAATCAATCGGAATCCGTATCATA
>JAGLBF010000181.1 GCA_018260375.1 Deinococcus sp.
GCTCCATACCGCGCAGTCCGTATGCTGTTCCCACTCGCATCCGCCCTGATTGATTTGGCGTACTTCCGAATCAATCGGAATCCGTATCAGCGCATACCCAGTTTCATTTCATCATCCGGTCTAGGCGCGCCAGCACCCGCTCTTTGCCCAGTAACTCCAGCAGCTCAAACATGCCTGGGCTTTCTAGGGTGCCGGCTACGGCGGCGCGCAGCGGCTGCATCACCTTGCCCACTTTGAGGCCCTGCGCTTCAGCCAGCGCTTTGAGAACAGGCTCGGTTTGGTCGTGGGTCAGCGCGGGTAGGGCGGCGAGGGCCTCACGCAACTTGGGCAGCACGTCCTGGCCTTCGGCAAGGGGCTTAGCGGCCTTGTCGGTCACAGGATAGTCTTCACCAAAAAAGTAGGCAGTCTTTTCCCAAAATTCCTGCAAGGTTTCAAAGCGCGGCAGCATCAGCTCTACCACTTGGGTAAAATACTTGTCCTCGGCAATACCCTGTGCGTAGCCATGCTCTGTTCCAAAGCCATGCACGCGGCTGGCAACGGTGGCCAGCGGCAGCACCTCGCGGATGTATTTACCGTTAAGCCACTTCAGCTTTTGTACGTCAAAGGTTGACCCACCCAGGCTCACGCGCTCCCAGCTAAAGTGTTGCACCATGTCATCTACGCTAAAAATCTCTTCACCGTTTGGCATCGTCCAGCCCATCATGCCCAGGTAGTTGAGCAGCGCTTCTGGCAATATGCCTTTATTGCGGAAATCTTCAACAGAAGGGTCGCCTCTGCGCTTGCTGTACTTTTTGCCGCCCGCCGACAGCAGCCAGGGCGTATGAATCCATACGGGCGCTTGCCAGCCTAAGCCCTGCAAAATAAGTTGGTGAATAGGCGTGCTGGTCAGCCATTCCTCGGCGCGGATGACGTGGGTGACACCCATCAGGTGATCATCTACCATCGCCGCTAGGTGGTAGGTAGGAAAGCCGTCGCGTTTGAGCAGCACCTTATCATCCAGCTCGGCATTGTCAAAAACCACGTCGCCGCGCAGGTGATCATGCACCACCGTTTTGCCCTCAAGCGGGGCTTTGAGGCGTATGACAAATTCCTCGCCCGCTGCCGCACGCCAATCAGACTCCTCAGCGCTCAGATGGCGGTCACGGCGGTCATAGCCCAGGTAACTGTCTTTGCGGGCTTCGGCCGCTTTACGGCGCTCGTCAAGCTCTTCGGTGGTGTCAAAGGCGCGGTAGGCAGCGCCTGAGGCCAGCAGTTGCTCGGCGTACTGGCGGTGAAGGCCCGCTCGCTGCGACTGGATATACGGGCCTTTGTCGTCTTCGTTGCGGGGGCTGGCGTCGGGGACAATGCCCAGCCAGTCGAGCATATCCAGAATGCGCCCTTCGCTGGTAGCGTTGTAGCGGCTTCTGTCCGTATCCTCTAGGCGGACAATGAATTTACCGCCGTGCTGACGAGCAAAAACCGAGTTAAAGAGGGCCTGATAAGCGGTACCCACATGGGGGTCGCCAGTGGGACTGGGGGCAATACGGGTGACAACAGACATACGCAGCAGGATAGCAGGGGATAGGGTGTCTAGCAGCCTCGTCCGGTATCCCTACAGGGCAACCGCAAAGTCGGAGACTGCCTAACATTTGATAAATAGCCAGTAAGCAGGCTGGCTATTTTTACTGTACCCATCGGCCAAATACTGTCGGCATGGCGAAGCGTGATTTTCAAACGAAAAGTTTCACTTTATATTTGAGGGACTTTGCGGTTGCCCTGAGTATCCTTACAGGCTACCTCGCCTATAACAAGAGGGCGGCAAAGCGCAGACAAACCGGTAAATCACAGCCAAACCGGCAAAGCACAGTCAAACGCCACCCTCATCCATAGTTCACCGCGTTTTTAACAAGGTGCAACTGTAAGCCGTGTTATGTTGCCCAAACTGGATCTTAAAGCCCGCTTTGAAGAATGAACTGCCAAACCGTCTGGCGGCCCGCAAACTGACCGCCCTCTCCTGCTTCTTTTGTTACAACACGTTTACGTCTTTGCTTAAGGCAGCGCCGCTTGTGCTTGTGGCATGACTGTCCACCTGACCGAGTAGGCCGTTGGGGGTGCCACGGTCGATGGTCTCCTCGGTGGCTATGTCAAAGGCGTGTAGGCGCGTGATATCCAGCAACACCTGTATGCTTTCGCCTGGGCGTACTGCGGCGTGCCCGTCTACCTTGGCGGTTAGCATTTGGTCTGCTACGTCCACGATAAAGTCGGTCTGTGCGCCTAGCGGCTCCACCACACGCACCACGCCGCTCAACAGGTTTTGGTCTTCGGAGACGTCGCCTAGGCCGCGCACACGCACATGTTCGGGCCGCACACCCATAAACACTTCCTTGCCCTCATAGGCCTTCAGGCTCTGGGCGAGTTGACCCTGGGGCGCAATGCGCTGCCCCGCCACCTCAAACTGCCCGCCCACCACTTTGGCGGTGATAAAGTTCATGCTGGGGCTGCCGATAAAGCCCGCCACAAACTTATTGCGCGGGTAATCATAGAGGTTCAGCGGCGTGTCGACCTGCTGAATAAAGCCGTCTTTCATCACCACAATGCGGTTGCCGAGCGTCATGGCTTCTACTTGGTCGTGGGTGACATACACGATGGTGGTACCTAGGCGCTGGTGAATTTGTGAAATCTGCGAGCGCACTTCTACGCGCAGTTTGGCATCTAGGTTAGAAAGCGGCTCGTCCATCAAAAAGACTTTGGGCTCGCGCACAATGGCGCGTCCCATCGCCACGCGCTGACGCTGCCCGCCCGAAAGCTCTTTGGGCTTACGCATCAGCAGGTGTTCTATCTGTAAAATGCGTGCCGCTTCTTTGACCCGGCGGTCAATCTCAGCTTTAGGGGTTTTGCGGAGTTTAAGGCCAAACGCCATATTTTCATAGACGTTCATATGCGGATAAAGGGCATAATTCTGGAAGACCATGGCAATATCACGGTCTTTTGGCGGCATATCATTGACAACACGGTCGCCAATACGCAGTACGCCTTCTGTAATGTCTTCTAGGCCCGCAATCATACGCAGGGTGGTTGATTTGCCACAGCCTGAAGGCCCCACAAACACCATAAACTCACCGTCTTCAATATGAAGATTAAAATCACTGACGGCGTTACTTTTGCTATTGTACCGCTTGTATACGTGTTCCAAAATGACTTCTGCCATGTTGCGCCTACCTTTTTACCCCTGCTCTGAACCGTGAGCTTCCTCGGAACATTGGGGCTACGAGTGGTCTGGGTTTCCTTTTGGGCGGTGCGGACAAGGCTGAGTGTAAAGAATGGCAGCAGCATTGGCAAGGGGTAGTCTCTGTATGGGCGCGTCACCAGCGCTTAGCCGTTCATATAAACCCGGCCGTATATATAAATAAAAAGCAGCCACTCGTACATAGCTGGCTGCGTCTATTCACTTAAGCATACAATCAAAGGCTTACCCCTGTTTATCTAGAGAGTGTCAGGAAGGCATTACTAAAAGCTCTTTGGATTTATTAAATAACAGAACGGAAGTAGCGAGCCAATGAAAGCCTAAAAGTGTAGTTGATAAACGCTCTAAATCACGACCTAGACGACGAAAGCGGGAAGTCCAAGCAAAGGTACGTTCTACCACCTAACGTCGTGGAAGCAGGACAAAACCCTGAGCACCGT
>JAGLBF010000182.1 GCA_018260375.1 Deinococcus sp.
CATCCGCTCGGATTGATTCGGAAGTACGCCAAATCAATCGGAATCCGTATCAGGCTTTTGTCACCCACCACACGCTCACCGTTCTACCTCCAACGGGCCATCTGCGCCGAAATCGCCAGCAGCGCTTCAAAGTTGTCGGGCTGTACGGGGTCGTCCAGAGCCGCTTTGTTACGGCCCACATGCCCGCACGCGGCGCAGCGGCTGACAATCATCCAGCCCTTTTTGGGATGCTGCTCTACGGCGATAGGCACCAGCAGCCCGCCGCAGTCAGAGGCCCGGTCACCTGGAAAAATATCAAGGTGCAGGCTGTGCAGGCACTGGGGGCAGTGGTTACGCACCGAGCCGTTGCTCAGCGGGAGTACCTCTGTGCCGCAGTGGGCGCAGATAAACGCGCTGTTGGTGCCCGACACGGTAAAGCGGCGGCTCACTCTGGAATCACCACGCCACGCGCCGCCCAGCGTCCATTGAGGTACTCGCGTACCAGTGGCAAACCCACCAGCGACAGGCCCAGCACCATAAAGAGCAACCCCGCCAGCATCAAAGCCCACTGGCCCAACAGCAGAGACAGCGCAAACGCCACAAAGCCCAGCAAAATGCTCATCGCCACCGCCACACGCCAGGCCGTCACATAACCCGCGTCAACCAGCCACAGCAGCCACGCCGAAACCAGCAAACTGATCAGCTGTGCAGGCCAGCGCCCCGTCTGCCCGTCAAACCACTGCGCTGCTACAGGCATGGCCACCAGCAGCAGCAGTGCCAGCAACAGTAGCCGCGTCAACCACTGCGGCGAGAGATAAAAAAATGGGGGGATAAACATAAAACCAGTGTAAAGGCTAAAGCAGGGAAAGCTGATAGGCAATAGATGATAGGTAACAGCTGATAGCAAAGGTAAAAAAATACATGAACAGCCTCTATTCAGGCTTTTTCTAGGGGCATAAAGCCTCTACCCTCACCGCTTTTAAGCCACTGATAAGGATTCCGATTGATTCGGAAGTACGCCGAATCAATCCGAGCGGATGCGAGTGGGAACAGCATACGGACTGCGCGGTATGGAGCCGCAGGCGGCACTTTTCCGACTGTGGTGGAATGGAGCGGCAGTCCGTATGACGGGTAGAACACGTCATCATGCGCTGTTCTCAGCTACGCACAATGATAAGAGCCATTTAGCGCTGCACCAGCAAAGGCTCAATCGCCCGGTCAAAAGCCTCGTAGCCAGCAAAGTCTAGTTGCTGCTCGTTGTCGCTCAGCGCCGTGGCAGGGTTGGGGTGTACCTCAATATGAATGCCGTCTGCGCCGACCGCCAAAGACGCTTTTGCCAGCGGTATCAGCAAGTCACGGCGGCCTGCGGCGTGGGTGACGTCTACAACAACAGGCAGGTGGGTCATCTGTTTGGCAAGGGCCACAGCGCTCAGGTCTAGCGTGTTGCGCGTCCATTTTTCAAAGGTGCGTATGCCGCGCTCGCACAAAATAACCTGCTTGTTGCCCTCAGCATAAATGTACTCAGCGGCGTACAGCCACTCCTCTATGGTCGCTGACAGCCCGCGCTTGAGCAGCACAGGCTTACCACTGCGGCCCACTTCACGCAGCAGCGCAAAGTTATGCATATTTCTGGCCCCAATTTGTAAAATATCGGCGTATTCAGACACCACCTCTACGTCTCTGGTGTCCATCACTTCAGTGATAAACAGCATATTCTGTTCGCCTGCGGCCCCAGCGCCCAAAATCAGCCCGTCAATACCCATCCCCTGAAAGCCGTACGGACTGGTACGCGGCTTGTACGCTCCGCCGCGCAAAATCTTGACCCCCTTCGCCGCCAGGAAAGCAGCGGTACTTTCCATCTGCTCCTCGCTCTCTATGCTGCAAGGCCCCGCGATAATCACCGGCGGCTCTCCCCCACCGATTTTTACGTTGCCGATGTGCAGCACGGTATCGGCAGCCTGTGCCTCGCGACTGACCAGCAGCTTTTTTTTGTCATTGGTTTCTTCAAGATCAAGGCTGGCGCGAAAGATTTCCTTAAAAATGGTCTTTACGGTCGCCCCCGAAAAGGGGCCGGGGTTTTGCTCTTCTAGCGCCTTGAGTTGCCGCTCCTCACGGGCGGGGTCGTAGTGCGAGGGGTGGCCCTCCAGCGTTTTAATGTGACCAATATCAGCCGCCAACTGGGCACGGCGCGAGATAAGGCGCAGTAACTCTAGGTTAATGGTATCTATTTCACCGCGCAGTTCTTCAATGCTGGGCCGCGTATGAGCGTCCGTATCGGTAGGAAAGTCGTGTGTCATCTCAAGCATTGTAAGAACATTGACCGAGCAAGAGTGCGGGGTACACTAGTCAGGTTTAGCTGTGGCCCGTTTCTGGTAGCGCCTCAGCTCCCTGTGGCTTAACCTGAAATATGCGCGACAGCACCACACCAAGTTCGTACAGCAAATACAGCGGCGCAGCGGCGATAAACATGTTCACCGGGTCAGGGGTAGGCGTGATAAAGGCCGCCACCACCAGGCAACCGATGATGGCAAAGCGCCGCCACTGGCCCAGCAGCGCGTGGTTGACCAGGCCCATGCGGGTGAGCAGTACCAGCACAATAGGCAGCTCGAAGCACAGCCCGAAGCACACCAACAGCGTGACAATTTGGCCTATATAGGTGCCCACCGAGAACACCGCCGATACCGTACCCTGCATAAAGTCCACCAAAAACTTGACCATCGGCGGCAAGATCATGGCGTAGCAGAACAAAGCGCCCAGCGCAAAGCTAAGGCCCGCACCCACGATAAAAGGGCCAGCATAACGCCGCTCTTGCGGGTACAAACCAGGGGCAACAAACAGCCACACTTGGTGCAAAATAAACGGCAAAGCCAGCGCCAAACCCGCCCAAAGCGAAATATTAAAGCTCATCAGCAGTTGTTCAGGCAAGGTGGTGGCGACAAGTTGCACCTTGCCTGCCTGATACAGCTGGGTTTGCAACAGGGGCGCTTTGAGCAGCGCAATAATTCCTGGTACCCAGTACCAGGCAATTGCCGCGCCCACTGCCAAAAACACCAGGCTGTATATGATTCGCAGCCGCAGTTCTTCAAGGTGGTCAAGCAGCGGCGCACTGCCATCAGGAGAATGGGTCATGGTGTCCTTATACGGATTGCGGTTCAATCAGAAACAACCTGATTTAATGAGGGCGGATGTGAGTGAAAAAAGATACGGGTTCCCTGATAAAGAAGCGCAGTCCGTATTATACGGATTCCGATTGATTTGGCGTACTTCCGAATCAATCCGAGCGGATGCGAGTGGGAACAGCATACGGACTGTGCGGTATGGAGCCGCAGGCGGCGCTTTTGCGACTGTGGTGGAATTTAGCGCAGTCCGTATTAGAGGGTAATAACGGGTAGGCCCTATCAAAAGATAAAGGTCACTGGTTACATCAGCTGCGGTCTGGGTATACCCAAAATACTGGCCTCAGGTGTCTTTTTATATGCGTCCACCTTCGTGGTGTGCACCGCGCTGCCCCTGAGCAACACCACGCGGCAGATATATCCGGTATAACTCACTTGCGATAACCACAGGTACAGTCCATAGAGTCATAGACAGGCCCATAGCGGTAAACCTCTGTTAGGCCTGAGTTTCTTCTGGCTGTATTGATTCTACAGTCACTGGTACT
>JAGLBF010000021.1 GCA_018260375.1 Deinococcus sp.
CTCTATGCTGAGCTTACTTTTTGTAAGTTGTGGCCTTCTTTTGGTCATTGGAGTGTTTATGTTGAAATCTAAAGCTGTTCTTTTATCGGCCCTCTCCCTTTCGGGTGCGCTTTTGCTGGCAAGTTGTAACCAGTCTGCTACACCTGCCGCCAAAGTAGCGTCGCCTGTACCCGTAGCCGCTGTTCCTACCACACCCAGCAAAGCTACCGCTAGCCCCATCTACGAACTGCAATTTCGCCGTAGCGCACAGGGCCAGCCTATTATTTCCAGCATCAAGAGTATGCAGCCACAGGCTATACGCCCTGTCAGCGACCCTTTGACCTTTATCTATGTGAGTTCGGGCACCCTGAATACCAACGGTCAGTGGTACACCCGCGTGACCTACAACGTCACCAACCACAGCACGCAGACCATCAATGCGCTGAGCCTACTTCCCCTGGATACCGATAGCGACGGCAGCACCTCTACCGCTGCGCCCACCACTGGCACCACCTACTTTAAGGACGTGCTGCACTTTGACACCTCTGACGCGTCTGATATGGCAGCCAGCCTGGTACCCGCACAGGCGGTAGATAACAACGGCACCCCCGATGCTAGTGCCACGCCCTTTGTACCTGTCAATAGCAGCGGCCTGAATATTAGCCTGCCTGCGGGCCTAAAACTGGGCAGCGGCGGTGTATCGCCCAAAGGCTGGCAGCTTGCTGGAAGTATTGCACCTGGCGCAACTGTTCCTGTAACATTTGCCACCCAGATGCCCGCCAAGGGCCCCGCTGACCCCTTCTTTTATACGGTGGTCTTTGCGGCGTTTAGCGACGTAACCGTGCCTGTGGTGCTCGCTCCTGTGAGCGGCGCAAATCCCCGTCTTGACTTGCCGGCCACCTCGCCTGCCTATGTGAACGGCACGCTGGGCGACCCTACTGACCCTGCCTCTACCACTGGCCTACAGTTCAAGGTAGCCGAAAATGATTCTGACGCGGCAGCTCTTACTGTCAGTGTTGACAGCAGCGACCCCAGCGTGGCGCTGTCTACCCTCAGCGGCAATGGCGCGACACGCACGCTGACCATTACTCCGCAAAAAGTAGGCAAGGCCGATATTACCGTTACGGTAACGAATGGCAGCAGCACGGTCAGCTACACGGTGAAATACGCTGCCAGTCAGGCCGCTGGCGCAACGAGCAGCACCCGCTTTTTTAGCGGCATCAGCAACGCTTCTACCGCGCAAGATGTAGGCGGCAACTATATGTTGGTGGCTGACGATGAGTTCAATACCCTGGGTCTTTTTCCGCGTGACCTTTCTGGCGTGGCCCTCAACAAGTTTGATTTTACTTCCAGCCTGAACCTCACCGACACGGCCAACCCTGAAATGGATCTGGAAGCCAGCGCCCGCTTGGGCAACCGTATCTACTGGCTGGCCTCGCACAGCAACAGCAAAAAAGGCAACTTGCGCACCAATCGCTACCGCGTGTTTGCCACCGACGTAAGCGGCAGCGGCGCGGCGACGACGCTGAGCTATGTAGGGCGCTATGACCACCTGCGCGATGACCTACTGGCTTGGGACAGCGCCAACGGCAACGCGCTGGGACTGAGTGCAGGTGCCGCACAAGGTGTAGTTCCCGAAGCAGACGGCGGCCTGGGCTTCAACATGGAAGGTATGGCCTTTGCGCCAGGCGGCACCGCCGCTTACCTGGGCTTCCGCGCTCCCCTGGAAAACCCCCAATTACACGACCACGCGTTGATTGTGCCTGTCACCAACCTACCCGAACTGGTCACGAGCACTGCCACCACCGCCCAGTTTGGTACGCCTATCTTGCTGGATTTGGGCGGGCGCGGTATCCGTGAGCTGAAATGTAATGACCAGGGTTGCCTAATTTTGGCCGGCACGGCCAGCAGCGGCAGCAACTTCGCGCTGTATTCCTGGAGCGGCAAAGCAGGCGACGCGCCCCACCTGCGCAACGACCTGGGAGCGCTGGCAGGTAGCGTTGACGGCAGCTTTGAAAGCATCGTTAATCTACCCGACGTTAATCCTGACAGCGACGCGCTGACGGGTCAGCCACTGCAACTGCTTGTTGACAACGGCGATACGGTGTACTACGGCGATGGTGTTATTGCCAAAGATTTGGTTGCTCCCGCCGGCGACTGGCAAAAATCTCGTGCTGAGACAATTAGTGTGGGTGCCTTGCCTACTGCGGTGACCCCTCCAACAGTAACGCTACCTAATGTAGCGGTGTACCGCGTTGGGCAGGGTAGTGCCAGCCTCAGCAGCGCAGGTACAGCGGTATTTATAGATACCATCAATCCTAATGACGGTGCCAACGGCGCGGTAGTGAATACAGTAGCCCTGCCCACCACCGCTGGTAATGGCAACAATCCGCTGGTCGCCAGCGGCACCGCCAGCAGCGAAGGGCTTCTGACCCTATCTGTTGATGGCAAAGCGCTGATACTCACAGGCTATGGCGCAGCTTTAGGGACAGCCAATATCAGTAGCAGCGCCTCTAAAACGGTGCCCCGCATAGTGGGCCGTATTGACGCGGCTGGCAATGTGAATACTGCTACGGCCATTACAGACGCTTACTCAGCCAATAATATCCGCAGTGCCGCCAGTGTGGATGGCAGCGGCTTTTATGTATCAGGTGGCAATAGCGGCGTACGCTACTACTCGCTGGGCAGCAGTGTAGGCACCAGCATCAGCGCCACGACCACTAACCTGCGCCAGCTCAACATTTTTGGTGGACAGCTTTATGTCTCCAGCGGCTCAGGGACCAATACCAAAGGTGTGTTGAGTGTGGGGAGTGGCCTGCCCACTACAACCAGCACCACCACGCGCCTGAATGGTCTATCAGATACGCTGACCGGCAATTCTTACAGCTTTTACATGGCTGACCTTAGTGCAGCTGTAAACGGCCCCGACACCCTATATATCGCTGACGGCACCAGTGGCATTCAGAAGTTTAGCTTTGACAACACCACCTGGACAGCATCAGGCATCGTCAGCGGCGCCGTATCGGGGCTTACGGGTATCAATAATGCTGGACAAGTCACCTTGTTCGCCGTCAACGCAGCGGGTACACAGCTGCTCAAACTTGCTGATACCAGCGGTTACGGCGGCGCCCTGACGGGCACACCCAGCGTGGTCGCAACCGCCAAAACCAATACCGTCTTCAGAGGCGTGGCACTGGCCGCGCAACCTTAAACCCTTCCAAGGAAGATAAAGCCAAGGCCCCTCCTAGGAGGGGTTTTTACTTCAATGGTTCGGACAGTTTTAAGCCGCCTTATACGGATTCCGATTGATTCGGAAGTACGCCAAATCAATCCGAGCGGATGCGAGTGGGAACAGCATACGGATGCCGAGTAGACCCGTGAATGTTTTGGTTTCCACAAACCCACCATCCGTGGGTCTACCCCTTTTTGTCAAAAACTGTCCGAACCATTTCTCACACGTTCTCCTTCCAGTCTGAGCTGAGGGTCAAGGTCAGGCTATGCGGTACCTCGGCGCTGCTTTGCCCCAGCAAGATATCGAAATCACCAGCTTCAGCCAGCCACGTATGGGCAAGGTCGTCGTAATACGCCAGCGAGCGCATATCCAGCAAAAGCTCAACGCTCCGGCTTTCTCCAGGGTTCAGGCTGATCTTCTGAAAGCCCTTTAGTTCTTTGTAGGGGCGTTCCAGACGGCTTATACGGTCATGCACATAGACCTGAACCACGGTTGAACCGGGACGCTGCCCTGTGTTCTTGACCATCACGGACACTGTGACCTCTTCGCCCAGTGCGATCTGGGTCTGGCTCAGAGCCGGACTGCTGAGCTCGAAGCTGGTATAAGACAGCCCAAATCCGAACGGAAACAGCGGGCTGAGTCCTGATCGGTCGATATGGCGATACCCGGTAAATAGCCCCTCGCGGTAGTCCACGTTGCCGCCCTGTCCAGGGTACTGCACCCCCGGATGGAGTGGCTGCACCGGATCGTCTTGAAGATCGGCTATGAACGTCTGCGGCAGACGACCACCCGGTTCGGCGTCGCCTAGCAACACGTCTGCCAGCGCAAAGCCCGCCTCCTGACCCGGAAACCAAGCCTGAAGGACAGCGGGTACCTGCTCTAGCCACGGCATGCTGACCGGGCCACCGGTTTGCAACACCACGATGGTATTGGGGTTGGCTTTGAGTACGGCCTCAATCAGTTCATTTTGCCGTCCAGGAAGCTCCAGACCTGCGCGGTCTACTCCTTCAGTTTCCCACTCGCCGTTGGTACCCACGCAGAGCACAGCAAAGTCCGCTTGGCTGGCTTGTTTGGCAGCCTCACTGACACTGCTCGCAGGCAGCGGCAGCTTGAATCCGGTGCGTACGGCCTGAACATCCACCATCTCTACATTCCGGGAACCATACTCCACCCGGATGCTGTGCTTGCCCGCCTCCAGCGGCACAGAGGCACGAACCTCATTCGAGCCGAAACCGAAATAGGACTCGCCCTGTTTCCAGTTCTCCCAGTTGTCTATCACCAGTTGATCGTCCAGATAGAGCCGTGCGCCTCCGACATTGGCTAGACTGACTTCGTAGTCACCGCCCTGAGGTGCCTCTACCGTCAGGCGCAGGGTAGTGTGAAAGGCGGTGGGGTTCACGCCACTGGGCAGCCCGAACCACAGCACCTCGGCCTGCGGACGGTCATCTTGCATCAGGCGTTCGCCGCCCTCGCGGTCAAAATACTCGATGGTGGTCGGCACCTGAGGCACGGGCAGATACTTGTCGTTATCGCAGCCAACAGAGGTGCTGACGTTCTGTGCGCCCAGGGCTTCTTGCATCCCGGTTAGGGGCGATACGGCGCGGTAGGCATTCATCTGGGCGCTGCCGCCTCCCATGATCTGCGCGGTGGCGGCGTTCGGGCCGATCATGGCTACCGTGGCGCCACGTGGCAAAGGCAAAATGCCGTTATTGCGCAGCAGCACCATGCTCTCGGCGGCGGCCTGACGGATAAGCTCCCGAGTCTCAGGATACTCAGTGTCTTTTTCGGCCTCGTTGCTCACAGCTCTGGGCGAGGCGAACGTGTTGGTGCGCTCGATCAGCCGCAGCACGTTATAGGCACGTTGACGCACCGCCGCAGCGATTTCAGGACTGGCCTGCGCTTCGGTGAGCAGTGAGGCGCGGGCGCGGGTGGGCCCGGGCATCTCCAGATCCAGTCCTGCTTTTGTACTCAGGCCCGCACTGTGAGTGCCGCCCCAGTCACTCATAACCAGACCGTCAAACCCCCATTCGTTGCGCAGAATGTCGGTCATCAGCCGCCTGTTGTCTGAACAATAGACGCCGTCTAGGCGGTTGTAGGCGGTCATGATCGCCCAGGGCTTGGCCTGCTTAACCACCATCTCGAACGGACGCAGGTACAGTTCCCGCAAAGCCCGCTCGGGAATGTTGCTGCTGATGGTGGTGCGCTCGAACTCGGATTCATTGCCCGCAAAATGTTTGGGCGTAGCCCCCACCCCGTTTGCCTGAAGTCCCCTGACGTACGCGACGGCGAGTGCTCCAGTCAGGTACGGATCCTCGGCATAGTTTTCAAAATTACGGCCATTGAGTGAGCTGCGAAAGACGTTGATGGTGGGGGCTAACAGCACACCGGCGCCCTTGTCATGGGCATCGCGGGCCAGTGAAGCCCCGATTCGCTCTAGCAACGCGGGGTTCCAGGTGGCACCCAGCGCGATACCCACCGGGTAGGCCGCCGTCTTCTTGCCATCGACGAGCGGGCCGCCTCCACGCGCACCTGCTGGGCCGTCTGATACCTTCAGTGACGGGATCTTCAGGCGCTCAATAGGTACGGTACGCCAGAAATCAGCTCCAGTCAGTAGGGATACCTGTTCTTCGAGTGTCATCTTGTCAAGCAAGTGATCTATGTTGACAGGGGAAGCCGAATGGGTAAGGGAATCTGATGTAATCATTTGATCTCCAGTAAAAAGGGGGGGGTTAGAGTCTACTTATGCTGACTTGTGAGCGAATAGTCTTTGCTGGTGCGGCCCCTGCCTGTACAGCCTGGGAGAAACTTGCACCTCTCGTGGCTGTCTGGCCAGTTGCGGAGTTCCCGCGGGGGCTGGCCTGTGTGACCTTGGCCAACGAACACGGCAACGGGTGGCACAACAGCGCCTACGGGCTCATGGACAAAGGGGCGATCAGGGCCGGATCGAAAAGGATGCAGCGCACGAAATGGTCTGGCCCGACTTCGTACATCCCGGGCAGAGCTTCACGGCATGCGGCGCGGGCGTGGGGGCAGCGCGGCTCGAATGGGCAACCGGGAGGCAGATTGGTGAGGTCGGGTACCTCGCCCCGGGCCTCTACTGCTTCGGCGTGCCGTCCCTCTTCGGGTTTGGGTACCGCTGCCCGCAGAAGCTGGGTATACGGCATTTGCGGATGGTCAATGACCTGCTGTGCTGGGCCGATCTCCACGATGTAGCCTGTGTACATCACCGCCACGCGGTCAGCCATATATCTCGCACCGCTGAGGTCGTGGGTGATAAACAGCATACTGAGCTGCTCTTGTTCCTTGAGGTCAAGCAGCAGATTCATGATGTCCAGCCGGATCGAAACGTCCAGAGCGCTGGTCGGTTCGTCGGCGAGGATCAGGTTAGGCTGGGTCGCTAATGCCCGTGCGATGACCACACGTTGCCGCTGTCCGCCGGACAGTTCATGGGGTTTTTTGGCGGCCCAAACAGCACCAGGAGCCAAGCCCACACGTTCCAGCAGGGCGCACACCTGAGCGTGAACGCTCTGACGGGTGGCTACCTTGTGAATGAGGAGGGGGCGCGACAGTATGTATTCCAGAGTGTTCAGACCATTTAGGCTGCCGTAGGGATCTTGAAAAATCATCTGCACATCTTTTCGAAAGGTATTGAGTGCTGCACCCCTGAGGTCGTTGGGAATCAGGCGGCCATTGATCGTGACTTTGCCGCTCGTCGGGTTGTGCAGGTGGGCAATCAGGCGGGCGATAGTGCTTTTGCCGCTGCCCGATTCACCCACAAGGGCCAGCACCTCGCCGCGCCCGATGGTCAGGCTGACGCTGTTTACGGCGGTGATGCCGTGGCTGGCGCGGCCTACCTGGAATACCTTGGTCAGGTTTTCAAGTTGCAGGGCGGGGACGCTCTCCCGTGGTAAGGTCATGCGTTCACCCCCAAATCCGGGTTGAGGGTCTTGCCAGCATCAACGGCGCCGCTGTGCAGGAAGCACGCCACCTGATGGCCAACTTCGACCTGCACCAGTGCGGGTTTTTGCGTGTCGCACTTGCCCTCGATGCGAAGTGAGCAACGGTCGAAAAAGGGGCAGCCGGACAATTCCAGTGAGAGTGACGGCGGGCGTCCAGGAATGCCTTCGCGGCGTTCCCTGTCTCCCGATAGGGGCGGAAAGGCCGTCATCAGTTTCTGCGTGTAGGGATGCTTGGGCCGCATGTAGATGTCGTCAGCGGACGCCAGTTCTACGATTTCACCGGCGTACATGATGGCCATGCGGTCACTCATCTCGACGAGCAGCGAAAGGTCGTGTGTGATGAAGATAATGCTGATGTTCAGGCGGCGGCGCACGTCGTTGATTTCCTGCAAGATCTGGCGCTGCACCACCACGTCCAGGGCCGTGGTCGGTTCGTCCATAACCACCAGTTTGGGTTCCAGGGCCAGGGCGATGGCGATCACCACGCGCTGCTTCATGCCCCCTGAAAGCTGATGGGGATAAGCGTCGAGGTAGCTTTCACGAATGCCCACCAGCTCAAACAGTTCGCGGGCGCGTCGGTCCAGCGTCGCAGCGTCCTTGACGCCGTGAGCCTGCATCGCGTCATACACCTGCTCGCGGATTTTGATCACGGGGTTGAGGACATTCATGCTGGCCTGAAACACCAGCGAATACTCTTTCCACCGAATCTGGCGCAGTTCCTCAGCGTTCATTCTCAGCAGATCCTTGCCGTTTAGCCTCGACTGCCCACTAAACACTACGCCGGGTGATTCCAGCAGGCGTGTGGCCGCGAACGCGAGCGTAGACTTGCCACACCCCGATTCGCCCGCCAGTCCGACAAATTCACCAGGAGCGATGTCCAGCGTCACGTCCCGGACGGCTCGCACGTTGCCTTCGGGGGTGCTGTAGCCCGCATTGAGATTGGTGATGCTGAGCAGGGCGCCGTTACCATTCACAGGTGTACCGTCTACCGGGTCGAGCGCCTTAGGCGCTTTGGTGCGGTGTCCGGATTTGGGGTTGCTGATCTCGTCGATACCGAAGTTCAGCAGTGCAAAAGCAGTACCCAGCAGCGCGATTCCCAGACCGGGGGCAGCGACCCACCACCAGGAGCCTTGCAGCAGCGCCTGCTTGGCCTGTGCCCAGTACAGCATCGTTCCCCAGGTGACCTTGCTCACGTCACCGATGCCCAGAAACGACAGCGAGGCTTCTGACAACACGGCGTACAGGGCTGTACTAAAGAAGTTGGCGGCGATGATGCCTGCCAGATTGGGCAGCATTTCCTTAAACACGATGCGCACATGCGACTCGCCCGACATGGTAGCGGCGTGGACAAAATCGCGCTCTCGTAGCGTCAGGGCCTGTGACCGCAGTACCCGCGCACCCCAGGGCCAGCCTGTAAGCGCGATCACGAGGATGATCGAAAGAACGCCTGTGCCGCGCAAAAAGGCGCTGACTACGATCAGCATCGGCAGACCAGGCACCACCAGCACCACGTTCGTGATCAGGTTGATAACGGCTCCGATACGCCCGCCAAAGTAAGCAGCGGTAAGGCCCATGGTGGTTCCTATCAGCGTAGAAATAGCACCTGAGGCCAGTCCGATCAGCAACGTTAGGCGTGCTCCGTACAGCAGCTGAGCAAAAATGTCCTGTCCCAGCGCGGTGGTTCCCAGCGGGTGACCGGCTCCGGGGGGCAGGTTGGTGGCGAAAGCGCCGACCGACGGGTCATAGGGTGTGATAAGCGGGGCAAACAGCCCCAGAAAAAACATGGTGAGCAAAATGATCAGCCCCACGCGTCCCTGGGGACTGCGCCACATCAGGCCGATGACACTGTCGCGCAGCCAGTTGCGGCTGGCGGGGGCAGGCGTAGCGGCTGTGGTCGTCATCTGGCCTTCCCGTCGCGTACTCGCGGGTCGATCACGGCGTACAGCAAATCAACGATAAAGTTGGCAACCAGCACGCTCGTGGCGATCATCAAAAAGATCGCCTGCATCAGCGGATAATCAAGCGCGTTGACGGCTGTATACAGGTAAAAGCCCAGCCCCGGATAGGAAAAGACCGTCTCGACAAGAATCGCCCCACCGACCACAAAGCCCAGCGCCATTCCAAAGGCCGTCAGGCTCGGTAACATGGCGTTTTTCAGGACGTAACGGTTCAGAATACGACCTTCAGATAGTCCTTTTGCCCGGGCAAAAGCGAGATAATCCTCGCTTAGCACACTCATCACGTTGTTTCGCATAGTGATCAGCCACCCCCCGGCCGCTGTGACCACGATGGTCAGTCCGGGCAAGAGGGCGTGCTGGAGCATTGAGGCGATCCATTTGGGTGTCCAGGCGTCACCTACAAAGGCGTCCAGGTTGCCACTAAGCGGAAACCAGTCACGCTTGAGCGCGAAGAAATACACCAACAGCTGGGCGAACCAGAAGTAGGGCATGGCGTTGATAAACAGGGCCAGGGGCGGCAGGATATCAGCGATAAACGTGCCTTTGCGCCACGCGCTAAACAGCCCCAGCAAACTGCCGATCAGAAACGACAAGATAGTGGTGACGCCGATCAGTCCGATCGTCCAGGGCGCCGCGTTGCCGATCACTTCTGATACAGGCGAGGGAAAGTGACTGACGCTGCGCCCAAAATCGCCGTGCAGGATGTTAACAAGGTAATGAAAGTATTCCTGAAGAGGGGAGCCAAGATTATCAAGGCCATACGCCTTTTTCAGTGCTTCAGCCGCCTCGGGGGTCATCTGGCCCTGATAGCGGGCCATCATCGCCCCTACAGGGTCACCAGGTACCAGACGCGGCAGGATAAAATTAAACGTTGCGGCGATCCAGAGTGTAAACAGCAACAGCCCTAGTCTTTTTAGAATATAAATCATGGGCGCACCTCGTAGCCGTCATGAAAGAGAAGGCCAGCCTCTCAGCCTGAGAGAGGCCAGCCCAGCAGACAGGTTTACTTGGGCTTGACGTTGATCAGCATAAAGCGCGCGCCGGTAGTTTC
Organism: Deinococcus sp.; assembly: GCA_018260375.1. Classification (GTDB taxonomy): domain Bacteria; phylum Deinococcota; class Deinococci; order Deinococcales; family Deinococcaceae; genus Deinococcus. Next base: position 10,180 of record JAGLBF010000021.1, read on the forward strand.
GTCCGAGTTGCCTTCATAGTAGGGGTTGCTCTCATCAGCAAATCCGCTGAAGCGTGCGCGGTTGTAGACATTAAAGCCAACGCGGGCTGTCAGGGGAACCCAGGGCTGGTTTTTCATAACCGTGGTCACGATGGTGCCCATCAGCTTTTTCTGCTGTACCGGGTCGCTGGTGGCCGCAAACGCGTTCAGGGCCTTGGTCAGCTGCGGATCGGTAAAGTGTGACAGGTTACTGCTGGCAGTTTTACCCGCTGGGGCGCTGTAATCTGGGCTGAATGCCTGATTATACAGGTAGTAGGGCGTTGGCCCGTAGCCCCAGCCCCAGCTAACACCCATGTCAAAATTAGCCGTTTGGAAGCTGCCCGCGTAGCTGCTATAGACTTGCTGGTCGATGCTGGTGCTGATGCCTAGAGGCTTAAGCTGCTCGCCGATAACCTGGGCCATGGTGATAAAGTCCGTCCAGCCACTGCCCACCAAAATCTTGAACGCCGGCAGCGGCTTGCCGTCTTTGCCTAGGCGCTGCCCGGCACTGTTCTTTTTGTAGCCTGCGGCGCTCAGCGCTTTATCGGCAGCAGAGGTATCGAACTTGACCCCCAGCACGTTAGCCGCAGCAGGTTTCCACTGCTTGACCTGACCGAGCGCCATGCCTGAGTTGTCTGTCACAGGAACCGCACCAGCATAGGCTTTTTGGGTGATGACCTTGGTATCAAGGGCACCAGCAATTGCGCGGCGAAACGCTACATCATTAAACGGCGCTTTTAGGGTATTGAAATACAAAAAGTTGGCATTGAAGGCGGGCCACCAGTAATCGTTGTTGGGGCCTTTGGCCTTGTAATGCTTGTCGGGGTCAGAAACCGCGTTAAAGCTGTAGTCGGCCTTATCTTTCAGCAGCATCATGAGGGCCGCGTCATTGCCATTGGTCGCCATCCACGCCACGGCATCAACGTAGGGACGATCTTTCATCCAATACTTGGGATTTTTGAGGACGCGCAGCGCCTGGGGAGAATATGACTCGGCTATAAACGGCCCAGTGCCGACCGGATTTTCGTTGGTAAAGGTCACCGGGTCTTTGACCCCTTTCCAAATGTGCTCCGGCACGATGGGCAGGTTGCCGATGTAATAGAGAAAGGGCACGTTGACTTTGTCAAATGAGATCACCACAGTATTGGCTTTGGGCGCTTTGACACTGCTGACGCCGCTTTTCCAGATTCCGGTCAGGTCAAGCGCCGGATTAGCCTTAATAAAATTAAACGAGAACGCCACGTCTTTGGCATCAAAGGCCTGACCGTCAGTCCATTTCACACCGGGGCGCGTGGTGATGGTCAGGGTCTTGTTGTCCTTGCTCCACACGTATTTTGTTCCTAAAATCCAGTTGACCTTGCCGTCACGCGGGGAAATATAAAACAGCGATTCATAGATAGCACTCACAGTTGGTGCCAGGTGGTTGGCGCTCCCTGTATAGGGATTGTAGTTCTTGCCAGAAAAGGGGTGAGTAGCGGCGATGATAAAGGTGGACTTCGGCTCGGCAGCAAATGCAACACCAAAGAGCAGACCTGAAATGAGGAATGTTGACAGGATTGGATTTTTCATAAGAACCTCCGGGAATTACACTGGATCTTGGCTGAACTGTGAGTGAGAGACGGGAAGGCCACCGTACGACATGCGTCTTTCGGAGCCCCCCTAGCGGTCAGGCGGCAAGGTTCATTTGTAGCGCTATAAATCTCTGGAAACACCAGGGAATCTTCAGCCCAGCGCAGTAGTAAACCCCGCCGCCTGATAAGCAAGTTGTTGATGTAATTTCAGTATAGCGTTAAATGCCAGTGCCTGCAAGTTCTGGGGTTATGCCACTCACAACCCGGGCCTTTAAGGAGGGGGATCAGCAGATCACCCTGCCCGCACCTCTACATGCAGCCTCACCCCTACAGATACGGTAGACTTCCGGGAATCTATGGCTTTAAAGACATGCCACACGCCAGCGTCAGAAAACCTCCGCGCAGAATCAAAACCCAAGGTGACGATTGCTGAAGTCGCACAAAAGGCCGGGGTATCGCCGATGACCGTCTCGAATGTCATCAACAACAAGCCCAATGTGCGCCCACACATGCGTCAGCGCGTGCTCGACGCTATTGCAGCCACAAGTTACCGGGTCAATCCAGTGGCGCGTGCACTGGCGGGCGGCAAATCGCGGATGCTGAGCGTGATTACGCAGCAGCCACACCTGCCCTACGTCGCCGAGGTACTGACGGGAGCGGCGCACGAGGCCCAAAAACAAAATTATGACCTGGTGGTGTTGATGTTTGGTCGCCGCAGTCAAAGTGATCTGGCTGCCATCAGCAGGCTTTCGGCAGGCGCCCTGCTGATTCAGCCGAGTCGGGAAAATCTACTGGGTATTGCTGACCTTCCCGAGCATGTGGTCAGCGTCGATGGCCCCGGCCCGCGCCCTCTGGGTGTGGACAATTACGGCGGAGCGTGTCAGGCGATGCAGCATCTGCTGTCGCTGGGGCATACGCGCATCGGGTTTATCACCGGGTTGCAGGCCGCTGTCTATGATCAGACGCCAAAGCATGTGCTGGAAAACTACGATTACACCTACGATCATAAAGACGCCCCCGAGCGGCTGCGCGCTTACCGCGACTGTATGAAGGCGGCCGGACTACAGATTCCGCACGGTTACATTCAGGACAGTGATTACAGTAGGGCCGCTGGCGAGCGAGCGGCTAAGCGTTTGTTGAGCCTCAAAGACCCACCTACCGCTATTTTCGCCTCCTGTGACGCGATAGCGATCGGGGCGATTCACGTGGCCCAGAGTCGCGGCCTGAGTGTGCCGCAGCAGCTTAGTGTCGTGGGATTTGACGATTTTCCGGTAGCGTTACAGTCTCATCCTACGCTGACCACGGTTCGCCAGCCGCTGAGTGAAATCGGTGCCGCTGCTGTGCGGCTGCTGGTGGCAATGGCCGAGGATTGGCCGCAACAAGAGCCGCAGGTTTTTCCAACTGAGCTGGTGGTCAGAGAATCAACCTGTCGTCCGACATGAATACCGGGTAACTAGAGGACGTCAGCCCAGGGAGCCTCTGGCGCAACGTGATACGGATTCCGGGGCCTAAAATCGTGGTAGACGGGCGAAACAACCAGAGAACCGCTTTTCAAACCTGGAATGAGCTTACGCTTCTCGCAGCATGAGCCATCAGGCCACCTTAACCCTACCCGCGATTCAAAGCATTAACCTGGCAAAGCCGTTGGGCGCTAGACCAGCAAAGCCGTTAGGCCTTAGGCCAGCGAAACTGCTCGGTGAACCTCAGGCGCGCCAGTGGCTCTTGGTACCAGTCGGGTACGCCGGACTCCTCTTCTATCCAGGCGTGGCCTGTGATGCCGTGGGGGGTACGCGCTACGCCGCTGACAAAGAACACGGGATGACCGCGCCGCTGTAGTGCGCGGTACGTGGCGTAAGCACGCGGAATGCACACGCCAAGCCGCCGCTGTCGGGGGTACAAGAGCCTTGTCCACCAGTTGATAGCGCCCATAATGGCGCTGCTGTCCTGATCAGGTAGGCCCTGAGGTGTGGACATTGTCCAGCGCTGCAGCGGAAGGCGCGGGTCGGCGGAGCGCTTCCAAGCCAGGGCGGCGGCGAGTACGTCAGGCAGCACACGCAACATCCATATCAGGCGCTGAGGCAACAGGGCGAGCCGCACACGCCAGCGGGCGACGCTGGGTGAGTACCCGTCATGTGTGATGGCCCTGAGCAAACTCGCCTCAGTTGCGGCTTCTTCAAAGGCAAAGTGTCGGCGCTGCGGGTTACAGGCGGCTTCAAAGGCGGCCCAGGTTGCCGCACCCCCCAGTTCGGCGGCCCGCGCTCTGGCGGCAGGTAGGCTCAGGTGATAGCGGTGTTGCAGTTGCTGACTGTCGGTATAGTCGGCGGGTTTAAGACCGCCCGCGTCACCGCCCCAGCAGCGCCCAAAGGCCACATTGACCACCCAGCGGTCCAGGGGTGTGGGCCGCGTGACCATCAGCCCGTCCCAGTCTGTGGTTTCGGCGCGTTGCCAAACGGCCTGTGTGAGCGCCTCGTGTCGCCGCTGCGAGCCTGCCAACCAGCCCACCACAAAGCGGTGAACATCTAACTTGGTCTGGCGGCTGGGGCTGACCAGATGCGCGCACTCATGCGTCCAGCGCTGCGGATCGGCGTGCTGTCCGTCACTGTGCCAGCCGCGTGCCAAAGCCAGGTGAACCATGCGGCTGATGACGGCGGGGTCATGAGGCACCACGATGTCCACGTCGCCGTAAAAGCGCTCAGCTGGGGTGCTGTACTCAAATTCAGCCAGCGCAAAGCCTTTGATCAGCAAAGCAGGTAGTTGTTCGGTATTCCAGGCAGCGAGCAAGTCGCGCACCTCACGGCGGATCAGGGCGTGGCGGGCACTCAGGGCCAGGTACTCAGGTCGCAAAGCGGGGCGCAGCGGGTGCGTATCAGGCAACTGACGGTACAGCCAGCCGGTCAGGTGATGTAGCTGCAAAGCGTAGAGGTCTTGGGGGCTAAAGTCATGTACAGGGTCAGCGGGGTCAGCAGTCAGTACCCGCTGCACCACCAAAGCAGGTGCAGTCATTGCTGCTTAGGGTAGCAGCGCTGTGTTGGGGCAATGTCAGGGGCAGCTCACCAACCTCGCCCGCAACTTTGCTAGGCTAAATGCTGTGTGGAACGCTGCCCCCGATATCTTGACCACTGACCTCCAAGACGAGCTGATCCTGATGGACGCGGCGGGTGGGGTGATGTTCAGCCTCAACGCTACGGGGCGCTTGCTGTGGCACAGCTTGCCCGCCAGCACCGAGGCACTGGTGCAGCGCCTGGTTGAGCAGTACGATCTCGCGCCCCAAGACGCGCTTAGTGACGTGCAGTATCTGCTGGGCGAGCTAGAGCAGCGCGGCCTGATACGCCCAGTATGAAGTGTGCCGTGTGAGCTGGGATTCGCTGGGCCTGCGGGTCTTTGCCCAGGATCTGCCTGTACCCTTCCAAGAGCGCCTTCGCCAGCGCTGGGCGCAAGCGGGTCACCCCGTCACCTTGCAGCTACATATCAGCGTGTCATCTGTGCCGGCCTGCCCAGTCACTCCGGCTGTGCCCCTTGACATCTCGGGGGCCAAAACCACTGTGCATGTGGCGGGCCGTGAGCTGTGGCTGGGTGAGGGGCTCTTTTTGCGCACTGAGGGCTCAGAGGTCATGGCCCTCATCAACCCCGCGAAGATTCAGGAAGTAGACCTGCTGCTGGCTTTTGCCGAAGCACACCGCTTGGCCGGCTGGCTGCCTTTGCACGCTGCAACAGTAAGCGGGGTAGGTCAGGCACTCAGCCTCTCAGGGCCAAGTGGAGCAGGCAAAAGCACGGCGGCGCTCCGGCTGCGCGGGGCAGGCTTATCACTGCTCGCTGAAGACCAAACATGGTGGCACGCACAAAGCGGCGCCGTGACGGGCCTAGACCGTTTTTTGCGGGCCTACCCTGATAGCGTTGAGCGCTTTGCACCGCACCTGCTCGGTCAGGCGCAGGGACAAGACCAGCACGGCAAGCTGCTGCTGCCGCTCGGCACCCAGCCAGCACCCCCCGCGCCCTTGCAGGCCATAGGTTTTTTGGGCCTGGAGCCTGCACCTAGCCTCCCTGAACGGCTACGCGCCTTGTGGGAATGTACTGGTGTGCCGCTGCTGCCTGCAAGCCGCCAGCAGGTGAGTGAGGGGGTGGGCCGGTTGCTGCGCGAAGTAGACCTCTTTGGCCTGAGCCGTGACGAGGTGTTGGAATGTGCCCACAAGCGGCTGAGGTAGGTCGGTTGCTTTGAGCGACTCACAGTCTTCAGCGCACAATTGCTGAACGCCCTGGCTATACGTTAACACCCTAGCTGTACGGTATAGCGCCTTGTCAAGATAACGCCTTGTCAAGCTGTCAAGCACCAAAAGTTCTGCTAAGCCAATTCTGGCGGCACAGCTTTGGGATGACGCTGATTGCTTCAGCACATCGTAAGTTACATCACAAGACACATTACAAGGTACATCACAAAGCACTGACAATCCTCATTTACCGTTGCGGTAATCCAGGGAGGATACTTATGTCTGATAACACCATGAAACCCACTACCGCTGCTCTCACATCTAACCAGAATGCTCGCTCAAAGGGCAACTATGTACGCCCACAGCTGACCGAGCTTGGCCCTTGGAAGCAGATGACCCTGATTTACAGCCTGCCCATCGGCCCTGGCGGCTACGGCTACGGTTACGGCGTCTTTTCGGAGCAGAGCAACTGATGGCCCGCTCATCTTTGCGTCAGCACGTTTTTAACGCCTCAGCGCTGCTGCTGGGTGTTTTGGTGTTGTCAGCCTGTAACGGCAACAGCACGCTCAGTGCCGCCCCCACTCAACAACCCACTGCCCAGCAACCTACTACCCAGCAACCCGCACCAGTAACCACCACCCCAGCGTCCAAACAAGCGCTGGGGCTTTATCAACTGAGCCTGACTGGTGGACAAAGCGGCCTGTCCCAGGCCACGGTGAGCCGCGTGGGCTTTAGCACACAGGGCCTGGAAGCGGGCGGCCTGAGCTTTAAAAGCAACAACTACGGCACCTATATAGACCAGGTCACGGGAACGCTTCACATGTGGGCCACCTTTGATGTGACCAATAACAGCACCCAGAGCCTCGCTGCGCCTACCTTTATGCCTGTAGACACCGAGGGACAAACCGCCACCATCGGCGCAACGGCATTTAGTAACCTCAAATATTTTGACGGCTCAGATGCCTCGAGCAAGGCCACTAGTCTCAACTTTGACACCTCAAGCGACCCCAAAACTACCGTCAACACTCCCCTGATCACCAACCTAGATAGCGGTGACATTCAGGTGAACTTGCCTGCTGGCACCACGCTGGGCGGCATTTCGCGCTCAGGCTGGAAGATGGCGGCTTTGCCTGCGGGTGCCACAGGCCAGATTACCTTGGCCACGAGCATTGCCCAGGCCAGTAACCCCTCCCAAAACCCTTTTTCCTTTAATCTGGTGTTCACAGTGGCGGATAATGTACCCACCACCACCATCAGCTCTATGGGCGCGGTACAGGGTAGTACCCCTGCAGGTGACATAGCGGGGCCGAGCGGCGCGCAAACGGTCGCTGGCGTTGTCACTGCCGTTACCCCTGGACTTAGCGGGTTTTTCGTGCAGGATCAGGGGATCAACGCCGACAAAGACGGCAACACCAGCGACGGCATTTTTGTGTACTGCGCAAACAGCTGCCCTGTGCTGAACGTGGGCGACTTGGTGAAGGTCAGTGGCACGGCTGCCGAATATAAAGGTGCTACGCAACTCACTGCCCCCACCATTACCAAACAGGGCAGCGGGTTTGGGTTGCCTGAGGCGGTCAGCCTCCAACTTCCATTGGATAGCACCCAACTAGAGCGCTATGAAGGCATGCGCGTCACCTTCCCCGATACGTTGACAGTGACCAATAATTACACCTACGGGCGCTACGGTCAGCTTGGTTTGTCAAATGCGGGGCGTATGTTTGTGCCGACCAACGGCAACGCAGGTACGGTGAGCCAGAGCACCATTACGTTAGATGACGCTCAGGGCGGACAAAACCCCCTCGATTTGCCCTACCTCAGCAGCCAAAATACCCGCCGCACAGGTGATACGGTAACGGGCCTGAGCGGTGTGTGGCACACGGTGGCTAACCTACCCATGCTGGAACCCACAGGCACCGTCAACTTTACGGATGCCAACCCGCGCCCCGACCAACCCAAAGATGTGGGCGGTAGCCTGCGTGTGGGCGGAGCCAATGTGCTCAACTACTTTACTGACCTAAACAGCAACTACGGGGGTACTTACCGTGGAGCCAACACCGCTGCCGAACTAAGCCGACAGCGCACCAAGATGGCCAACACCCTCGTGGGCCTCAACGCCGACGTGCTGACCTTGATGGAAGTAGAGAACAACAACGACACCGCGCTGAACGACATCGTAGCGGCGCTCAATGAAAAAGCGGGCTCAGGCACCTACGCGGCCATTACGACCGGTAAGGTAGGTACTGACGCCATCAAAGTTGCCATCGTGTACAAGCCCGCCAAGGTGACCCCTATCGGTGCGCCGATGATCGACACCAACAGCGTTTATTCGCGCCCACCCGTTGCCCAGACCTTCCAGGACAAAGCGACGAACGGCGTGTTTAGCGTGGTTGCCAACCACCTGAAGAGCAAAGGCAGTTGCCCCACCAGCGGTGATACCGACCAGGGTCAGGGCTGCTGGAATCAGTTGCGCGTGCAACAAGCCCAGCAACTGCTGAACTTTGTCAGCAGCATTCAGCAAACGAGCGGCGATCAAGATGTGCTGCTGCTGGGCGACTTTAACGCCTACGGCGCAGAAGATCCTATCAAGGCCCTCCAGAGCGGCGGCTTTGAGAGCCTGAATCTGCGTATCCCCGCTGAAGACCGCTACAGCTACCAGTACAGTGGCCTCTTCGGTTACCTTGACCACGCGCTCGCCAGTGCCAACCTCAGCAACCAGGTAACAGGCATCACTGAGTGGCATGTCAACAGTGACGAACCCACCATTGCGGATTACAACACCGAATACAAGAGTATTCCTGAGTGCGTAGTCGGTGCAGGTGGTACAGCCAATACCTGTCAGGGCAAAGACCTGTATAACGCCAGTAACCCCTTCCGCGCCAGTGACCACGACCCCGTATTGGTGGGGTTGAACCTGAAGGCCGACGCGGTCACCACCCCCACCGCGTCAACAGCCCTCAGCGCTAACCCTGCGGCTCTCACTATCGCAGCGGGCGGCGCGTCAGTCAGCAGCACCCTGAGCACCAGCACCCAGAACTACACGGGCGCCGACCTCAAGATCACCACCAACAACGCCGCTGGCCTGAGCGTCACACCCTCAGTCACCACAGTCGGCCGCAACGCCACCTTTAGCCTGAGTGTCACCGCGCCCGCAGGAATGGCAGCGGGAACCTACCCGGTCACAGTAACCACCACCGGAGATGCTGGCCTAACCGCCAACACCACCATCAACGTGACCGTAACGGCAGGCGGCAGCGTGCCCACCACCATGAATCACCTGGTACTCAGCCAGGTGTATGGCGGCGGTGGCAATTCAGGCGCAACCTATAAAAACGACTTTATCGAGATTTTTAATCCTACCTCTAGCGACATCAGCCTGAGCGGGTATAACGTAGAATACTTCTCATCAGCAGGCAACTCAGGCGGCAAGACAGCCCTGAGCGGCACTGTTAAAGCGGGCAGCTATTACCTGGTACAAGAAAGTGCTGGTACGGGTGGCACGCAGTCCCTCCCCGCTCCTGACGCGACAGGTACGCTGACAATGAGTTCGACCAGCGGCTCAGTGGCCCTGAGCAATGGCACCATCATTGATCTGGTAGGCTTTGGCACGGCGGCCACCAAGTTTGAAGGGGCTGCCACTGGCAACCTGAGCAACACCAATGCTGCCCTGCGTAACGGCGGCGGCTGTGTAGACACTGACAACAACAAAAATGACTTTACCCTCACCACAGCGGCGCCCCGCAACAGCAGCACGGCGCCTGTCACCTGTAATTAACACGAATTCCGCTTCCTAAGCCCTGCCCCCCGCAGCAACGCCGCCTTGAGCCAGAGGAGAGATACCTCAGCGCCCTGGCGGCCTTTTTCATGGCTAATACGGACTGCCGCTAAATTCCACCGCAGTCGGGAAGACACCGCCTGCGGCTCCATACCGCGCAGTCCGTATGCTGTTCCCACTCGCATCCGCCCTGATTAATTCGGAAGTACGCCAAATCAACCGGAATCCGTATAATTTCATAGCTGACCTGACAGAACCTGATGACCTGCCCCGCTGCGCCGCCGTATCATGGCCTGCATATGACCAATCGCTCATCAGGCCCAGCAGATATTGACCCCCAGTTGCTCGAGATCCTTCAGTCGGCGTTTGAAGCCGCCCGCAGCGGCAACACACCCGCGCTAGAGGCACTACTGGCTCAGGGTTTGCCCGCCAATTTGCGCAATGAAAAGGGCGACACCCTGCTGATTTTGGCAAGCTATCATGGACACCTAGAGGCCACCGGCGCGCTGCTGCGCTTTGGGGCCGACCCCGCACTGTACAACGACCAGGGCCAAACCGCTTTGCAAGGCGCGGCCTTTAAGGGCAATATCTTGATGACCAAGTTGCTGTTAGACGGCGGCGCAGATGTTGAAGGGCGCGGCCCCACAGGGCGCACCGCACTCACCATGGCGGCGATGTTTAATCGCCTGGACATCATGCAGCTGCTGCTACAACACGGCGCAGACCCCAGGGCCCGTGACACGTCAGGCGTCAGTCCACTAGACGCGGCGCGGGCGATGGGAGCACAAGAAGCGGTGGCGTATTTAGAGGGCCAATAGCAACCCGCCACTCGTATCACGTCCCTTATGTAAATCTTCATTTTGTGGCAGTCCTGGCGCTCCTGGGTACCTCTTGGCCTAAGCTAAGGTCGTCATTATTAGGCGTTACACTCCCCCTCTGGGCCATACTCACTTTTTAAGGCAGGTTTTACATGGCAAAGCGCAACCTTTCTACCCCACTGTCTCTCAACACCGCCGCCCCCAAGCTAGATGACCAGAGCAAGGCCGAAGATTTAAGCGCCAACACCGCGCCTGTTGGCAACACCATGACCGATAACATGGGCCACGCTACGGGCGATGACCAGAACTCGCTGCGGGCAGGCCTGCGCGGCCCGACGCTGCTGGAAGACTTTTTCTTCCGCGAAAAAATCATGCACTTTGACCACGAGCGCATACCTGAACGCATTGTGCATGCACGCGGTGCGGGCGCACACGGCTACTTCGAGCTGCGAAAGTCGCTGGAAAAGTACACTCATGCCAAGGTGCTGACCGAGGTGGGCGTGCGCACTCCAGTGTTTACTCGCTTTTCTACGGTAGCCGGTTCGCGCGGCTCAGCCGACACAGCCCGCGATGTGCGCGGCTTTGCCGTCAAGCTGTATACCAAAGAGGGCAACTGGGACATTGTGGGCAACAATATTCCCGTATTTTTTATTCAAGACGCCATTAAGTTTCCTGACCTCATTCACTCGGTCAAGCCTGAGCCGCACCGTGAGATTCCCCAGGCCGCCAGCGCTCACGATACCTTTTATGACTTTATCTCGCTGACCCCCGAATCCATGCACATGCTGATGTGGATTCACTCTGACCGCGCTATTCCCCGCGCCTTTGACAGCATGGACGGCTTTGGTATTCATACCTTTCGCCTGATTAACGCAGCTGGTCAAAGCCACTTTGTCAAATTTCACTGGAAGCCTGTGCTGGGCGCACACTCGCTGGTATGGGACGAAGCCCAGAAGATTGCCGGCAAAGATGCCGACTTTCACAGGCGCACCATGTGGGACACCATTGACGCCGGCGGCACGCTAGAGTGGGATTTCGGCGTACAAGTCTTTACCGAAGCGCAGGCTGACAGCTGGGACTTTGATGTTCTCGACTCCACCAAGCTGATCCCCGAAGACCTGGTGCCTGTGGAGATTGTGGGGCGCATGGTGCTCAACCGCAACCCCGACAACTACTTTGCCGAAACCGAGCAGGTGGCGTTTATGCCCACCAATATCGTTCCGGGCATTGACTTTTCCAATGATCCGTTGCTGCAAGGCCGTACTTTTAGTTACCTGGATACGCAGTTGTCGCGCCTGGGCAGCCCCAACTGGGTAGAGATTCCCATCAACCGCCCGCTGGCTCCTGTGCACAATAACCAGCGCGACGGACATATGCGCCACACCATCAACCCTGGCAAGGTGTCGTATTTCCCCAACGGCATGGGCGACAATAAACCCACGCCTGCGGGCGCTGCGGGCTTTGTGAGCTACCCTGAGCAGATGCGCGACACCAAGCGCCGCGCCCGCGCTGACAGCTTTAGCGACCACTACGGTCAGGCCAAGCTGTTTTGGAACTCGGTGACGGCTGTCGAAAAAGAGCACATCACCAAGTCACTGGCTTTTGAGCTGAGCAAATGCGAACTGCGTGACGTGCGCCTGCGGATGATTGAGCAGCTTAAGCACGTTAACGAAGTGCTGGCCTCGCAAGTCGCCCTGGCCCTGGGCGAAAAGCCCCTGGCGAAGCAAACCGCCAAGCCCGGCGGACAGCAAGACAGCGCCGAAGAGGTGGCGTTGCTCGCGGGGGCCATATCGCCCACCACTGCCTCGGGCAAGCTGCAAAAGGCCAAGGGTCTGAGCCAGCTAGAGGGCCAACCCCAAAGCGCCAAGGGCCGCAAGGTCGCGGTACTGGTCGCCCCCGGCACAGACGCGGCGCAGGTGGCCCAGGCCCTCAAAACCCTGAAGGCCGCAGGCGCTACGGGCGAAGTGGTTGGTACCCATCTGGGCGAAATTGTTCCCGGTATTGTGGCCCAAAAGACACTGGCCAACACCGACCCCGTCTTGTATGACGGCCTGATGGTGCCAGGCGGCGCAAAAGGTGTACAGACCTTAATTGACCGCCCCGAAGCCCATAACTTTGTGCTGGAAAGCTACCGCCACGCCAAACCCATCGGTTCACTGGCAGAAGGGGCCGAGCTGCTCACCGCGACGCCGCTGACCAAGGTGCTGCGTCAAGTGTCGGGCAATGCCCCAGCGAACGGCGCGGGCCCCGCCGTACACAACCTTTCCGAAGTCGCCGCCACACGCCTGGCAGCTGGCGAAGGCGGCAAAAAACTCAGCGCCATGGGTATTATTATCGCCCAGCCCAATGCCGCCCAGGCTGAGCTAGACGCCTTTGTCAAAGCCCTGGCCCACCACCGCTTCTGGGGCCGTCCACAACTGTAAGTGTGCGCCGCCTAGCTTTCAGCTCCCAGTCTTGTCTTTAGCAAATAGCCTTTAGTAAACAATTTTGAGCAGTAAGCAGCTAGAGATAAAGACAGCATAAGGCTGGGCGGCGTCAGAGCCTCTGCTTGAGGTAGAGGGTAAATGTTCATCAGTTGTCTGCCTCCTGTCTTTGACGGCGTACGCCTGGTTGACGGCTGGCAGCTTTTTTCCCATAGGAGATTCTCAATGACCTCTACGCCTTTTTCTGATCCCTCACGGCGCCTATTTTTGCGCGGCAGCCTGGCAACCGCCGCTTTTGCGAGTTTTGGGCAGGTGTTTGGCGCGGCGGGTAAGCCCGGATTTCATGCGCTGAGCAGCGACCCTGCCGCCGTGCTGAACCTGGCAGCCACCGCTGAAGCCCTTTCCGTGACGTTGTACCACCAAGTGCTCAGCCGCGCCAGCTTTGGCCTCAGCGCCGAGGCCCGGTCACAGTTACAGACTCTGCTTGAGGCTGAACAAAGCCACCTTACGCTGCTTGGTACGCTGGGCGGCGCAAGTCTTACGCGGCAATTTTGGTTTCCCGAGGGACTGCTGAGCAACGCGGGCCTATTTGCCGACACCGCGCTGCACCTGGAAGAAGCCTGTAGGGGCGCATATATCGCCGCCTGCCATCAGTTTGCCCGTCAAGGCAAGGCCGACCTTGCCGCTACCGCCGCTCAACTGGGTGCCAGCGAAGCCCAGCACCTCACCACGCTCTCTCACCTGGCGGGCTTTGGCCCAGGTGACCTGTCGCTGCCTGCCGCGCCCTTTCGCCAGGTAGCAGACGTGTCGCCCGTGCTTTCCCCCTTTGTCGCTCACGCAGCAGGCCGAGTAAGCGCCGCGCTGCCCACCCCCGCACAGGTAGGCGAAGTGGCAGCGGTGTAATACGGATTCTGGTTGAACCTTAATAAAAAACGTGATGCAAAAAGGCCAGCGGGCATAGAAAAAAGTACGCGTTTGGCGATACAGAAGCACAGTCGCAAAAGTGCCTGTGCTGAAATTTAGCGGCATCGCAGAAACCAGGACACCTTATACGGACTGCCGCTCCATTCCACCACAGTCGGAAAAGCGCCGCCTGCGGCTCCATACCGCACAGTCCGTATGCTGTTCCCACTCGCATCCGCCCTGATTGATTCGGAAGTACGCCAAATCAATCGGAATCCGTATCATACA
>JAGLBF010000183.1 GCA_018260375.1 Deinococcus sp.
CATCCGCCCTGATTGATTCGGAAGTACGCCAAATCAATCGGAATCCGTATCAGTCGTTCGGAACCTTTTCACCGCTACAGAAATGTGAAGCTAAATTGACTCGTCTGGGACGCCATTCGCAGTAGCCCCCCTTCCAACCTCCCCGGTAAGGGTGGAGGGGCTGAAACCTGGTGTTTATGGGCACTGTCCTTGGGAGAACTACAGAAGGTTCCGGACTACTGAACAGTTCCACATTATTTTTTAGGAGACTACTCATGACTCGTGGAATCTTACTGGCCCTCTCACTGGCTCTGCTGGCCTTACCCGCTCAGGCTCAGACGCTAGTGTCCACCGCTATACAAACGTCCCTCGCTCCTCAGGTGGCGCAGGCCCGTTTTACTGTTCTGATTCCTGAAGCCATTCTTCGCCGTCCTGTGCCAGATCCCGCCGCCGAAACCGAGGTCATGCGCTCACTTATTCAGGCAGGCTACAGGGTGGTCGATCCGGGAACGCAGCAGCGTAACGCCGAGCGCAACCTGCTGCGTGGTGAAGACCTCAGTGCAATTCCTGATCTCAAAAGCCGTCTGGGCGCTGATTATCTGGTGACTGGCGAAGCTTTTGCCGAGGAGTATGGCACGGTGGCAGGCAGTATGCGTGGCTATACCGCCCGTCTGGAAGTCAAAGTTATTGATTTGGCCAGCGCACAGACGGTCTTTAGCGAAGCCTTTCAGGGAAGCGGTGTGGGCCTGACCGATGCTATTGCGGGCAAGACAGCTCTCATGAATGTAGGTCGTCAGGCGGGGCAAAAGTTACCCGGCCTGCTGAACCAGGTGCTGCAAGGACACACCGCTGTGGCTCAGCGGGCCTTTGTCGTGCGGATTTTGACGCCGACTGATTTTGCCAAGGTCAATCTGATCGCCAAGCAGCTTAAGGCTAAGGGCGCAAGCAGTGCCGTGATCCGGGCGGTGGATTCTGGTGGTGCCCTGCTAGAAGTCAGCATTGAAGGTTCGACTGCCGATCTTGCCTCCCTGCTCGAAACGCTCGGTCTGTCGGTAAGCGGTATGACTGGCAATGAAATCTCAGTTCGTTAACCCGGTTCAGGAGAAAAACTTATGAAAAAACTGCTTTTTATTCCCGTAGCGCTGCTCCTCAGTACCACTTATGCCCAGGGCACTGCGCCTGACCAAACTGCTGTTCCAGTACAGGCGCAATCCGCTCCAGCTCCTTTTACTCCGCCGCCCGTAGTTCCTCAGGTTCATATTGTTGTAGGTGGCTTTAAGTGTGCTTCTTACAGTTGTAACGGCGACCAGCTTGCCGACGCTCTGACAAACGCCTTAATGCAGACGGGCCGTTTCGCTATCTATGAACGGGCCCAACTCGCCGCAGGGATGCAAGAAGGCATGATACAGGGGGCCGACGCCGGAAGCCAGGTTGTGGGCGCAGATGTCATGGTTTCGGGGCTGGTAACGTCCTTTGGTGAAGACGCTTCAAGCGGCAGCGCTTGCCTGTTTGGGATCTGTATGGGAAGTAAAGAACAGCGGGTAACGGCTACCCTGCGTATCTTCGATATCAAGAGTAGCCGCATCATTGGCACGACCCAGGTCGAGGGAAAAAGCAGTGGCACTTCAGGTAGCCTGAATTTCGCCGGTCTGAGTCTCGGAGGCAGTAAGAATTCGGGAATGGACAAGGCTGTCGCCGCGATGCTTAACGACGCCGTGCAGAAACTTAGTGCGACTATTCCGGCCAACTATTATCACTAAAGAACTGGCGGTAGAAGTACACCAAGAGTTAAGCAGGGCAACCGCGAAGTTGGAAACTGCCTAACATTTGATAAGTAGCCAGTAGGTAGGCTGGCTACTTTTGCTGTATCCATCTTCCGGATGCTGTCGGCATGGCGAAACGTTATTTTCAAACGAAAAGTTTCACTTTACATTTGAGGGACTTTGCGGTTGCCCTGCTCTGCATACGTCATCCCCTACGCCTCTCTTCACAGAGTGATACTCTGCAAGTCTATGAGGGCCACGTTATGAGTCAGCAGGTTTGGGACGCGCTGGTGCTGGGTGGGGGCGACCCAGGTGATGAGTTTGCTGCCGCGCACCAGGTGCGGGTAAAATCCATGATTCCTGTGGCGGGTAAGCCGATGGGTCAGTGGGTGCTTGAGGCCCTGCGCCAAAGCGGAGCCGTGGGACGCGTGGCCTATGTGGGGCCGCTGAGCGCCGACATGGCTACGTTGGTTGACCTGCAGGTGACGGACAGGGGTAGCCTGATAGCCAACCTAGAAGCGGGCGTAGCCGCGCTGCAAGAGTGCCGCCCCGCTGAATCACACACCACTTCGCCGCGCGTGCTAGTAAGCACAGCAGATATTCCCATGCTCAGCGCGCAGATGGTGCGGGACGTGCTGGCAAACGCGCCAGAGGCCGGCGTGGTTTACCCCGTGGTATGCAAAGAAGTCTGTGAGGCCACGTATCCGGGGGTCAAGCGCACCTACGCCCGCTTGCAAGACGGCACCTTTACGGGCGGGAACCTGTTTATGGTAGACCCCGCCCTTATCGGGGAATTTATCCCCAGGCTGCGCGCGCTGTTGGCGGCCCGCAAAGCCCCGTTGCGGCTAGCGGCGCTTATCGGCCCGGGGATTTTGTTGCGTCTTGTCACAGGCCGCCTGCGCGTGGCCCAGCTAGAGCACAAGGTGAGTGACCTGCTAGGCGTAAAAGCCCGCGCTCTGATTACGCCACACGCCGCTGTCGGCACTGATGTAGATAAAGAAAGTGACCTGTTGCTCGCCCAGCGCGTGCTTATCGGTAAAGACAATCAGTAAAGGCAATCAGCAATGAAGACAAAATGTAAAGAGCAGTGTTGCTAAAGGCGAGCTGATCACTGCTGCCACAAGGCTCAGTACGGCTGCTCTGGATCAGGGTGTAGATATTCTATTCCAGCACAGTTTATTCCAGCACACTCCCAAAGGTACCCCCTGCGCCACCGCGAAAGGGGTACTTTTTTCTAGGCCCGCTGACCCTACTTCACCGCGTGGTCACCACCTTTTTAATAAGGCTCAACCTGAAGCCGTAGCTGGACTCGGTCATTCACTTTGATAGACAACTGGGCGGGGTGTACTTGTACGCAGCCCCCGTTTGGGGCAATATAGTACACATGCCTCACGTTATTACCACTCCATGCATAGGTGTCAAAGACCAGGCTTGCACCGAAGTCTGCCCCGTAGAGTGCATCTACGACGCCAATGACCAGTTTCTCATTCAGCCTGATGAGTGTATTGACTGTGGTGCTTGTGTTCCCGCTTGCCCCGTCAGTGCCATTTTCCCTGAGGAAGACGTGCCCGCCGGCGAAGAGGCGTTTATTGCTAAAAACCGCGAGTTTTTCGGGCTGTAATACGGACTGCCGCTAAATTCCACCACAGTCGGGAAGACACCGCCTGCGGCTCCATACTGCGAAACCCGTATGCTGTTCCCACTCGCGTCCGCTCGGATTGATTCAGTGCAGTTCTGAATCAATCGGAATCCGTATAAGTGTTTGGCCCCCTCACCTCCAGCCTTTTTTGTGATCAGCCACCTCCCCGCCACTGTGCGGGGCTTTTTTGTGCCAGACGTTGCAGCGCTTTGGTCATTTCCGCTACACTTGATAGGG
>JAGLBF010000022.1:0-13409 GCA_018260375.1 Deinococcus sp.
GGAGCCGCAGGCGGCGCTTTTCCGACTGTGGTGGAATTTAGCGGAATCCGTATGAGTGGAATTTATCAATACTGCCATTACTAAATTTATTCAGAGTACCCCCAGGCCCAGATGTCAGCGCCCAGCACGGCACGACTCGCTACGCGCTGACCTGCTGCTAGAATATCCTCCATGACCGCTACAACGCAGCCTATTATCAGCACCAAAGATGTTCACAAGCACTACGGCCACTTTCACGCTCTGCGCGGCGTCAATATCAATGTTCAACGTGGCGAAGTGGTGGTTATCATTGGCCCGTCGGGCAGTGGCAAAAGCACCTTTATCCGCACCATCAACGCGCTTGAATCGCACGATAAAGGCACGATTGTGGTTGATGGCATTACCCTCAAAGACGGGCAAAACCTAGACGCTATTCGCCGCGAAGTGGGCATGGTGTTTCAGTCGTTTAACCTCTTTCCGCACCTGACCGTGCTGGAAAACATCACCCTGGCCCCTATCCGTGTACGCAAAACCAGCAAAGCCGACGCCAACCAGCGCGGACTGGAACTGCTCAAGCGCGTGGGTATCGCCGAGCAAGCCGGCAAATACCCTGCACAGCTTTCAGGCGGACAGCAGCAGCGCGTCGCTATTGCCCGCGCCCTGGCGATGGATCCCAAGGTCATGCTGTTTGACGAGCCGACTTCGGCACTTGACCCCGAAATGATCAAGGAAGTGCTGGACGTCATGAAAGAATTGGCCCAAAGCGGCATGACCATGCTGGTCGTCACCCACGAAATGGGTTTTGCCCGCGAAGTTGCCAACCGTCTGGTTTTCTTTGACCAGGGCAATATCGTTGAGGACACCACGCCCGAAAACTTTTATAACAACCCGCAACATGAACGCGCCAAAGCCTTTTTAAGTAAGATTCTGGGCCACTGAAGCCTCACTGCGTGCCTCGCCCTGAGCACAGGCCGTGGTGCTGTGTAGATCAGATAGCGCTGTGCAGATAACAGTTCTTCTGGCTGCGCTAAGCAAAGCCACTGGCGGTCAACTCCAGTCCGTATTAGGCCCCGCCCTTCAATCATTGTCGCCCTTCACACGTATTCCGCTTCACTCCTCGTTGGCACTTGCCCAGGCGGGTTTCTCGGTGGGCCAGTCCTGCTCAGCCATCACCCTGCTCACAACGTCTGATCCGTAGCCGCGCCGCACCAAAAAGCCGTAAGCGCGGCTGCGGGCGTTTTTGCCGCGCAGCAAGGTGGGCAGACGCTTTTGCAGCAGCTCGCGGGCTTCGCTGAGGTCACGGTCGGGGTCGCGCTGTTGCAGGGTTTCTTCTATCAGCTCGCTGTCTACGCCGCGCTGCCTGAGGCGGGCCTTGATGCGGTAGGCCCCCACGCCGCGCCGCGTGGCCTCGCTGCGGGCCAGTTCCTGATCGTTGAGGTAGCCAAGGTGCAGCAGCCGCGCCACCACCGACTCAACAAACTGTTCCTCTGGGTCGCGCTTCAAGAGCTTTTGGCGCAGCTCGGCTTCGCTGTGGGCACGGGCGGTAAGGGCACGCAGAGCGTAGTCCATCAGCTTGTCGTAGGCGTCTTCTCGCTGGGCGGGTGTGGTGGGCTTGGCAGACATAAACCGTATGCTGAGGCTTGCGCCACACACATTCAAGCGCTACACTAACAAAGTTGCCTTGTGCGTATCACACCGTGAGCCGTACAAGGTCAGCCAGCGGCGCAACTACACCACACACATTGCGCCGCTGTGCGCGGATACCTGCACCAAGTACCAGCTGGTATATCGTCGCTCGCGTTCCTGACCGCCAGGAACCGCTTTGCTGCCCAGATAGGGTCAGGCAAAGAACAAGGAGAAAAGAACATGGCTTTACGTCACAAGTCCGCCCAGAAGCGCCACCGCCAGAGCCTCAAGCGCCGCCTGATCAACCGCAGCCGCAAAAGCACCATCAAGACCTTTAGCAAAAAGGCCATTGAAGCCGCTAAAACAGGCGCTGCCGAAGCCGTACAGCTTCAGAGCCAGACCGAAAGCCTTATTGACAAGGCCGCTAAAGGTTCAACCCTGCACAAGAACACTGCTGCTCGCAAAAAGAGCCGCCTGGCCAAGGCCCTAAACAAGGCCAAAGCCGCTGCCAGCAACCAGTAAAGTATTGCCTCCTCACCTACACCGCTGGTGATCACAAACTCAGCACTCAGTCTATCTCTGCGGAGGTGGGCTTTTTCGTAGGTAGCTGTACTGTCTGACTATGCTGGGTAGCTGTACCGCGATGAAGCTAAGCCTGTATTACAGCTCCATGTCAAAGGTAGGCGGAGCGGGGGGTTCTTTACGTACCCAGCGGGCCTTTGCCACACGTGCTTGTTCGTCCAGAGTTACTTCATCCAGCGTATCTGTATCTACGGTATTTGTATCTGCCATATTTGTATCTGCCGTATCTTCTGCTAGGGGCTCGGCTTGTTGGATCTCTTGTTGCTGAGTCTCCTCTTGTTGGGTCTCCTCTTGTTGGGCCTCCACTTGCTGGGCCTCTTGTTGCTGCGGCTGGCTAACGGTTTTGTCCTGGGCAGCGGCTTTATCCTCTAGGCCTTGTGGTACTTGCGCTACTGCTTTTTCAGACTCAACAGGCGCCGCGACTGCTTTGTTGTCAACAGACTCAGGCACCAAGCCCTCTGCCTCAGTAGGCTTGGGCGGGTCAGACAACGGGCTGCGAATACGCACCACTCGGCCCTGACCAGGCGCTATTGCCTGCGGCGGGTCAGACAGCGGGCTACGGCCAGTAAGTGGCACGGAAACGGGGCTGGTAACTGAACGGGTAACTGGGCTGCTGGCAGGGACATCTAACACCTCTTGCTGGGTCTGGGCAGCACGGCGGGCGGTGTATAAAACGGCATCTACCTCATCCGAAGTCAGCAGGCCCTTTTGGTGCAACATACTGAGGATACCCAGTGCCAATTTGCGGGTAAACTCGGCCTCTGAGGACGTGGGACTGGTCATGCTACTCACGCTAGCGCATTTGGAAGGCTGATGGGTTAAGACGCTGGGCGGGCCTGGCCCTCACGCTTCAAAGCGTCATCTCATCTTCTTCTAAGCAAACAAGGTTGAAGAGTGGCGGCGGCTTGACACCATTGTAGCCATTATCACCCCCGGTGCCAGAAATCATACAAGTTAATCCTTTCAAGTATAAGTTGCCCTCAATCTTCCGTTCAGTTTTTAGTAAGAGGATAAGACATATACTACTACAGGATTTACTGACAGGCCGGCAATTGGGCCAAGCTTGTACAGACCAAACTCTCACTCTATCTAAGGAGTACCACATGAAACTGATACACAAACTGGGCTTTTTGGCCCTTGCTCTCAGCACTGGCATGGCGAGTGCCGCTGCCCCCTTAGCAGGCAGCGCCCTGACCAACCAGGCGACCGCTGATTTTACAGTTACTGACCCCGCTACTAATACCACCACTCCTGGTAATTCAGCTTCTAACCAGGTCAGCACCACGATTACCGCTGTACCCAGCTTTACCATCACCCCCAATACAGGCGCACCTGCGCTAACGAAGGTCGTGGCTGCCAGCACAACTGTTAGCTACACCTACACAGTCACCAACACAGGTAACACGCCCCTGGCGATTACCTTGGCCTCTGCCAACACCACCAATACGCCACCAAGTAGTGTAACCCTAGATAAAACGACTGTGACCCTAGCTGCAGGCGCGACGACAACCGTGACCCAGACTTATACTGTGGCTGGCCCAAACACGTATGGTCAGAACCTGACGGGTACGGCTCTTTATGACTCCACCCCTGACGCCACTACGCCTGGAAACAATAGCTATACCGAATCTTATACTGGTAATACAGACACCGACAACGCAAACGTCACCACGGTGAATAATGCTACTCCAGCAACGCCGGGTAGCCCCCCTGTCACTAACCCTACCCCCTTCCCTCTTGACCCCAACAACCCAGGCATCGTGACTAATCCTACCCCCCCTACCGACGGCACTCCTCCTGGTACGGGAACGGGCTATACACAGCCTAATGGGCCTACGGTTCCTGGCGGCCCGATCTTGCCTGGCGCAGGTACACCTATACAGGTTGCCACCGATGGCAGCCAGACGGGCTACCCCAAGGCAGATGGTGAACACACTGGCCCTGACACCGTAACCATGACCGGTACGGCCCCCAACAACAGTGGTGTAGCTGACAACATCACCGTTGGCCCCGCTGCTGTACCTTCTGGCTCCCCTGCTGGCACCACCGCCACCATCATCAACCCCGCGACGGGCAACCCCTTTGTCAATGGTGAAGTGCCTGTAGACATAAACGGTAACCCTATTAGTGGTGCTACGGTTACTGTAAACCCTAACGGCAGCGTAACCTTCAACAATGTGCCTAGTGGTACGGCCCCCGCTTACTCTGTACAGGTCACTTACCCTGATACCGAGTCGCCTAATGCCCCCACGGCTCCCATTGTTATTACTGTACCTATCACGAGTGGTAACGCTGGCGGCCAGGCAATTGCTACCCCCACCTACACCGTGAAGACCCCTGGGCTGGATCTGGTTGTCGTGGCGCAAGATGCCGGCACTACCCTGGACAATTCAGGTCAGACCGCTACCCCCAGCAGCACCGGCACCACCACTATTGATTTCACTACCACTGTTACCAATAAAGGCAGCTACAGCGACGCCTTTAACATCACTTCGGGTACTAACAATCTGCCTGTTGGTGCAACAGTGTCGTACGTGAAGGATGGTGCAGCCATAACCAGCACCGGTCAATTGGCTCCCGGCGCTACGTTTACCTTTATTACCCGCGTCACCCTGCCTGTCAATGCTACTGCGGGTAGCAACTACTCTGTGACTGACGTGGCGACGGGTGCTTACTCCACCATAACCGACACTGACGGTACTCTGTTTAATGTAGGCATCGTGAGCCCTATTACTCCACCTACTACAGATATTACTAACCCTACCTACACCAGCAACCCCTTGTTCCCTCTGAACAAGAAGGTAGACAAAACTACCGCCCTACCTGGTGATGTATTGACCTACAGCATCACGGCCACCAACAAGTACAATGCCCCAGTTTGTCAGGTCATACTGACTGAAATTGATAACGCCAACACCAACATCTTTGCCAACAGCACCTACCAGAGCATTACAGGTACGTCAAGCGCGGGAACTGTGTTGTTTGGCACCAGCAAAACTGGCCCCTGGAGCGCTACTGCTCCCGCTGCTGGTCCAGTGACAGCACTCTACGCCGCACTGGACAGCAATAATGACGCCGCTATCAACACCACTGACTGCCTGCCTGTTAACGGCACCATCAACCTCACACTGCAGATGAAGGTTAATCAGTAACCCATAGCCTTTAGAACCTGATTAACAATGGGGGGCTGGGCTGATGGCCTCGGCTCCCCGTTTTAAACGCCACAGGTTTCCTGTCAAGTTATCACTTTATTGAATGAATATTGGTTGTACCCAAAATAAAGATGCCCCCGTTTTGAGACTTTGCCTAGCAAATTTTGTAGTCAGCAGCATGCATACATGCACCTATCCGCCAAAGTCGCTACGCCTTGTGACGTCTAAGGTTTATCAGTTAGAAAACAGGCATATAACGTAGTCTATTTGCAGTAGCTACTAAACAAGGAGAGCTATGAATAAACGTTTACTTTTATGTTTTGCCCTTGCACTAGGAACGGTGCAGGCCGCGCCAGCATCGTTGCCAGCGGGTACTGTCCTGAAGAATCAGGCCAGTGGCGACGCCATACTCACCACTGGGCCCATACAGTCTGTTTCGAATGTGGTTAGTACAGTGGTTATCCCTGTGTGTAACGTCAGTGTAACCCCCAACGGCAGCGCAACGGCACCTGCCTATAGCAGCAGCCTGCTGCCCGGCGAGACGACCAGCTTTTTGTACACGATACGCAACGTAGGTAACGACACCTTTACCATTCCACTTACGGCCCAGAACCTGGGAAGCACGCAGCCGCAGCTTAGCTTGTACCAAGACAGCAACAATAACGGTACTTTGGACAGCACCGATGCACAGGTAAGCAGTGTGGAACTGGCAGCGGGCGCAACTGCCAAGGTCTTTTTACAGGCCTCCACTACCCAAGCTGACCGTGACAACGCCCTGGTGAATCTGGTGGCCCAATGTCAGGGCGGCGCAAGCGACAACGACAACATCAGCCAGATTGTGATCGGCCCGCCGCCTGTGCTGGGACTGACCAAAACGTTTAGCAACACGGTATTAAAGCCAGGTGACACGACAACCGTCACCGTGATGCTGAGCAACACCGGCGCTTCGGGTAGCCGCGAAGTGGTGGTGAGCGATTCACTAATAACGCAGGTGAACAACGGCCTGCTGTACCAACCAGGCAGCGCCGCCGTGAGTGCTGGCACATTGGAATACAGCAGTGACGGCAGCACCTGGACGACCACCGAGCCAAGCGCGGTAGAGCATGTGCGTCTACGCCTGGGCAGCGTCGCACCTGCGGGCGAGATTAGGCTGACCTTCCGCATGAAAGCGGATCCCAGCGCTGAGGGCCGCACCTTTATCAATACGGCAGATCTCACCTCCACAGTGGGCGGCGGGGCACAGGCCAGCGCTACTTTGAGTGTGCGCTACCAGCCTGCTGTCGCCATCGGCCCTGCAGGAAACCCCACGGCCACAGACGGAGCCGACAGCCAAACGGTGGCTTTTGCCCTTGCCAACCAGGAAACTTGCTTTGACCACACCGTCAAAAATACGGGCGATGTGAGTGACAACTTTAGCCTCTCGACCAGCTACAGCTCTGGCAGTGCCAACGTCACGGTGCGCGGCGCAGACGGCGCGGCGTTGTCCCAGCCCTTTACCCTGGCACCCCAGGCCAGCACCAATGTGCAGGTGTGCTACACCCCCACCATGACTGAGGGCGGTAAGTCACTAGACGCTACTGTCACGGTGAAGGGTGCACGCAGCACCAGTGACAGCACCACTGACCGCATAGACCGCGTAGAAACCCAGCTTCCCGTACTGAAAAAGACCATCAGCAAGGACGGCGACTCCGCCTGGCAATCGGGCGGCACTGTGACCACGGGCGACGGACTAACCTACACCCTCAGCGTCACCAACCCCTACAGCACACCGCTGACCAATGTGAGCATCAACGACCCCCTGCCCGCTGACCTGACCGTCACCGCAGGCGCGCCCACCAGCTGGACGGTTGCCAGCCTGGCCCCAGGTGAAACCCGCGACTACACCATACATACCACCGTAGCGGCGACCAGCAAAGACAACGAAATGCTGGAAAACACCTTTACAGTGACCACCAAAGAAATTCCGCAGACCCTCAAGAGCAATACGGTGGTGGCCTATGTCTGGAACAGCGTGCCTGTCATCAAAAAGGCTGCCAGCACCGACAGTGTCACCTTTGGCGACCAGTTGCAGTACACCCTGACGCTGCAAAATGTCTCAGAAGCCAGCGCAATGGTCAATGTGCTAGTCACCGATAGCCCCGCCAAGGGCCTGCAGTACGTACCCGGCAGCGCCAAGATAGACGGCAAACCCCTCACCGACCCTACCATCACGGGCAACAGCATGGCCTGGAGAGTAGACCGCATTGAGGCCAAAAGCCAGCGCCTGCTCACCTATAACATGCGTGTGACCCCTGAAGCCGCTGGCAATCTGGAAAACAGCGTGATTATGGAAGGCTTTGGTGCCAACGGACGCACCCGCGCCGTCGCCAGCAGCCGCGCTTTTGCCCAAGTGGTGCTCAAGCTGCTCAACTTTGCTCCGCAAGCTGACATTCTGGGTACGGTTTTTGTAGACTACGACGGCAACGGCAAACAAAACCAAGATGACCTGCCGCTCAGCGGCGCGCGCGTCATCCTGGCAGGCGGGCGCATCAGCCAGACCGACGCCCGTGGACGCTTTCACTTTGGCAACGTGGCCCTCGGTACTCAGGCGCTGCGCCTTGACCCTGCCAGCGTACCGTATCAGTCAGAAGCGGGCAGTCCCGCTACCCGCAGCGTGTATGTCAACGGGCTGACCAGCGTAGACTTTGCCCTCAAACCCAATGCCGGCGTTGTGGGCCGTACTATCAGCTTTAGCCAGGGCGACTTGAACACCAGCAAAACGGTGAGCCGCATTGCCGGTGGCTATCAGGTACAGCTGAACATTGATTCACCTCGCCCCCTAACAGCGTTTAGCCTGCAAGATACCTTGCCTCAGGGTGCTGTGCTGCGCAGTGGACAAAACAGCTATGCTGGCCCACTGGCAGCAGGCCGTACCACCCTGAACTACACCTACTCGGTGAGCGGCAACCCTACCAGTGTGCCTGCCGACTTATTCACGGCACCCACGATAAGTGAGGGGAAATAAATGAGGAAAACCACCATAACCGCGCCCAAGTTGTTTCATACTGTCAGCGCCTTGCTGCTGGCCTCGGCCCTGATGCCTGTGGCTGCACAACAAAACCAGGTACAGCCCCAAACACTGGACACCCGCAAGTCAGCGGCACAAGCCGAGGTACAACGTCCTCAAGTGCTGCCTGTCACGGTGCCGTACAGTGTACCTGTACCAGACTCACAATCCGCCGCGAACCAGAGCCGCGCCCAAGTTCTTTTGTCACAAGCCCTGCCTCAGAGTGCGGTATATGTGGTGGGCAGCAGCCGCCTAAACGGTCTGCCCGTAGCTGACCCCGTACGCGGCCCCAGCGGTACGCTGTACTGGACATTGCCCGCCCGCAACGACGGCGTACTTACCTTTCAAGTGACGGCCCTGCCCGCCCAGGTCGCTGCCCTGACCCTGCCCAGCTTGCACAGCATTGACCCCCAGGTGAGCGGCGCGCAAACAGGTAGTGTCCGCTACTTGCCCATCAACGGCAGCGCACTGGTGATGTCTGACCTGGTGCAGGCCCAGCCTTTTCAGGCGGCCGAAGTGGTCAGCGAAAACGCCGGCGCTATCAAGTTGCCCGCGCAGGGTACCACCTACCGTACCCGCGACAAAATCACCGTGACGGTTGAAGGCCCCCTCGGTGACGCACCTGTGCCTGTGGTTAACGGCGTTCCTGCCCGCGCCGACCAGGTGGGTACCACCATCACTGACCCGCAACGGGGTGTGCAGCGCCTGGAATACTATGGCCTGTCGATTCGTACGGGCGAAAACCACATCACTCTGGGCCAAGACGACGTAAAAGTCTACCTCGCTGGCCCGACCAGCCGCATTGATATTGAGCCGCTGAATGTTATCGCCGACGGTGTCACCCCTATTCGGCTGCGCCTGCGTGCCCTTGACGCTCAGGGCATACGCACCAATGAAGCTTACCTTACCCTCAGCAGCAACCTAGAGCCGCTTAAAGCTGATGCCAACCCCGGTGAGGGCGGCTACCAGGTGGCCTTGCAAGAGGGCGAAGGCCTGCTTGAGCTGCGCCCGCAGACCACCCCCATCACCCTGCACCTAGAAATGCTAGCGGGGCGCAACATCATGCGCCGCGACATTGACATTTCACCCGACCAACACGCTGTGGGCGTAGGTATGCTGAGCGCTACCCTGGGCCTGGGCAGCGGTAGCCTGAGCGATAACTTTTCGGTACGCGCCCGCGCTTACTACGAAGGCCCACTGTCTGGCGGCAAACTCTACATCGCCGCCGACAAAGACGGCCTGCCCACCACCACCAACGCGCTGCCCACCAACGAGCGCTTTACCAACTACGGCGACAGCAGCGTAGAAACCCTGCCGCTGCAAGGCGCAGACCCCGTAGCCTTTATCTATGACAACCCGCGCTTTAGGGTCAGCTACCGCCTGAGCCAGGTGCCGCTGGTGGTGTTGCCGCTCAGCACCCAAATCACCGCGCTGACGGTAGAGAGCAAAACCAACCCCGCACTCTCAGGCTTTGTGGCTTCTGTGCCTTCTGGACAGATTACCGGTGAAGTGGTGCAGCCCGAAGGCACGCGCCTGCTGCGCCTGGGTCACAACGACATTATCATTGGCAGCCAAGTGCTGACCTTGGTCAAACTCGACCGCGTAAGCGGCGCTGAACTGTCGCGCACTCCCCTGACAGAAGGGGCCGACTACAGCATTGACCCCCAGACCGGCATCGTGACCCTCGCCCGTGCGCTGAGCAGCGTAGACGGCGATCTCAATACCCAGTATGTGAATGCTGCCTACCGCATTGCTGACCCCAAGAGATACCGCTCACTCGCCTACGGGGTGCAACTCGCCCAGCGCGGCGAAGCGGGCGCGGGCCACTACGAAGTGGGCGCAGCCGTGGTGAGCATGGACAGCACTGTCACCTTTGGCGTAGCGGGCAAATACATTGACCCCCAGATTGACGCGGGTGCCAACGTCTTTTATTCGGGCGGGGTGCTGGCTTCGGCGCATCTCAACTCTAAGTATGGCCTGCAGGGTGAGCGTGGCGGTGCCTTTAGCGTGCGCTACCAGAGTGACGGCTACACGGGTCTGAGTGCGGGCAGCAAGGGCTTTACTGCCAGCGGGCGCTACAACTGGCAGCTGAACAAAACCTTTGGCGTGCGACTAGAGGGTGAATACAACCCCCAAAGTTCGCTGCAGGCAGGCAGTGACGGCTCTGTTGGCGTACTGGGCACCTACAAACTGTCGCCCTGGACGGTGGGCGCGGGCGTGCGCTACGGCTTTGGCGCAAAAAGCGGCTTTGGTGTGACCGGATTGGTCGGGTATAACCGCGATCCGCTGAATGTAGAACTCAGCCAGACGGTACCAGTCAGCGGCACCCTCAGCTCCACCACCGAGCTAAAGGTGGGCTACCACATCAACCAGTGGACGACGCTTCAGTTCCGCGACGTCTATGACTGGAAGACGGGCAATGCGGGGGCGCTGTCACTCACTACTACGCTGGGCAACACCAACTACATCGCCGCCTACGAAACCGCCAACGGCAGCGGGCAAGAAAACCGCGCCCGCTTTGGCGTAGGCACCAGCTTGGTGCTGAGTGACCGCAGCAGCGTGGGCCTGCGTGCCGCGTACCTGCGCAACTTGCAAAGCCAGACCAACGAACTGACGGCGGGCGCTGACCTGGCCTACAAGGGCGATAACTACCGCGCTGGTGTGGGCGCTGACCTGAGCTACCGCAGCGACACCGGTACGCTGGGCGTGCTGCACGGCGGCGTTAGCGGCGACATCAACGAGCACCTGAACCTGAGCGCCGACGCGACCAGCGAAGTGGGCGCACGTCAGGGCCTGAAGTTTGGCCTGGGCTACGCCTACCGCGCTTCTGAGCTGAGCAGCCTGGGCTACTTTCGCTACTTGCAAGGTAGCCTAGCGGGCGGCAATGACAACGTCAGCGGCGGCGTAGCGGCTGAGTACCGCCAGCCGACCTTTGCCGTACGCGCCGGCTTTGATGCCCGCATGCTGCTCAGCGACCACGACACGCTAACCTACCAGCCCTATATCGGCGCTAACCTGTACTTTGCAGACCGCTTTAGTGTGGGCGCTTGGGGCCGCGCCTTGTTGCAGCCTGCCACCTCCACCAGCTTGTATGGTTACGGCCTAGAAGCGGGCATCAAAGTCTTGCCTAGCTTGTGGCTGAGCGCTGGCTACAACCTAAAGGGCTTTGACGGCATACCCACGGCTGGGTTTTATACCAAGCCGGGTCTGTACTTGCGCCTAGACCTAACCCTCGATGAAACACTGAATGGAGTGAGAAAATGAAGAAGTTTGCCAGGACATTAACCACTACTGTGCTGCTCGGACTTGGTGCGTATGCTGGAGCACAGACGACAGCTTGTACAGCTATACCAGACCCTGAAGTACCACAATTTATTACTGGAAATTGGACAAGAACCGCCTATAAACCTGATGGTACTACAGCTCCTAATGTAGGTGGATTTGCATTCTTGTCGCAAAATGATAGCGAATATTCTGGTGGTAAAGCCGAAACTTTACTCTACAATGTTGATCTTTGGGATCAGAGAAATGAATATATTGCTACTTCTCCCGTTGTAAATATAAATAATGTTCGTTATTTACAGATGGGCTTCACTTTCGCGAACTATCTTAGAACAGAAGGTAATTCCACCATTTTTGATATTAAATATAATGGAACCGCCTATGCTTCTATCATAACTCCTGACCCTACTGATGCTGACCCCCATACTGCACGTGTTATCGGCCTAAATGGTGCAACAATATACAATACTGATGGAACCCTGACTCCTGTAACCACAACTGATAAAACACAGCAAACTGGTTTTGTTGTTGATAATGCAATTATCAATACGCAACCCGGTTATGATCTCGATATAACATTGAGAAAGATGTTTTATATTCGTTTGCCCGATAACGTTTCTCCTTCTGGCACTATAAGGATTGTCAAGCGGGTAAATCCCAATGCTGCTCTTGATAGTTTTGGAGATGACATCCGTATCTGGCTTCCCAGAGCCTTGTCTACCTCTCTATGCCTACAAAAGAAATTAGATGTTGGTACGACACCTAATAATTTTAAGTTCACCACTACACAATTAGACAACGCCTACATACAGGATTCAGGACTGCCCAATCAAATTACCATTCCTGTTGCAAACACTACTGGTCTTTTTTCTAAGGCTCCTAATTCTGGCTCAGGCCCTAACACCTCTACTATTCTTAATCCTAGTAGTATTACGGTTACTGAGAATGCTCCTGGTTTTACTATTACCAAGGTTATATGTGATAGGCCAGCATACCGTGATGGCAGCACCTCCACGAAGCCTATAAAGTTACCTACACCTGCCAACAATGTTGTTGCTGTAGATAGCACTACAAATACAGCTACCATTACCAGCCTAACCATTGGTCAGATGACTACGTGCACGTTCTATAACAGTGACACCACTCAGGCAAATTTCCCCAGATTTACACTGATCAAAAACTTTACTGGCTTTAGCAATCCTCTTGATACCGTAAACATTAAGATTGCTGAGGGCAGTTACGGCTCCGCAAATACAGATGTAAGTAATACCGGTACACGTACAGGCACAGTAACCTATAAAGGCACAAATTTGTTGTTTAACACTACTAACGGGTCTACAACTACAACTTCTTCCGGTGTTCCACCTCTATTTACACTGGGTGAAACCTTTGCTAGCGGTACTACGCCCAGTGATTATACCAAAACTTATAGCTGCACCAACGCCACTACAGGTGGTACGGCTGTACCTACCGCGAGCACTCCTTTGCCCTTCTCTGGTCAATCTGGTCAATTTACTATACAACCTGCCCAGGGTGATAATATTACCTGTACGCTTGTTAATAACCTTACCGTTAGCCCTCCTACCACCACTGTAAACCTTACCAAAACAGGTCAAACTGTTGTTACAGCGGGCAGTACCATCACTTATAAGCTGACTGCCAAAAACACTGCGACCTCAGCAGTAGATGTGGTGCTTACCGATAAGCTCAATCCTATTGTTACAGCGGCTATAGGTACGGTT